>JAEULD010000132.1 GCA_016792765.1 Candidatus Odyssella sp.
CTGTTCCGCCTGATGAGCGAGGCGCAGCGGGCGCTGCTGATGGACGCGATCGCCGGCGCGATGAAGGGCGTGCCGGAAGCCATCCAGCGCCGCCAGATTGGCCACTTCACGAAGGCCGATCCCGCCTATGGCGGCGGCGTCGCACGGCGACTCGGCCTCGCGTCGGACGCGGCGCGCGCGGCCGGTTAGGCGGCGCGGCCCGGATACGCGCGCCCGCGCCGTCGCGGCGGCGCGGGCCAAGCACAACAGGCCGCGACGGAAACATCGCCGGGAGTCGTCCTATGCATCTCGTGCCCGATATGTCCAAGAACGCCGGCGTTGCCGAATGTCGTATGGCTGAGCCTCCGCTGCTCAAGACTGCGACCTTCGCGCCGGTGCATTTCGGCGCCGCGTTCACGGTCGCGTACCTCCTCAGCGGCAGCGTCGCGGTCGGCGGCGCCGTCGCGCTGATCGAGCCGCTCTGCAACACGCTCGCGTTCTACGTCCACGAGCGCGCATGGGCGCGTGCCGGCCGCAGGCGCGCCGCCCGGCGGGCGGCGGCCGCGGTCAGGTGAAGCTCACCTCCACCGTCCCGAGCGGCCCGAAATCGGCGGTCACGCGCATGCCGGGTTCGGCGAAGTTGATGCTCGCCACCGTCCCGGTCGTCACCGCCTCGCCGGCCTTGAGGCCGTAGCCGCGCGCGGAGAGGTGGTTGGCGAGCCAGGTCAGCGCGTCGAGCGGATGGCCGAGCACGGCGGCGCCGGTGCCTTCGGCGATGATCCTATCGTCGAAGCGCAGCGTGGCCCTCGCCTTGGCGAGGTCGAACCGGCGCCAGTCCGTCACGGCCGGGCCCAGCACGAGCCCGCCATTGGCGCCGTTATCGGCCACGACCGAGGCGATGCCGGCCTTGATCCAGTCGGTCCAGCGCGAATCGACCAGCTCGATCGCGCCATGCACGGCGGCCACCGCATCGGCCACCTCTTCGCGCGTGTACTGCGCCGGCCGCGCCGGCAGGTCGCGCGCCATCGTGAACGCGAATTCCGGCTCGATGCCGAGGCGGTGAAACGCCTTGGCCGCCACCTTGGCCGGGCTCTTCAGCAGCACCGGCGCGAACACGCGGCCCGGAAACGGACCCGGCGAGCCGAGCATCCTTTGCGCCTCCAAGGAGGTGCAGCCGATCTTGTAGCCGGCCACCGGCGCGCTCCACACCCGCACGAACGCTTCCTGGATCGCATGGCCGTCCTCGAACGTCGCGGGCCGGCACGACGGCGGAAACGCGTCGAGCCGCCGGTGGTCGCCGCGCGCGGCGATCAGGAGCTCCACCGCCTCCTCGATCTGGGCTTTCGTGATCATATCCGTATCTCGCATTTCCGCGCTTCGCATAACAGGTCCGCCCGGAGCATGGCAATGAACGGCGCGGGCTTCCGGGCACGGTCTGGCCGCAGGCGGTGCGGTTAGGCTAATGTGCGCCGCCGCATCTCCGGGGAGGGAAGCGGCCGAGGCGAGGGGTTGGCATGACCGCGGACGAGCCGTTCGCGCAAGCAATGGCGCCCGGCACCGATGTGCAGGGCTATCGCATCCGCTCCGTGCTCGGCGCGGGCGGCTTCGGAATCACCTATCTCGCCGAACACGCCGCGATCGGACATCAGGTCGCGCTGAAGGAGTTTCTGCCCAACGGGATCGCGGCGCGCGCCAAGACAGGCGACACGGTCCGGCCGATGTCGCCCGCGCATCAGGACGATTTCGCCTGGGGGCTGGCGCGTTTCCGCGACGAAGCGCGCACGCTCGCGCGCTTGAAGCATCCGGCCATCGTCGCGGTGTTGAACTATTTCGAGGCGAACGGAACCGCCTACTGCGTGATGGAGTACGTCGCCGGATCGACGCTCGATGCGCGCCTCGGCCCGCGCGGCACGCTCGAAGCGGACACGCTCGCGCAGGTGGTGCCGCCGCTGCTCGACGGCATCGAGGCGGTGCACGCCGCCGGCTTTCTGCACCGCGACATCAAGCCTGCGAACATCCTGCTGAGCGATCGTGGCGCGCCGGTGCTGATCGATTTCGGCGCGGCGCGGCAGGCGCTCGGCGCGCACAGCCGATCGCTGACCGCGATTCTCTCCGAGGGCTACGCGCCCTACGAGCAATATCAGCGCGACGGCGATCAGGGCCCGTGGACCGACATCTACGCGCTCGGCGGCACTCTTTACCGCTGCGTCACGGGCGAGCGCCCGCCCGAAGCCACGCGGCGTATCGACGCGCGCATCAAGCACAAGCCCGATCCGCTCGCGCCCGCGGCACAAGCGGCGGCCGGGCGGTATCCCGCGCCGCTGCTGGCCGCGATCGATCGCGCGCTCGCGGTCATGGAATCGGAGCGCCCGCAGTCGGTCGCGGAATTGCGCGCCTTGATCGATAGGTCGGCTCCGTCGGCCGCGAGCACGCTGATCGCCGGCGCCGCGCCGGCGCGGCCGGTTTCCGCCGCGGCGACGCTGCGGCCCGACGCACCGCCGGCCGCCGCGCGCCGGCGCCGACTATGGCCGGCGATGGCGGCGGTCGTCGTGGTCATCGCCGGCGCCGCGGCGGCGGCCTACGTCGTCGTCGACGGCCGCCGCGCCGAAGAGGCGGAGCAGCGGCGCCAGGCGGCGGACCGCCGCAAGGCGGAGGAAGAGCAGCGCCTCCGACGCGAGGCCGAGCAGGCAGAGGAGAGGCGAATAGCCGAGGAACGAAAGAGAGCGGACGAGCAAAAAAAGGCGCAGGAAGTCGAAGCTCGCCGGCGTCGCGAGGCAGAGGAGGCCGAGGAGAGACGAAAGGCCGAGGAGAAGCGGAAGGCCGAGGAAGACGAGGCGCGCCGCCGCGAGGCGGACGAGGCCGCGCGCAAGCGCGCCGAAGCAGCCAGGGAACAAGCCGAGGCGGACAGCCGCGCGGCATTCGATGCGTACCAGCGCGGGAACCACGACGAGGCGATTCGCCTGTCCACGCGAGCTATCGACTCGCGAGCTCTCGCGGGCATGGCTCTGGCGCATGCCTACGTGAGCCGCGGCCATGCCTGGTTTGCGAGGCATAAACTCGATTCGGCTCACGCCGATTTCTCGGCCGCGATCGGTGCCGACCCCGCCTCCGGTCCCGCCTACGCCATGCGCAGTGTCGTCCGGCGCCGCCAGGGCGCGCTCGACTTAGCCCTCGCCGATGCGGACGAAGCGGTTCGCCTGTTGCCGAACTTCGCAAGGGCCTACTTCACGCGAGCGAGCGTCTACGAGGACATGAGGCAGTACGACCGGGCGATTGCCGACTATACGCAGGCCATCGCGCTCGACCCGAGCCATCCGACCGCCTACTACTTTCGCGGTCGCCTCCATGAAACGATGGGCAATCGGGCGCTGGCGATCACCGACTACAGGGCGGTGCTGGCGCGCAAGCCGAACGACGCCTCTGCTCTCGGCGCCCTTCGCAGGCTCGGCGCCGCGCCCTGAGGCGCCGCCGGGCGCGCTACGCCGTAGCGGCGCTCGGCGAGACTACGCGGCGAATCGCGGCCAGACTTTGGCACGCACCCGCGAGATGCTACCGTATGAGCATCGCCTTCGCCGGAGATCTTTGTGCCCACGCCGCGCCTGACCCGTTTCGCCGTGCTCGTCTTCATCCCATTGCTGGCCGAGCTGCCGGCGCGCGCGACCACGCCCGACGAGGCGGCGGAATGGCTGCGCACGCTCGCCGTGCCGCTCGCCGACGGCAAGGGCTTCGTCGCCCCCACCGCCGAGAACGTCGCGGAGGTCAAGTGGGCGAGCTTCGCGCGCGTGCCGGCCGGCAAGCTGAACCCGGCCGATCTCGCCAAGCTCAAGGCGCTGCCGAAGCTCGAAGAGATCGTATTCGGCGGCAATGCCGCCACCGATGCGGGCGTCGCCGAGATCGCGAAGGCCGCGCCGCAGCTGCGGCGGCTGTGGCTGTTCCGTTCCGCCGTCACCGACGCGGCGTTTCCGCACGTGGCGACGCTCGACGGCCTCGAATCGCTGCACCTTGCCGGCACGCGGATCAGCGCGTCCGCGCTCGTCGAGGTGGCGCGGCTGAAGAAGCTCCGCGTGCTGGAGCTCGACGACACCGATGTGGGCGATGCCGGGCTCGAGGCGATCCGGAACATGCCGGCGCTCGCCGAGGTCTCCTACAAGGACATGCGCGGCGTGGGCGCGCGCGGCATGGCGGCGCTGGCGGCACTGCGCCGGCTCGACGCGCTGCATCTCGCCTTCGCCGAGGTCGACGATTCGCTCGAGAAGCTCGCCGCGTCGCGCACGCTGCGCCAGCTCGCGCTGCTGCGCGCGACCGTGACCGACGCGCGCGCCGCGTCGATCGCCAAGATCAAGACCCTGCGCGTGCTGGCGCTCTCCTACACGCCGATCACCGACGGCGCGCTCGCGCATGTCGCGGCCATGCCGCAGCTCTCCACGCTCGAGCTCGTCGGCACCCGCGTGACCGACGACGGCGTGAAGGCGCTGGGCCAGACGAAATCGCTGACCGCCCTCGACCTCAGCGACACGGCGACCGGCGACGCCGCGCTCGATGCGCTGCTCGATCTGCCGAAACTCGCGAGCCTGGTGCTGCGCGGCACGAAAGTGACCGACGCCGGCGCGGCCAAGCTCGGGCGGATGAAGTCGCTGCGCCACGTCGATCTCGGCGCCACGGTGGTGACCGAAGCGGCGGTGAAGGCGCTGGCCAAGGAGCTGCCCGAGGCCCGCGTCGTCGGAAACGAGCAATAGGATCGCGGCCCAAAGGTATCCCTCTCGCGCTGCGGCGCAGCGCGATCGCATCCCGCGAGGGCGTTGCGAACGCCGGTTCGCGCATGGCCGCGTTGCTCTGTTCGCGCCGGTACATGTGGTACAAGGTGGTGAGGCTTGGCAGCCGTCGCGGCCGATCGTGCCGGTTGCCGAGGACCGGGCACGCGCCCGCGGAAGAAGCGGCGGTCGAGAGTCGCCGCCGCAAGAATCAAACGAGGGGAGGAACGGCCATGTACAGGACGACGTGCGGCCCGATCGCGGCCGCGGTATTGGCGATGTCCGCATCCGCGGGCCTCGCCCAGCAGCAGATCGACTTCACCGTGGCGGCCGGCCAGCCGCCGCGCGCATTGCCGTCGCTGGCCAAGGTCGGCGACTTCTTCGTTCCCGAGGTCAAGCGGCTGGTCAAGGAGGCGGGCCTCAACGTCGATATCCGCTGGAAGGAAGCCTATGCCGGCTCGCTGCTGAAGCCGATGCAGATGCTCGACGGCGTGAAGGACGGGATCGCGACGATCGGCTACGTGCCGTCGGTGTTCTACCCCGACAAGCTGCCGCTCGAGCAGCTGAGCTTCTACGTGCCGTTCGTCACCACCGACGTCGTCCTCGTCAGCACGGTGATGGCCAAGCTGCACAAGGAATTGCCCGAATTCGCCGCCCAGTATCACAAGTTCAACCAGGTCCGGATCGCGGGCTCGGGCGTCGATTCGTACGAGCTGCTGACGACGTTCCCGGTGAAGACGGTCGAAGATCTCAAGGGCAAGAAGATCGGCACCGGCGGCGTCGCGCTCTCGTGGCTGCAGGGCCTCGGCGCGACCGGCGTGCAGAGCAACATGATGGAGTACTACAACTCCATCAAATCGGGCGTGTATCAGGGCACGATCATCATGCCCTCGACGTTCCGCGCGATGAAATATCCCGAGGCGGCGCCCTACGTCACGAAGGTCGGCTTCGGTGCCCAATATGCGGTCGTGCTCAGCGTCAACAAGGACGTCTTCGACAAGCTGCCGCCGCAACTGCAGAAGATCCTGCTCGATGTCGGCGCGCGCTGGGGCATCGAATCGGACAAGGCCTACATGACCGCCGGCGACGACGGCTACAAGTCGCTGACCGACTTCAAGGCGACCCTCTACGAGCTGCCGCGCGAAGAACAGGTCCGCTGGGCCAAGACGATGCCGAACCTGGCGAAGGCCTGGGCGGACTCGATGGACAAGCGCGGTCTGCCCGGCACCAAGGCGCTCGCGATGTTCATGGACGAGATGCGCAAGGCCGGCGCGCGCCCGATCCGCGACTGGGACAAGGAGTAAGCGCGCAGGCGCGGGCTTCACCAGCTGTCGATCGCGCGCTTCCGTCCGGCGCGCGGCGGCGGCTTCGGCAGCGCGCGCAGCGTCTTCGCGAGCATGTCGCGCGTCGCGGCGGGGTCGATCACGTCGTCGTATTCGAAGCGGCCGCCGACCTCGAGCGCGGTGTTCATGCGCATGAGGTGATCGGTCTTGTCCTCGAGCGCGCGGCGCCGCTCGGCCTCGTCGGCGATGGCCGCGAAGTCCTTCTTCCAGATGATCGCGGCCGCGCCCTCGAGCCCCATGCCGCCGAACTCCGCCGTGGGCCAGGCCAGCAGCAGCGCCGGCGACAGCGCCTTCGAGCCGAGTACGTAGTAGCCGAGGCCGTAGGCCTTGCGCATGACGACGGTGAGGAACGGCACGCTGGCATTGGCCAGCGCCACGAGGATGCGCGCGCTGTGACGCACGAGCGCGGTCTTCTCCACCGCCGGGCCCACCATGAGCCCCGGCGTATCGACGAGCAGGATCATCGGCAGGTCGTGCGCGTCGCACATCTGGACGAAGCGCGCGATCTTGTCCGAGGTCGGGCTGTCGATGGCGCCGCCGAGATAGGTCGGCTGGCTCGCGACGACGCCGACCGGCATGCCCTCGATGCGCGCCAGCGCCGTCACCGCGGCGCCGCCGAAGCGCGGGCGCAGCTCGACGATCGACTCCACGTCGCAGAGATGATCGAGCACGCGGCGGACGTTGTAGCCCTGCATCGGATCGGCCGGCACGATCTCGCGCAGCTTCGCCGTATCGGGCGCGCGGCCCGGCGGCGTGGCGCCCATGAAATGGCCTATCGCCTTGCGGGCGAGCGCCGCCGCCGCGGCATCGTCCTTCACGAGCGCATCGACGGCGCCGGCCTCGACGTGAACCTGCGCCGGGCCGATCTCCTCGGGCTTGGGCGTAAAGCCGAGCGCCTGCTGCACGAGCGCCGGGCCGGCCATGCCCATCACCGCCTGCTCGGTCGCGATCAGGATGTCGCACAGTCCGGCGAGGTTCGCATTGCCGGCGAAGCAGCGCCCCGAGACGATGCCGATCGTCGGCACGAGGCCCGAGAGCCGCGCGGCGTTGACGAAGGTGTGCGTGTCGCCGCGCATCGACACGGCGAAGTCGTGCGGCCGCGCGCCGCCGCCCTCGAGCCAGCTCACCACCGGCCAGCGGTTCGCCGCCGCGAGCGCGTAGAGGCGGTCGGTCTTGAGATGATTGACGTAGCCCTGCGTGCCCGCGTGCACCGTGTAGTCGTAGGCCATCACGGCGACGGGCCTTCCGTGCGCGAGGCCGTGGCCCATCACGACGCCGTCGGCGGCCCCCGCCATGTCCTCGCGCGCCGGCTTGGCGACGCGGCCGATCTCGACGAACGAGCCGGGGTCGAGAAACGCATCGATGCCCTCGCGCGCGGTGAGCCGCCCCTGCGCGCGCCGCTTCGCCACCGCCTCCGGCCGCGCCGCATCGAGCGCCGCCTCGCGCGCCACGCGCACCGACTCCAATGGGCTGCGCGCGGCGTCGGGCGTTTCGGGTGTCTTGCGCTGGCTTGCCACGTCCGGAGCCCCTCGGCCGATGAGATCGGTCACTCTAATCCAGCCGTGCGCGCGGGCACATGGGCACGGCGAATTCTCGGGCGGCCCGTCCTGTGCTAAAGGATCGGCGGGGACTCGCGGCAGCAGAGGGGATACTCATGCAACGCCGCTGGAAGCTGGCGACGGGCGCGGTCATTGCCGCGGCGGTCGCGGCCGCATACCTGCAATGGATGCACGATTGGCGGCCGAGCTGCCGCAACGTGCCGTCGGCGGCCGAGGCCGCACGCTGGCTCAACGGAATCACGCGATCGGGAGAGCCGTTCAAGCCCGAATACGTGGCCTGCATCGAGGTTGCCGCCTTCTACAGCCGCGGCCGAACCGGCGATCGCGATCTCTATTCGCATCCCGGCATCGGCGTCCACGTGACGGCGCGTCCGCGGGCGGAAGACTTCGCCAAGCTCAGGGACCTGCCGCGCCTGGCCGCCGTCGATCTGCTGCTCGATCGCCCGGAGCCCGGCTACGACGACGCGCTCGCCGGGTCGCTGAGCCAGATCAAGACGCTACGCGCGCTCAAATGGCATTTCGGCCAGGGGCTGACCGACGCCGGCGCACGCCGCCTCGGCGATCTGCCCGAGTTGGAATCGCTTCAGCTCGAAGGGGCGGTGCTCGGCGCCGGGCTCCAGGCGTGGGCGCGCCTCGCGAAGCTGCGTCGGCTCTGGCTGCGCGACTCGACGCTGACGGCGGACGGCGTCGTCGCGCTCGAGAAGCTGCGTTCGCTCGAAGACCTGTGGATCAGCTTCGGCCGGGTCGAGGGGTCGCTGGCGCCGCTCGCGCGCCTGCCGGCCTTGCGCCGCCTGCAGCTGATCGCGGCCAAGACCGGCGACGAGCAGATCGGTGCTCTGGCCGGAGCGCCGGCGCTTGCCTACCTGGCGCTCGACGTCGAGGCGATCGGCCCGCGCGGCTTGGCCGGCGTCGCGAAGCTGCCGAATCTCGCCGGCCTGGCGATCGACAGCGCCGAGGTGTCGGGCGGCCTGGAGCTGCTCGCCGCGGCGCCGGCGCTGCGCGGATTGTCGCTGCACGCGGTCAAGCTCGACGACGCGCGTGCGGCGGGACTGGGCGCTCTCAAGAACCTCGAGCGGCTTTCGCTCCGGGGCAGCAGGATCGGCGATGCGACGGCGGCGGCGCTGGCGGCGCTGCCCGCCCTCGAGGAACTCGATCTCGAAGACACCGCGATCACCGACGCCGCGCTACGCGCGCTGGCGAAGGCGCCGCGGCTCCGGACGCTCGGCATCTCCGGCACCGCGGTGACCGACGAGGGGCTGGCGCAGCTCGCGGCATATCCGCGGCTGGCCGAGGCGACCGCGTACCGGACCAAGGCCACGGCGTCCGGCGTCGCCCGGCTCAAGGCGGCGAAGCCGTCGCTGGCCGTGCGCGGCGAATAGCGCGGCCCGCAGCCGCGGCGAACCGCCGCTCAGGCCGGCGCCGCGTGCCCGCCGCGGTCGCCCAACTGCTGCTGGCGGTGCTGAACCACCTGTTCGGCGAGCCGGCCGGTCAGCTCCTGGAGATGGTCGAACTCGAACTCGAACGTGCCGACGCCCTGGGTCAGCGAGCGCAGCTCGATCACGAGGTCCTGGATCTCGGATTGCGGCATGTGCGCGTGCACCTCGTCCCAGCCCTTCCAGCCGGCCTTGGCGTCGAAGCCGAGGATGTGCCCGCGCCGGCCGCTGATCAGGCTCTGGATGTTCGAGGTGAACGCCGAGGGCGCCGAAAGCGACACCTTGTAGATCGGCTCCAGGAGGATCGGGTCGCATTTCGGCATGCCTTCGCGCATCGCGAGCGAGCCCGCGGTCTTGAAGGCCATGTCGGAGCTGTCGACCGTGTGATAGCTGCCGTCGTAGAGCGACACCTGCACGTCGACGACCGGGAATCCGAGCGGCCCGCGGCCGAGGTAGTCGCGGATGCCGTCTTCCACCGCCGGGATGAACTGGCGCGGAATGCGCCCGCCCACGATGTTGTCGACGAACTCGAACCCGCTGCCGCGCGGCAGCGGCCGGATCTCGACATGCACGTCGCCGAACTGGCCGTGCCCGCCGGTCTGCCGCTTGTGGCGGCCGTGCTGCTTGATGCCGCGCCGGATCGTCTCGCGGTAGGCGACGTGCGGGCGGTGCGACTTCACGCCGATGTTGTAGCGGTTCTTGAGCTTGTCTACCGCCACGCGCAGGTGCATCTCGCCCTGGCCCCAGATCATCATCTCGCGCGTCTCGGCGTTCTGCTGCATCGAGAAAGAGGGGTCTTCCTCCGCCATCTTGGCGATCGCGGCGGTGATCTTCACCTCGTCTTCGCGCTTCTCGGCCTCGATCGCGAGCGCGAACAGCGGCTTGAGCGGCGCGGGCCATTCGCCCTTCTTGGTGGCGCCGTTGCCGGGGCCGCCGATCGTGTCGCCGGTCTTGACGCCTTCCATCCGCCCGAGCGCCGCCACCTCGCCGGCCCTGGCCTCGGCGATCTTCTGCTGCTGGTGGCCGAGCATGCGGAACAGGCCGCCGACGCGGTGGCCGGAGAGCGTGGCGCCGTCGGCGACCGCGCCGCCCCAGATGCGTGCGACCGAGAGCTTGCCCGAATGCGCCATGTGGAACGTCTTGAACACGGTCGCCGTGGCCGGCGTGCCGGCGGAGACGCCGAGCCGCTTGGCGGCGGCCTCGTGCGTCGGCGTCTCGTGGCGCAGCGCCTTCAGCAGACGGCGGACGCCGCCGTCGTTGAACGCCGAGCCCAGGAACACCGGCACGATCTTGTCTTCCTGCACGGTGCGCGTGAGGTGCTTGTAGATGTCTTCCTTGGCCGGCACCGACTCCTCGAGCAATTGCTCGAGCAGCTTGTCGTCGAAGTCGGAGAGCGATTCGAGCAGCTTCTGCCGCGCCTCGTGCTCGCGGTCCTGCACCTCGGCCGGCATCTGGACCAGCTCGGACGCGGCGCCGGACTTGTATTTGTAGGCGCGCTCGGAGACGAGATCGACGTAGCCGGTGATCTCCTCGCCGCTCCGGATCGGCACCTGGCGCAGCACGAGCGGGCGCTCGGAGGCGTCCTGCAGCGCCGCCACGAGGTCGCGCATGTGCGCGCCGCGCGCCTGGTCGATCTTGTTGACGAACAGCATGTGCGGGATGCCGTGATCGTCGAGGAACTTGAACAGCGGCGCCAGCGCCACCGCGCGGTCGGGGTTGGGCTCGGCGACGATGATGACCGTGTCGGCCACCATCATCGCGTTGCGCGCTTCCTGCTGGAACTCGATCGAGCCGGGGCAGTCGACGAAGGTCCAGGCATCGCCGAGGAACTCGGTCGAGGCGACGTTCGCCTCGGTCGACATGCCGCGCGCGCGCGCCTCGGGCGAAGCGTCGCCGACCGTGTTGTGATCCTTGATCGCGCCCTTGCGCGGTATGCGCTGCGTCGCGAACAGGATGCTTTCGAGGAGGGTCGTCTTGCCGCTGAGATAGGGGCCCACCAGGGCCGCGCACCGTGCCGTTTTGGCCGCCACCATTCGCCTCCGTGGAACTCGTTACTCTCCCGGAGAGCGCGCCTCGTCGGCGTGGGGCCGCAGCAACGGCGCCCATCCGAACCGGCGCGCCCTATGTTGTGGTTCGGCCATCGTTACCCGCCCCGCGCCGACGCGCAAGGGGGAACGGAGCGGGACGGGTGGCCTCCTTCGCCGCAGCGCGCCGCTTCAGCGGACGCGCACCTGTGCCTTGATCTTCGCGTCGAGCTCGCGCATCGCGGCGTCGATGGATTTCTGGATGCCGGCTTCCATCGACCCCATCGGCACGCGATGCTCGCCGTGTCCGCTGAGCTTCGAGACCGGGTTCATCGACGGATCGAAGAAATAAGCGTCGACGTCGACCTTCGTGGTCCGGTCGCCATAGGGCTCCATGTACTTCATGCGGAGATCGACCAGAATCACGCCCTTCTTGCCCTTCGCCGCGGCGTCCGGGAAATCGTGCACGCGCTCGATGTCGGGGAAGTTGGCCTTCAGCATCGCGAGCATCCGCCCGCTGAAATACATCGGGTCGTTGTCGGCGAGCACGACCGTGTTGGTCAGCGTCGCCGGCACGCGCTGCGCCCAGTATTCGTTGTTGCCCTTGATGAAGCCGATGTACTTCTCGACGTTCTCGCTGGTCATGAAGCCGATCGGCCGGCTCATCGTCACGGCCGCGTTCGAGGGAACCGTGGCGGCGTCGGCTTTGTAGATTCCCTGGAACGCGCCCACTTGCGGCGGCGGCGGCGGGCCGGTGCAGGCTTCGAGCGTCAACACGATCCCGGCCAGCGCCAGCAACTTCTTCGTCATGTCGTCCTCCCCACGGATTATTTGGTTCCGGTGATGTCGCTCTGCCGCGTGCGCGGCGCCGGCTTCAACGGCGAGCCCTGCCCGTAGGTGTTGCGCACGCCGGGCGCGGCCGTGGTCGGGCTCGCGGTGCGCGGTGCGGACGGGGGCACCGCCATCAAGACGCCGCTCCCGATCATCGTGCCGAGCTGCCAGCCGACCGAGAATGCGTGCGAATAGAGCGCAGCCTTCGCCGCGTCGGACGTGCCGGCCTGAAGCTGGCGCACGCGCGCGGCGCATTCGGCAGGCGACGCATCGCACGATCCGACGACTTGGTCCGTGTTCGGTGTGGCGCCGCGCGAGATGAAGCGCGAATCGCTCGGCGCGGGCGCGCGCACCTGAGGCTGCGGCCGGTCGACTTTATGCAGCACGCCGCAGCCGCCGGCGGCCTTCAGCGCCTGATAGCCGGCGAGCGCGGCCGGCCCATCCTTGGCGCGCGCGGCCGCCACGTAGGTCGAGACGAGCTGCTGGCAGCGCGGCGTCATGCCCGACATCACCGTGCTCGGCGGCGTGGGCGCACGGACCTCGGGCGCCTTGACGGTGGGCGGCGTCGGCGCGCGGACAGCCGGCGCGCCGGGCGCCATTGCGGCCGCTGGCCGCACGAGGCAGAGGTTTCGCCCGCCGCCCGCCGCCGTCATGTCCTTCGTGATCCCGCCGCCGGCCTGACGGCAGGCCTCGTCCGACGTCCCATAGGCTCCGCACCACTCCATCCCGAGGCGCATTACGGACGAAAAACCGGCCGGGCAGGCCGGCTGCGCCGCGCTCGGCGTCCGCGGAGCGGGCGCGTTCACGGTCGGCGTCGGCGTGCGCACTGTAGGCTGCGGCACGCGCACATCCGGTACACGGACCGCCGGCCCGGGCGCGGCAGCCTGGATATGCTTTTTGCACTTCCGCATCACTTCCGCGCCCGTCAGTAGCAGAACGGCATCGCTCGGCGCGAGCATGCGCTCGACGGCGACGCAGGTGCCTTCCTTCTCGTCGAGGAGCTGGACAACCATTTCCAGCCAGGGGGCGCAGGCGGAGTCCTGGCTGCAGAGTTGGCGGCATTCGGCGTTGGCGCCAATGCGCCGGCTCATTTCTTCGAAGGCCTCGTCGGCCTTTTTCATGTGATCGCTGCCCTTGAAGATCTCGCGATCGCGCCGCTGGGCCAGCACCTGGGCGTATTCGCCGATGGCAACCGGGCATTTCGCCGGCGCGGCGGCCTTTTCCGGCGCCGGCGGAATCGCATCGGCATGGGGCTTCGCCCCATCATAGGGCGATTGCGCGAGGCGCTCGCGCGTGGGGCAGTTCGTCGTCACGTGGCCGCGGCGGATCCAGAACGCGCAGGCGTCGAGGAAGGCCTGCACCGATTCCCCGCGGCACTGCGCGAAACCGACCGGCTCGAACGTTTCCTGGGCGTAGCGGCCGGTCCGCTGCTCATAGCAGTTGATCCCATCCCATTTGCAGCGCTTGTCGGGCGCGACCGCCTGATCGCATTTGCCGATGCCGACGGCAAAGCGGTCGGGCTTGTCTTCGCTCTGCTTCGCGTCGGGCTTGCCGTCGCAGGGAAGCTGCTTGTACTGGCAGTATTCCACCCCGCCGGCGGTAAACGAATGCGGCGTGCACGCTGGCGGAAACTGCCGGCAGGCGTCGCGCGGCATCGGCGTATGGCAGTATCCGCTGGCATTCGGCGCGCCGGAAAGGCAACCGCGCCGCTGCTCGGCGCCCGCTTGAGACAATGCAAGGAACGACGCGCCAATGCCGAGAATCGCGGCGGCGCGAAGCGCAATTCGTCGAACCATGAACCCTCGCCCCGGCGTCCGTACCTATTGCTACAGATATATTACGGCGGCCGAGCGTTGGTCCAGTTGCGCCACGCGCATCCCGGTATGCGAATTCTAGCGGCGCAGCGTGACAGCCGCGTCGCTGCGCGTCTTGCCGATTTCGCGAAGCGCGCTCAGCAGCGCCTTCCCCTTCGCGCCCAGCGCCCGCTCGAGCGCCTTCGCGTCCTCGACGACGATCTCGAACGAGCCGGCGACGTCGCCGGTCAGCGCATCGTAAAGCGCGTCGAGATTGCGGCCGAAGTGCTTCGGCAGGCCGAGATCGCGCGCGAGGATGTCGTACACCGCGTCGATCGAGGCGGTGCCCGCGGGGATGACCGCGCGCTTGGGCTTCTTCGGCGTGGCGGGTTTCTTCGTCATCGCGGCGGCACTTCGCGGAAGCTGCGGTAGTGGTCGGTCGTCACCCAGATCAGCCAGCGGCCCTTGGTTTCGCGCGCGAAAACGAGGCGCGCCGCGCCGCGCCTGCCGCCGGTGTAGTCGAGATCGGCCTCGACGTAGCGGTTGCGCGCCGGCAGCTGGCCCTCGCGGTTGCCGAAGCGGTCGCCGCCGATGGCGGTGCCGGGCGCCGCGCGCCAGAGGTCGCCGCCCGGCCGCCAGCCGCGCTCCTCGGCGTCGCGCTTGGTGAGATAGCAGTCGGGCAGCCGGCCGGTGGAATGCACGTGCCAGATCGTGCCGGCCGCGGCACGCGTCTGGCGCAGCCCGGCCCGCTCGGCGAATGCGGCGAGGCGCTGCGCGTGCTCGGCCGGAATCTCCACGGCGGCGCCGCAGGCCTGGCGCGGACTCTCCGCCCGCGCCGGCGCAAGGCCGAGTAGCGCGGCGGCCAAGGCGGCGAGCAGCGTTGCACGAAACGTCATGGCGCGCACTCTAGCGGAGATGCCGAGCGCCTTGAAACACAGGCACGAGTCCTTCGGCCGGTCCGCATCGCCGCCGCCGCCCTCTATTCCGCCGCCATCGACTGCGGGCCGGACACTGCGCGGCCGGGCAGACGCACTTCGGTTTCGCCGTGCTGGCGCAGCAGCTCGAGCAGGCGGCGGCGCACTTCGAGGCCGGGGCGGTCGGCGGCCATGTGGAACTCGTCGGGCGCGCGCAGGTCGAGCGCCACGTCCCAGTCGCAGCGGCTGAGGAAGATGCGATCTTCGCTCGTCACCTGCTTGTCCCAGGCGATGACCGAGGCGGCCGGGGCCTCGGCCTCGGTGTCGTTGCGCACGACGAATTGCGTGAATTGCAGCCGCTTGTCGTCGATCGGCGTGATCATCGCGCAGATCACGTGCACGAGGCCGTTGGGATACGAGAGGCGCATCATCACCGAGAACGGCATCCACCAGGTCTTCTGGTAGGTGCGCATCGTCTCGGCCACGTCCATGTTCAGCGTGGCCTTGAGCCGCTCGTCGTTGCGCACCGGCACCACCGTGTCCATCACGAAGCCCCATTCCTTCTGCGTGATGGTGAGCGAGGCGGGCTCGGGCTGCGCCTGGTTGCCGAAGCTGGCCGCGTGCACGTACGAGAAATGCGCGTTGTCGAACGCATTCTCGATGAGGCGCATCACGTTGCAGTCCCACGTGTCGCTGAATTCGTCGATGACGCGATAGCCGGGCCGGCCGAATTCCGGCACCTCGGGAATGCCGGTCAGCGGCTCGCCGAGGCACACCCACACATGGCCGTAGCGCTCCTCGCAGCGATAGGCCGGCACCCGGATGCGCGGCGGCACGTTGGCCTGCTGCGGGATGCGGATGCACTTGCCGTCGCGGTCGAAGGTCCAGCCGTGATAGCCGCAGGCGATGGCGCCCTTGTCGACGAAGCCCATCGAGAGCGGCGCGGTGCGGTGGCAGCAGCGGTCCTGTACCGCGGCCGGCTTACCGTCGGCGTCGAGCCACAGCACGATGTTCTCGCCGAGCAGCGTGAACGCCTTGGGGCCGGCGGCGAGATCGCCCATCGGCATGAGGCCATACCAGAAGCGGCGCAAGACGGGCTGTTGGGTGACGAGCATGGACGGACGACCTCGTGATTGCCACGGAACCCTAGTCGACCGCGGCAGCCGACGGAAGCGTACCGGCCATGCATTCGCCGCGTGACACGGCGTCTGCGAGCGAGCATCTCCGGGATTTCGCGTTGGGCGGAGCCATGTATGCTCGCCCGGCCCTTGCGCTTCGGTACCGCATGACCTCCGCCGCAACCGTGCCCGCCCCGCGCCTCGAAATCCGGCTGTCCAATCTCTGGTGGGTGGCCGCGGCCTTCGCGGCGATGATCGCGGCCATCGTCGCCGGCGACCGCTGGCTGCTCAACTTCGTCCACGTCATGTCCGGCATCCTGTGGACCGGCATCGATCTCTTCATGGGCTTCGTGCTGGGGCCGGTCATGCGCGGGCTCGAGATGCCGGTGCGGCGCGCGCTCGTGATCCGCCTGATGCCGCGCATGCTGTTCGTCATGCCGACATTGTCGATCGTCACCGGCACGTCGGGATGGTATCTCGCCCAGCAGGCCGGCTATCTCGACGTGCCCTGGCCGCTCGCCGCCTGGGTCTGGGCCGCGCTCGCCATCACGACCGTGCTCGCGGTGCAGGGACTCGGCTTCCTGCTGCCGACCAATCTCCGGGTCTGCCTCGAACTGCAGAAATCGCAACCCGATCTCGGCAAGCTGCAGCGCTGGATGAAGCGCTACCTCGTCGTGATCGCGATGCAGGGGGCGCTGCAGGTCGCCATCATCGTCGTCATGGCGCGCTTCGTGACGGGGATGTGAGCGAAAATCCCGGCCTCAGTTCCGCCGTTCCAGCAACCCGCGCGCGATGACCTGCGCCTGAATTTCCGCCGCGCCTTCGAAGATGTTGAGGATGCGCGCGTCGCAGAGCACGCGGCTGATCTCGTATTCCTCGGCATAGCCGTTGCCGCCGTGGATCTGCAGCGCGTTGTCGGCGTTGGCCCAGGCGACGCGCGCGCCGAGCAGCTTCGCCATGCCGGCCTCGATGTCGCAGCGGCGGTCGCTGTCCTTCTCGCGCGCGGCGAAATAGGCAAGCTGGCGCGCGATCATCGTCTCCGCCGCCATCCAGGCGAGCTTGCCGGCCACGCGCGGGAACGAGACGATGGCCTTGCCGAACTGGTTGCGCTCCTTGGCATAGGCGAGCCCGAGCTCGAGCGCGTTCTGCGCCACGCCGACCGCGCGCGCCGCCGTCTGAATGCGCGCGCTCTCGAACGTCGCCATCAGCTGCTTGAAGCCTTCGCCCTCCGTGCCGCCGAGCAGGTTCTCGGCCTTCACCGCGAAGCCGTCGAAGCCGATCTCGTATTCCTTCATGCCGCGATAGCCGAGCACCTCGATCTCGCCGCCCGACATGCCCGGCGCCGGAAACGGGTCGGCATCGGTGCCGCGCGGCTTCTCGGCGAGGAACATCGAGAGGCCGCGATAGCCGTCCTCGGGCCGGCCGGTGCGCGCGAGCAGGGTCATGAGATCGGCGCGCGCCGCATGCGTGATCCAGGTCTTGTTGCCCGTCACCCTGTAGACGCCGCCGTCCTTGACCGCGCGCGTCTTGAGCGAGGCGAGGTCGGAGCCGGTGTTGGGCTCGGTAAAGACCGCCGTCGGCAGGATCTCGCCCGCCGAGATTTTCGGCAGCCATTTCGCCTTCTGCTCGGGCGTGCCGCCCAGGCGTATCAGCTCGCCGGCGATCTCGGAGCGCGTGCCGAGCGAGCCCACGGCCAGCGCGGCGCGCGACAGCTCTTCGGTGACCACGCACATCGCCACCTTGCCGAGGCCGAGCCCGCCGAACTCCTCGGGCACGGTCAGGCCGAACACGCCGAGCTGCGCCAATTCCTCGAGCACGCTCATCGGAATCAGCACGTCCTGCCGGTGCCAGTCGTGCGCGAACGGCTTCACCTTTTCGGCGCCGAAGCGGCGGAACTGGTCGCGGATCATCGCCAGCGTCTCGTCGCCGAGCCCGGCCTCCCCGAACGCGCCGTCCACGATCAGCGCGGCGAGGCGCATGCGCACCGCGTTGGTGTTGCCGCGTTCGGTCAGCGCGCGCACCGCCGGCGTGTAGAACGCGTGCGTCGCCTCGTCGGAAATGCCCATGTCGCCGGGGCGCACGATCTCCACCTGCGAGACCGCGATTCCGCCCCTCATCTGGTGGAGATACTCGCCGTAGCCGGCCTGGAGGATCAGCGCCTCGCGCTCGCCGAACTGCCCCGCGGCCTCCAGACGCTCGGCCCAGCCGAGCAACTGGCGCAGGCCCTCGACATAGGTGACGAGCCAGGCGTAGCCGTGCGCGGCGAACTGCTCGCGCTCCAGCGCCGCGCCATCCACCTTGCCGCCGCGCATGACCAGCGCCGAGACGGCCGCGCGCGCCGCTTCCTTGAGCGTGTCGGCGGCGCCGAGCGCCGCGCGGCACTGCGGCAGCAGATCGGGCAGGATCAGCCCCGCCGCATCGTCACGTTCCTTGCGCGCCGTCTGCGCCATCGCCAGCACCCTCGGCCGCCGATCCGGCGGTCATTGCAACAACCACGTCACCAAGACACCAGGAAACCGCCGCGGCGCAAGAGGCGCCGGAGCCGCACGCGAGACGCCGCCGCACCGCAGGCGGCGCCGGTGGGGGGAGCTACGTCCGCGGCGTCGGGCAGGTGCCGGCCACCTGCGTCGCGAACGGCGCCGCGGGCGGGTGGATGTTGCCCTCGGGCAGGTGGCGGACGAGGTGGACGCGCGAATCGCGGCCGTCGGGCGCCTTCAGCCGGTCGATGGCGTCGACGCGGAAGCCGTTCTTGACCTGCATGCGCAGCGGCACCCAGCCCATCGAGGCCATCTGCAGTTTGCCCTTGCCGTCGGGGCCGAGCGACAGCAGCAGGATCGCCGAGGACAGGCGCGGCAGCCCGATCTGATTGGAGACGAAATTGCCGAGCGAATAGGCGATGACCGTCTCGCGCCCGTCCTTGGTCACGTATTTCTCGAACGGCTGCATCACGTGCGGGTGCGAGCCGATCACGGCGGTGGCGCCGGCCTCGAGCACGTCCCGCGCCAGCGCCGTCTGCTGCGCGTCGGCCTTGTGGGAATACTCGCCGCCCCAATGCGGCGTGAAGAAGATCGCGTGCACGTCGGCGCGCTTGGCGAGCGTGCGGATGTTTTCCAGCACCTCGTCGCGCTGGTCGTAGCACTTCAGCACCTGGTTGGCGCGGTCCGGCACGCCGTTGGTGCCGTAGGCGCAGCCGAGCCAGCCGATGTTGTAGGTGGCGCCGCCCACTTTCACCGGCGTCACCACGTACCACGGGGCCGTCATGTTCTGTCGATGCCGGGTGCCGGTATAGGCGAGGCCCGCGGCCTTGATCGCCTCGATCGTCTTGTCGGCGCCGAGCTGGTGGCGGTCGAGCGAATGGTTGTTCGCGGTCAGCAGCACGCGGAAGCCGGCGCGCTTCAGGTCCGTCACGATCGACGGGTGATAGTTGAACATCGGATAGCCGCGATAGACGTTCTTGTCGTAGCGCGTCGCGGGCGCGCGAACCTCCTTGCCGTTGGAGGCCACGCCTTCGGCGGCCGGGCCTTCGAGATTGGCGAAGGAGATGTCGGCGGCGCGGATGATGTCGGAAACCGGATCGAGGGCGGCGTAGAAGCCTTCCTTCTGGCCCGCCGCCCATTTCTGGAGCATGTCGTGCAGGAGAACGTCGCCGACCGCGGCGACGCGCAGGCGCGGGCCCTCGGCGCAGGGCTTCTCGAACGCGATCGCCTTGGGCGAGGGGGCAGCCTTCTCTTCCGTGGTCATCCGCTTCTTCTTCGCCGGCTTGGGCTGGTTCTTGGCCTGGAGCAAGGCCGGATCGGACTTGGCTTGGGCGAGCGCGGCGGGCGCCAGCGCGACGAGGCCGCACAGCGTGCCCGCCAGAACGCTCGCGAGCAGACGGGCGGGGCGGGCCGGGAGGTTTTGGGGCGTCATCTCAAGCCTTTGAAAGACAATATTTTTCTTGTCGCCGAGGGCGGCCCGCGGCCGTTTCCGGCCGGTGAGGCACCATCCTCTACGAGCTGCGGCTGTTCCGCATCGCCGGATATTAGCGCCGAGATCGTGGCGAAATCATCACCGGAATAGCGGCTTCGGCCCCCTGCGACCCATTTGAACCTTGTGCCGGTCGAGGGTGCTGCCGCCCGCCGGCGGAGTGCGCTTCGTTCGCGTTCGCGCCGTGTGCCCGTCGCTCACCGCGTTGCCGGTGCGCTGATGGGCGCGCCGGAGGTTGACATCTTCGCCGCGAGGTCGGGTCCTATGTTTCCGGTCAGGCCGTGCCGGGCGCCGCTTGTCATGCGCGGTCGCGCGGGCCCTCGCATCCGAAACCTGCGAATGCCGGCCGAAGGTGCGGACTAGCATAAGCGGCGCGACAGCCCCTGCGTTCGAATTCCCATTCGCCAAGCTGCCGGTACTGCCGCTCCTCGACGAGGCGCGGAGCGTGCGCGGCCGTCGTCGCTTGCGCCAGGGCGCCATATTTTCGTTCCGGCCTTGTATTCCCGGGATTGCGTCCGATGTTCCTGACGAGAAGGCGCGGCGCCGCGGGGCGGCCCGCGGCCCCGTGCGTCTCGGCATCCCCGGAGGAGCGGCACGCATGTGGGCTTCGGTCCTTCCACCCGATCATCTCAAGCATGCGATCCTCGAATTCGTGCGCCAATCGCCAGCGAGCTTCGTCCAGCTCGGGCGCGTGCTGCCGCAGATCCGCGGCACCGAAGATCTCACCGTAAGCTCCGGCTTCATCCTCTGGCGCGGCCTGTCGCCCGGCGGCGTCGAAGCCATGCAGTGCCTGCACGCCGAGAGCGCGATCTTCTTCTGGCTCTGCTCGCCGCGAATCTACACGCGTACCGACGATGCGCCGTTTCTCACGCTGTTCAGCGGCTCGCACCTTGCCGGGGACAAGCCCTGGCTCCCCACGATCATCCATGATCGCGCGCCCAGCGCGGCCGAGTCGCGTTCGGCGGTCAAGGAGTACGTCGCCGAGATCGCGCAGTTCTCGCGCCGCCGCGCCTGAGCGCCGCGATGGGCGAGTTTTCCGGCCGCGCCGGTCGCGCACTCTCCATCGTGGGCCTGGCCGCGGGCCTCGCGTTGCTGGTCGTGCTCGTAATGCACCTGCGCGCGTGAGAGTCGGACGCGCCTTTTCCGGAAGATCGATATGAACCGCACGACCGCCAGAACGGTCCGCTTCACCAAGCCGTTCGTTCTACCCGGCGTCGAAGGCGAGCAGCCGGCCGGCACCTACGAAGTCGAGATCGACGAAGTGGTGCTGCCGGGGCCGTCGTTTCCGGTCTTTCGCCGCGTCGAGACGCGCATCACCGTACCGTTCGCGACGATGGGCGCATCCGGGCACCAGACCGTGCCGATCAGCCTCGATGCGCTCGAAGCCGCGCTCGCGCGCGACGCCGCCGGCGATCTCCCGGCCGCAATTGACACGCGAAACGGGGAATAGCGTACAAATTTCGGTTGGAAGGGGTGAATTCGGCCGCGGTCGCCCCCATATCAGCATCGGCCGGGCCGGGAGGATTCCCTCCGCCGCCGTGGCCGCGAAGGAATACGCATGAAATTTCCATCCGAGACGAAGCCCGCGCTGCTCGGCGCGATGGCCGGCGCAGTCGCGCTCGCGATCTACGGATTCGCCTGGGGCGGCTGGCTCACGGCCGGCAGCGCTGACCGGGCCTCAAAGCAGCGCGCCGAAACGGCGGTGGTCGCCGCGCTCGTGCCGGTCTGCGTGGGCAAGTTCAACGGCGCCGCCGACGTCGCGGTCCATGCCGCCGCGCTCAAGAAGGCCAGTTCCTGGGATCAGGGCCCCTATGTCGAGAAGGGCGGCTGGGCCAACATGCCGGGCACGACCAAGGCGAACTCCGATCTCGCGCGCGCCTGCGCCGAGGCTCTGACGAAAGCCACGCAGTAATCGGCATGCGGCTGCGCGACGGCGCGGCCCGCAGGTCACGCCGGGACTTCCGCCTCGCACGACGGGAACTCGGATTCCCGTGCCGCGACCGCTTTGCCCGATTCTTGCCGAGGGAGACGCTCGCATGAAGGACGCCGCCACCCCGCACGGCGACGCGGCATCCGCGTCGGTCGCCGGGAACCCGGCGTCGTTCGATTTCCGCGAATCCGCGGAACTGTTCACGCGCTGCGACGCCACGCCGAGGAACGCCGCCGGCCGCTCGCCGGCCGATCGCGACCGTGCGCGTTCGCGCGCGACCTATCGCAACGC
Organism: Candidatus Odyssella sp.; assembly: GCA_016792765.1. Classification (GTDB taxonomy): domain Bacteria; phylum Pseudomonadota; class Alphaproteobacteria; order Bin65; family Bin65; genus SBBV01. The sequence continues at coordinate 21,933 of JAEULD010000132.1, forward strand.
GCTCGCCTACCGCCGTTTCGCCAGTGTGGCGGAGGCGATCCGCTTCGCGATCGAGGAGCTTCCGTCGGAGGCCTTGGCCGCGACCGTCCTTGTCGTCAACGGCGACCGCCACGAGCCGACGGCCATCCGCGCCTTCTATGCGGACGCGGCCTATCCGCTGAGTCGCCGCGACGGCAATGCATACTGAATACCGGCGCCATGGCTTGTGGCATGGGAAATACGAGTAAAGAAAAACACAATAAAGACATAATCGTGGTGTCAATTAATACTATAGTTTGAATGACGATCATTCAGATTATTCTTAACTCGTACTTAGGAGAACAACATGAATTCCATCACCCCGACGGGTCCGGTCACCGAAGCCAAGAAGGTCCTCATGAAGGACATCGCCAGCAAGTGGTCGAAGTTCTCCGAGACGGAGGTTGCCGCGCTGACGAGCCGCGATCAGCTCCTCGCCGGCGTGCAGTCGAAGTACAGCCTCGACGCGACGCAGGCGGGCCGCGAAGTCGACGGCCTTCTCGCCGGCCGCGCGTTCTGATCGGAGCGCGGCGGGGGCCCTTCGTTCGCCCCGCGGTCTCCGCGACGTCCCGTGCCGCCGCCGGCGGCGCGGGACGGCGCGCTTCCAACGCCGACGAGCATTCCATGACGAGAATCGAACCGCCACTCGCGCCGAAGGGCGCATCCGCACAGGCCGCGACAGCGGCGCCGGCAATGGCGCGCCGCCGGGTGGCGGACTACATCGTCCCGCCCATCGTCGTTCCGGCGGCCCTGGCGATCGTGCTTCTGATCTACATGCTCGCGCGCGGCCCGGCCTAATCCCGGCCGTGGCGATCGCCCGGCCTCAACCTCCGGCTTCGTCTACCCAAACGCGGAAGCCCGCCAGCGTGCCGGGCCCGAACGTGTGCGTGAGCGGCACGTCGGCGGCGTCGCGTCCGCGCGCGATCAGAATGCGGCCCGTGCGCGGCGCGTTGTTGCGTGGGTCGAACGCCTGCCAACGTCCGCCCAGAAACACTTCCATCCAGGCCGCGAAATCCATCGGCGCAGAGGGTGGCGGCAGCCCGATATCGCTGATGTAGCCGGTGCAATAGCGCGCCGGAATGTTGAGGCAGCGGCAGAACGCGATCGCCAGATGCGCGTAGTCGCGGCAGACGCCGCGCCCTTCAGCGAAGGTTTCGGCGGCCGTGCGCGTCGCGCGCGAATGCTCGTAGCCGAATTTCACGTGCTGATGGACGAAATCGCAGATGGCCTGGACGCGCGGCCAGCCGAGCGGCGTCGGGCCGAACCGGCGCCACGCCTCGTCTGAAAGCCGGTCGGTTTCGCAATAGCGGCTGCCGAGCAGGAACAGCAGCGTGTCCGAGGGCAGGTGCTGCACCTGGTGCTGCAGCGCGTCGCGGTCCACCGCATCGGCGCGCCCGTCGTCGCGCAGCACGCTGTCGGTTCCCAGCACGAAGCGCCCGGCCGGCGCCACAAGCCGGCAGCACCAATTGCCGAAGCTGTCGCGATAGCTCTCGATCGGAACGGATGGCGTGGTGACGAGCAGGTCCGGCCGCTCGAGATCCGCCGCGCGCGAATAGTGCACGTTCAGCATGACGATCATCGGCGTCGCCTGCCGCAGATCGTAGGCGAGCTCGCATCCGAACCGGATGCGCATGGGGACCGTTCCTTGCGGGCGCCACGCCCGCGATGCGCGGGCGATCCTATGCTGGCGAGGCGCTCCCTGCGAGGGCCGCGCCTCAGCCCTCCATCGCGTCTTCGAGCGTGCGCAGGCCCGGGCGCTTGGCCGAGACCAGCACGGCCATGTTGCCGGGCTTGTGCTGGTTGCGCATCATCTTCATGTGCGCCTTCGGAATGTCCTGCCACGAGAACACTTCCGACATGCAGGGATCGATGCGCCGCTCGATGACGAGGCGGTTGGCCTGCGAGGCCTGCAAGAGGTTTGCGAAATGCGAGCCCTGGATGCGCTTCTGACGCATCCACACGAAGCGCGCGTCGAAGGTGATGTTGTAGCCGGTGGTGCCGGCGCAGAAGACGACCATGCCGCCGCGCTTCACGACGAAGCACGAGACCGGGAACGTCGCCTCGCCCGGATGCTCGAACACGAAATCGACGTCGTTGCCCTTGCCGGAGATGGCCCAGATCGCGGCGCCGAACTTCCGGCACTCCTTCATATAGTCGCCGTAGCCGCCGCGGTCGTTGACGTCGGGCAGGCGGCCCCAGCACTTGAACTCGTTGCGGTTGATGACGCCCTTGGCGCCGAGCGACATCACGAACTCCCGCTTCGTGTCGTCGGAGATCACGCCGATCGCGTTGGCGCCCGACACCGCGCAGAGCTGCACGGCCATCGAACCGAGGCCGCCCGAGGCGCCCCAGACCAGCACGTTGTGGCCCGGGCGCAGGATGTGCGGGCGGTGGCCGAACAGCATGCGGTAGGCGGTGGCGAGCGTCAGCGTGTAGCAGGCGCTCTCTTCCCAGGTGAGGTGCTTGGGCCGCGGCATGAGCTGGCGGTCCTGCACGCGCGCGAACTGCGCGAACGAGCCGTCCGGCGTCTCGTAGCCCCAGATGCGCTGGCTCGGCGAGAACATCGGGTCGCCGCCGTTGCACTCCTCGTCGTCGCCGTCGTCCTGGTTGCAATGGACGACGACCTCGTCGCCGACCTTGAAGCGCTTCACCTTGTCGCCGACCGCGTAGACGATGCCCGAGGCGTCGGAGCCGGCGACGTGGAATTCCGCCTTGTGCACGTCGAACGGCGAGATCGGCTTGCCGAGCGCCGCCCAGACGCCGTTGTAGTTGACGCCGGCGGCCATCACGAGGATCAGCACGTCGTGGCTGTCGAGCCGCGGCACGTCCACGACCTCCACCTGCATCGCCGTGTCGGGCTCGCCGTGGCGCTCGCGGCGGATCGTCCACGCATACATCTTCTTCGGCACGTGGCCCATCGGCGGGATTTCGCCGACCTCGTAGAGGTCCTTTGGCGCGTTCGGCGGCGCCGGGCGATACTGGTCCATGGCGACGACATTCTGGGTCATGGCGGCTGTTTCCATGTTAGCGCCGAATGAAACGTGTGGCGCGGGCGGTTCGTTCGCCGGCCGCGCGCCTGTCCATTGCGTCTGCTAAAGATTCTTTCGCATTGCGGCAAGAAATTTCTTTCATTCGGACTCCAATGTGCGACATATTATTTCGAATGATTAACATCATGACTACTTTTGTTGCCGGAAGGGCAGGCCGTGCCGCAGGTTCGTGGCGGGACGCCGTGCGGACTGGTGCAATGCACAAACCGCCGCGCGGAGGGCGGCCGCGCCCCCTCCGGCAATATTGCTTTTGCGCGCCGCCCCCAGCCGCTATGAGGGCGCGCCAAACGCAGCATCGAGACCCGGGGCAATGAACGAGAACACGAAGCCGCCGCGCAAGCGGCGCCGCCAGACCCGCGCCGTCCACGGCGGCACGGCGCGCTCGCGCTTCGACGAAACCTGCGAGGCGATCTTCTTCACCTCGGGCTTCGTCTACGACACGGCCGAAGACGCCGAGGCCGCGTTCAACAACGTGCGCCCGCGCTATCAATATTCGCGCTTCGGCAACCCCACGGTGGCGATGTTCGAGGCGCGCATGTGCGAGCTCGAGGGCGCCGCCGCCGCGCGCGCGACGGCCTCGGGCATGGCCGCGGTGTTCGCGTCGCTGATGTCGCAATTGAAGGCCGGCGATCGCGTCGTGGCTTCGGATGCGCTGTTCGGCTCGTGCCACTACATCATCGCCGAGATCCTGCCGCGCTTCGGCGTCGAATCGGTGCTCGTGGACGGCCGCGATCTCGGCCAGTGGAAGAAGGCGCTCGCGAAGCCGACCGCCGCCGTGTTCCTGGAATCGCCGTCGAACCCCCAGCTCCGCATCGTCGACATTCCGGCGGTGTGCGAGCTGGCGCACGCGGCCGGCGCGCGCGTCGTGGTCGACAACGTGTTCGCGACGCCGATGCTTCAGCAGCCGCTGAAGCTCGGCGCCGACGTCGTCGTCTATTCGGCCACCAAGCACATCGACGGGCAGGGCCGCACGCTCGGCGGCATCGTGCTCGGCAGCGAAGACTACATCGTCAACCATCTCCAGCCGTTCCTGCGCCAC
>JAEULD010000197.1 GCA_016792765.1 Candidatus Odyssella sp.
TACCCGCCGATGATGGGCGTGCCCGAGCTGCGCCAGGCCGTGGCCGCGCACGACAAGCGCTTCTACGGGCTCGACGTCGACTGGCAGACGGAGGTGCTCGTCACCTCGGGCGCCACCGAGGCGCTCAACGACTGCATCAACGGCCTCGTCGAACCCGGCGACGAGGTCGTGCTCATCGAGCCGCTCTACGATTCCTACCTGCCGATCCTGAAGCGCGCCGGCGCCGTGCCGAAGCTCGTGCGCATCGCGCCGCCCGACTGGACGCTGCCGCGCGAGGCGCTGCGCGCCGCGTTCTCGGCGAAGACGAAGTTCATCCTGCTCAACACGCCGATGAACCCGGCCGCCAAGGTGTTCACGCGCGCGGAGCTGCAGGTCGTCGCCGATCTCTGCCTCGAGTTCGACTGCTTCGCCGTCTGCGACGAAGTCTACGAGCACATCGTCTTCGACGGCCGCCGGCACGTGCCGCTGATGACGCTGCCCGGCATGCGCGACCGCACCATCCGCATGGGCTCGGCCGGCAAGACGTTCTCGCTGACCGGCTGGAAGGTCGGCTACCTCACCGGCCCGAGGCACCTGATCGAGCCGGTCGCGCGCTGCCACCAGTTCGTGACCTTCACGACGCCGCCCAATCTGCAGCGCGCGACCGCCTTCGGCCTCGGCAAGGACGACGCCTATTTCCGCGACCTCGCCGGCGGCCTGCAGCGCAGCCGCGACCGGCTGCGGGCCGGACTCGACCGCATCGGGTTCGGCGCGGTCGATTGCCAGGGCACCTATTTCATCAGCGCCGATTTCCGCCCGCTGCTGACGCGCGGCCCGCTGCGCGGCTTCAACGGCGACGACGTGGAGCTGTGCAAGAAACTCACCGTCGAGGCGGGCGTGACCGCGATCCCGGTCAGCGCGTTCTACCAGAACGACGCGCCGCGCCACTTCATCCGCTTCTCGTTCTGCAAGAAGGACGAGACGATCGACAGCGCCGTCGAGCGGCTCGGGCGATACTTCGCGTAGCGCACGGCCGCGCCTTGCCTTCGCGCGCGCGCGGCTTCATATTTCCGTCACGCCCCTGGGGGGAGCCGCAAGGCTGAGAGGTCTCGGACGCGCCCGTGCGCTTCAGGAGACGACCCCTCGAACCTGATCCGGTTGATACCGGCGGAGGGACAGGCGAGGCATGTCGGTCGTTCCCGGCGCATCCGCGCCATCCATCGCAAGGATTTCCGCACCGCCCTTCGGGTTGAAGGTGCACGCCGCAGGGCTCGATTTCGGCGGCGCGCCGCTGTTCGAGGCGCTCGATCTTGCGCTGGCGGCCGGGTCGTGGACGTGCCTGCTCGGCCCCAGCGGCGTCGGCAAGACCAGCCTGCTCCGCCTCATCGCCGGCCTCGTCGCGCCCTGGCCGGGCACCACGGTCGAATGCGGCGATGGCGGCCCGCTCCGGGGCCGCATTGCCTACATGGCGCAGCAGGATCTGCTGCTGCCGTGGCTTCCGGCGCTCGACAACGTGCTGCTCGGCGCCAGGCTGCGGCGCGAGCGCATCGACGGCGCGGCGCGCGAGCGGGCGCGCTGGCTGCTCGCGCGCGTGGGCCTCGGCGAGAAGCTGGCGGCGCTGCCGGCCGCGCTGTCGGGCGGGCAGCGCCAGCGCGTGGCGCTCGCGCGCACGTTGTTCGAGGCGCGCCCGCTCGTGCTGATGGACGAGCCGTTCTCGGCGCTCGACGCGATCACGCGCCACCAGCTCCAGGCGCTCGCCGCCGAACTGCTGAACGGCGCGACGGTGCTGCACGTCACGCACGATCCCTGGGAGGCGCTGCGCCTGGCGGACCGGCTCTATGTGATGGCCGGCGCACCGGCGCGGCTCGGCGCCGCCGTGGTGCTCGACGGGGAGCCGCCGCGCGACGTCGGCGCGCCCGCCCTCGCCCGCCGCCATGCCGAGCTGCTCGCGCTCCTCGCCAACGGCAAGCGCGAGGCCGCGTGATGGCGTGGCTGCGCGGCATCGCGGTCGTGGTCGGCCTCGTCGCGATCTGGCAGGCGGTCGTGAGCATCACGGGCGTGCCGGAGTTCATGCTGCCGCCGCCGCTCGACGTCGCGCGCGCCCTGGTGGGCGACGCCGCGCTGCTGGCCGGCCATGCCGGCGTGACGCTCGCCGAGATCCTGCTCGGCCTGCTCTGCGGCACCGCGCTCGGCGTCGCGACCGCGCTGGCCATGGCCGCGTGGCGCCCGGCGCGCGACTGGATTCTCCCGGTCATCGTGGCGAGCCAGGCGATCCCGGTGTTCGCGCTCGCGCCGATCCTCGTGCTGTGGCTCGGCTTCGATCTCGGCCCCAAGATCGCGATGGCGACGCTGATCATCTATTTCCCGGTCGCCTCCGCCTTCTTCGACGGCCTCCGCCGTACCGACCCCGGCCATCTCGACCTCGCCCGCACGATGGGCGCCGCCCGCGGCACGGTGCTGCGCCGCATCCGCCTGCCGGCGGCGCTGCCGAGCCTCGCGTCCGGACTGCGCGTCGGCGTCGCCGTCGCCCCGATCGGCGCCGTCGTCGGGGAATGGGTCGGGGCCACCGCCGGCCTCGGCCATCTGATGCTGCACGCGAAGGCGCGGGTGGAAACGCCGCGCATGTTCGCCGCCCTGATCGTGCTCGCGGTCATCGGCGTCGTCCTCTACCTCGCCGCCGACCGCCTGCTGCGCCGCGCCGTGCCGTGGCACGCCGAAAGCAACCCCGCCCAGGACTAATCCGGCCTCCCAAGGAGATGAGAAATGTTACGTTCGATCAAATACCTGGCCGCCCTTTCTGTGCTGCTCGCCGCCGCCGCGGCGGAGGCGCAGCAGAAGCTTACCGTGCTGCTGGACTGGCACGTGAACCCCGATCATGGGCCGCTCTACGTCGCGCTCGAGCGCGGCTACTACAAGGCGGCGGGTCTCGACGTCGACCTCATCGCGCCGTCGGATCCCAACGATCCGCCCCGCCTCGTCGCCGCCAAGAAGGGCGACGTCGCGATCTCCTACCAGCCGCAGCTGCACATCCAGGCGAGCAAGGGCCTGCCGCTGGTGCGCATCGGCACGCTGGTGGCGACCCCGCTCAACACGCTCGTGGTGCTGCGCGACGGGCCGATCAAGTCGATCGGCGATCTCAAGGGCAAGCGGATCGGCTATTCGGTCGGCGGCTTCGAGGAGGCGCTGCTGACCGCGATGCTCGGCAAGCACGGCCTCGCGCTCAAGGACGTGACGCTCGTCAACGTGAACTTCTCGCTCTCGCCCGCGCTCATGGCCGGGCAGGTCGAGGCCGTGATCGGCGCGTTCCGCAATTTCGAGCTGAACCAGATGGACATCGCGAAGCGCCCCGGCCGCGCGTTCTATCCCGAAGAGAACGGCGTCCCGGCCTACGACGAGCTGATCTACGTCGCGCACCGCGACACGCTCGGCGACAAGCGGCTCATCGCCTTCCTCGGCGCCGTCGAGCAGGGCGTGCAATATCTCCTGAACTATCCGGAGGAAGGCTGGAAGCTGTTCGTCAGGGGCCGCGAGAAGGAGCTCGACAACGAGCTGAACCGCCGCGCCTGGCGCGACACGCTTCCGCGCTTCGCCGCGAGCCCCGCGGCGCTCGATACGATGCGCTACCGGCGCTTCGCCGAGTTCCTGCTGGCCATGAAGGTGATCGAGAACGCGCCGCCGGTGTCCGCCTACGCGGCCGATCTCGGCGCGCGCTGAGCGGGCTTACGCGCCAGCCCGTCCTGGGCTAGAAAGCGCGCCGCAACGGGATCGACGGCGGATGCAGGACCTCGAAAAGCTGATCGACGAATTGCTGAAGCGCGAGCTTCGGCCGAACACGCGCGACGACCTCGCGGCCTGGCGCAAGGAGGTTGCGGCGGGCACGCTCGCGGCCGACGACGCGCGCTACATCCGCGCGCTGCATGCGCGGATCGTCGAGGGCGGCGCTCCCAAGGCGGCCGCGCCGAGCGACGACGATGCGCCGGCGCCGGCCTCCGGCGAAATCGACGGGCTCCGCGCCGAGCTCGCCGCGGCGCGCGAGCGCGAGACCGCGCTGGCCGCCGAGCGCGACCGGCTGCAGGGCGAAGTCGCCGCGCTGCGCCGGGAGATCGAGGCGCTCAGGGCCGGAAAGGCCTGACTCGGCTCAGCCGAGCTGCAGCCACGGAAACGTCTCGTAGAGCCAGATGCCGATCGCCCGGAACGAGCCGGTGACGAACAGGATGCCGGTCAGGACGAGCAGCGCGCCGAGCACGCGCTCGACGTGGCGGAGATAGGGCCGCGCGCGCTTCATCTGGCGCAGGAACCAGGGCGCCGCCGCCGCCGCGACGAGAAACGGCACGCCCATCCCGAGCGCGTAGAGGCCGAGCAGCAGCCCGCCCCCGACCACGCTTTCCTTCGAGCCGGCCAAGACCAGGATCGGCGCCAGGATCGGGCCGACGCAGGGCGACCACCCGAACGCGAAGGCAAGCCCGACGAGATAGGCGCTGGCGAGGCTCGCCGGGCGTCCGGCGACGTGGAAGCGCGCCTCGCGGAACAACAGCCCGATGCGGAACGCGCCGAGCAGGTGCAGGCCGAACACGATGATGATCGCGCCGGCGACGACGCTGAGAATGTCGAAATATCGCGCGATCGCCTGCCCGATCGCCGAGGCGCCGAGCCCCATCGCGACGAAGACGGTGGCGAAGCCGAGCACGAACGCGGCCGCGCCGGCGAAAACCCGCCTTGCGACCGTCGCCTGCGGCTGCTCCAGTTGCTCGAACGTGACCCCGCCGAGAAAGCAGAGATACGGCGGCACGAGCGGCAGCACGCAGGGCGAGACGAAGCTCAACAGGCCGCCGAAAAAGGCCGCGAGGAAAGGGGCATCGAGCTCGGCCATGGATCGGCGCGCTACGCGCCCACCACCTTGATGCTGCGGTTGGGCTCGAGGCGCACGACCTTCTGCTTCTCGATGTGGCGCATGACGACGTCCCAGACCGGCGGGCCCTGCGTGCCCTCGTTGACCGAGGCCCAGCCCGAGACCGCGTATTTCTTCTCGGGCTCGATCGGCTGCCCCGTGCGCAGCAGCGTCATGTTCGAGATGCGCTTGCCGATCGGCTGGCCGATGTCGATCTGATAGCCGAGCCCGCCGGCGCGCACCATGTCGCCGCCCTGCTGATAGTAGGGATCCGGATTGAAGAGATTGTCGGCCACGTCCTCGAGCACCTCCCTGAGGAACGAGCCGGTCATCTCGGTGCGGTAGGCGTTCGGGTAGGTGATCGCGGTCTGCGTGTAGACGTCCTCGGCGGTGATATCCGCGCCGGGCAGCAGGCTGACGCCCCAGCGGAAGCCCGGCGACAGCGCGATCTCCGCGTCGCGCTCGGCGAGCAGCGCCTGACAGATGAGATCGTCGAACGTGCCGTTGAAATTGCCGCGGCGGTAAAGCAGCGATTCGGTCTTGCCGAGCACTTTCTTGAGCGCCGCTTCGTGCGGCGCGCGGATCCTGGCGATCACGGCGGCCATTTCGGGATCGGGCGCGATCGCGTCGGCGAACAGCGGAATCAGGCGATAGCGATAGCCCGCGACGCGCTTCTCCTTCACCTCGAGATCGAGCCGCGACAGGAACTTCCCGTGCGAGCCCGAGGCGATCAGCAGCGTCTTGCCGACCTCGACCGCGGCCGGCAGCGCGTCGTGCGTGTGCCCGGTCAGGATCACGTCGATGCCGGGAACGCGCGCCGCCAGCTTGCGGTCGACGTCGAAGCCGTTGTGGCTCAGCAGCACGACGAGGTCGGCGCCGGCCGCGCGCGCATCGGCGACGTGCTTGGCGACGCGCTCCTCCTGGATGCCGAACGACCACTTCGGGATCAGATAACGCGGGTTGGCGACCGGCGTGTAGGGAAACGCCTGGCCGATCACCGCGACCTTCGCGCCGCCGCGCTCGAAAACCTGCGCCGGCTTGAAAACATCCTCTTCCCACTCGGTGTCGCGCACGTTGCCCGCGAGGAACGGGAACTTCAGCGCGCCGACGAGCTCCTTCACGCGCTCGGCGCCGTAGGTGAATTCCCAATGCGCCGTCATCGCCTCGACGCCGAGCGCGTTCATGGCCTCGACCATGTCGGCGCCCTTGGAGAGGTTCGCGGTGTGGGAGCCCTGCCAGGTGTCGCCGCCGTCGAGCAGCAGCACGCGGCCGGGACGCGCGGCGCGGATCGCCTTGACCAGCGTGGCCATGCGGTCGAGGCCGCCGAGCTTGCCGTAGCTCTTGGCCAGCGCCGCGAATTCGACATGGCTCAGCGCGAAGGCCTCGGCCGTGCCGGCCTTGAGACCGAACCGTGCGAGAAAGTCCGCGCCGGTCAGATGCGGCGGCAGGCCCTTCGCCTCGCCGACGCCGAGATTGGTATCGGGCTCGCGGAAATGCACCGGCAGGAGCTGCGCGTGGATGTCGGTGAAGTGGAGCAGCGTCACCTGCCCCAGCGGCTCGAAGCGCAGCAGGTCGTCCTGCGCGAGCCGCTGCTGGGCGAGCGCGCGCGAGAACGGGCCGCCGCCCGCGCTCAAGGCCGCGGTCGCGGCGGCGAGCTGGACGAAATCACGGCGAGTGAGCATGCGTCGTTCTCTCCGAAGGGGCGGGTCCCCGACCCGCCCGCATGGCCGCGGACTCCGCGGCGGCGCCCCGTGCTCGCGGCACCACGGGCGGGTCGGGGACCCGCCCCTACGAGACGCCCGCGGCTAGTGCCGGATACCCGGCACGTTGAACTTCAGCCCGTTGTTGAGCGAGGTGAGATAGAGCTCGAGCTCGCCGTACTCCTTCGCGTCGGGCGGCAGATCGTTGGCGCGGATCGCGACGCCGCACCACTGGAAGCGCTTGCGGATGTCCCAGATCTCGAGCCGGCTCGTGCGCCAGGTCGGGAAATGCGGAATCTGGCCCTTGCTCTCGCCGAGCCATTGGCCGCGGATCCATTTGAGCGCGCCCTTCGCCGGCGCATGGCAATCGAGGCAGGCGAAGTTGAGCTGGCCGATCTTGCGCTCCATGAGCTGGTGCCCGCGCGCCGCCGCGGCCTTGGCCGGCGTGCTCGTCACGTCCACCTTGATCTCGGCGCCGTTGGCGATGTGCCGCAGATACACCGCCATCGCCAGATTCTGCTCGCTCTGCATGAGCCAGGAATGCCCGGTCGTGGCCTTGGCGTGGCGGAACACGAACTCTTCGACGCCCATCACCTTGTTGAGGCGCTGCTCCCAGCGCGGCATCGACGCGGCCCAGGTCTTGAACTGCGCTTCGGGATTGGCGTGGCAGGCGACGCAGGCGCCGCCGCTCGGCCCCTTGGCCGACCACAATTCCTTCGCCTTGTCGACCGCCCACATGCCGGGATTGACCAGCGCGTCGAGGTTGTCGCGGTCTTCCTTGGGCACCGGGCGCTTTTCGGGATTGTCGGCGTCGGAGCGGTACTTGACCGGCGTCTTCAACGTCTTGAGGAACGCCACCATGTGGCGGATTTCCTCGCCGTTGTAGAGGCCGTGCGCGCCCCACGGCGGCATCACCGTCTCGGGGTTGTAGACGCGCGCGTCGAAAATGTAGTTGTAGAACCACTCGTCGGTGCGACCGGCATTGCCGATTTCGGACAGGTCGGGCCCGACATTGCCCACCTGCGCCCCGGCCGTGGCCGGCCCCATCGCGTGGCACGCGAGACAGCCGCCGCCGCGGCTGCGATCGAAGACGAGCTTCTGGCCCTGCGCCGGATCGCCCTTGATCTCTTCGGCGATCTTCCGGACGGCCTCGGGCTTGGGCGCCGGCGGCGATGCGTCGGTCTTGGCGAGCGTGTTGAAATTGTCCCAGCTGGGCTTCGGCCAGTCCGCATAGCGCTTCCACGGCACCGGCGACGCCGGCCCTTCGAGCGCGAGCGGCGCTTCGCGCTTCGCCTGCCCTTCGGCCGGGCCGGCCGCGCCCCATAGCGCGCCGCCGAGCATGCCCGCGGCCGCGCCGATCAACGCGATCCTGCGTGCGCCCGCGCCCGCCACCCGATTCGGCTTCCGCCTCGCGCTCGATTGCACGGCTCCCTCCCTCTCTGTCCCGCCCGGCTGCTGACGGCCTCGCGACGGCCGATGCAGCCTTGTAATCGAACTCGCCGACGCCGGTCCAGGCGAGCCCGGACGGCGTGCGCGGCCAATCATATTCGAGTCTTGTGAAATGACAACCGGTGCCCGGCCGGGCGCGGCTGCGCGGCCGCGCCCGCCGCTACGGGCGGATGCCCGGAACGCTGAGCTTCTGGCCGTTGCTGAGCGAGGTGAGGTAGAGTTCGAGATCGCCGTACTCGCCCGCATCGGGCGGCAAGTCGGTCGCGCCGATCGCGACGTTGCACCACTGGAAGCGCCGGCGGATGTCCCACAGCTGGTTGCGGCTCGTGCGCCAGGTCGGGAAGTGCACCGTGAAGCCCTTCGCGTCGGCCAGCCACTGCCCGCGCGCCCAGCGATTGGCCGATTTCTGCACCGAGTGGCAGTCGGCGCAGGCGAGATTCAAGCGCCCGATCTTGCGCTCCATGATCGCCTTGCCGCGCGCCCAGGCTTCCTTGGCGGCGCCGCCGGAAACGTCGACGGCGATCGTGGCCCCGTTCGCGAGGTTGCGCAGGTAGGCGGCCATGCTGGCGTTGTCGTCCCCGCCCATCAGCCACGCATGTCCGGTCGTGGCCTTCGCGTGGCGGAAGACGAACTCCTCGACCCCGAGCACCTTGCCGAGCGTCTTGTCCCAGCGCGGCATCGACGCCGCCCATGCCTTGAAGCGAAGCTCCGGATCGGGCGTGTGGTGGCACGCGGCGCAGGAGGCGCCCGAGGGGCCCTTGGCGCTCCACAGCTCCTTGGCCTTGTCGATCGCCCACATGCCGGGGTTGACCATCGGATCGAGATTGTCGCGATGCTCCTTCGGCACCGGGCGCTTGTCGGGATCGTCCAGCGGGTTCTTGAAGCGGGCCGGCACGGCCAGCGTCTTGAGGTAGGCCACGATGTGGCGGATCTCTTCGTCCTTGAGCAAGCCGTGCGCGCCCCACGGCGGCATCACCGTGCCCGCATTGTAGACCCGCGCGTCGTAGACGTAGTTGTAGAGGTACTCGTCGCTGTGCCCGCGCTTGGCGATCTCCGACAGATCGGGGCCGACATTGCCGGGCAGGTTGGTGCCGCGATCGCCGACGACGTGGCAGGCGAGGCAGTTGGCGGCGCCGCGGCCGGAAAGGGTCAGGTCCGCGCCCTTGGCCGCATCGCCGGCGAGCGGGCCGGCGAGCTTGCGCGGCGCCTTCGGCGCGGGCGACGAGCGGACGGCGGAGACGTCGCTGAATTTCGTGAAGTCGTCGGCCGGCCATCCGGCATAGCGCTTCCACGGCTGCGCCGACGCGGGGCCCTCGATGGCCATCGGCGTCGTGCGGTTGGCCTCGCCGACCATGCGGCCCGCTTCGACGACGAGTGTCCCTCCGATCAGCCCCGACACGGCGCCCAGCACGACGGCGATGGCCTTGCTGCGCCGGCTGCCGCGCGGCGGCGGCGAAGCTTCGTGCGCGTCCGGCGCCGCCGGCGGCTCGAGCGGCGGCGGCTCGTACGGCGCTTCGCCGGGCAACGGCGCGCGGCGACCCATCGGGCCGTTGAAGAGCTGGAGCTGTTGCGACGACATCATCGGCGGCGCGACCGGGGGCGGCGCCGGCGATTGTCCCGGCGGCTGCGGAATCGTCGAAAGCGGCACGCGCGGCGGCGCCGGGGTCGCGGCGGCGGGCGGAGCGGCCTCCATCGGCGCGGGCGCGGCCGGCGACTCGGCCGAGGCGGATGCCGGCGCCGCGCCGTGCGGCACGGGTCCGTTCGCGATATTGCGGCGGCCGAACGATGCGGCCGGCCGCGCTGGCTTGTCGTTATCGCTACTCCAGTCCTGCATCCCTCGCTCCCGCGGAGCCGCGCGCGGAAGCCATCATGCCTTCACGATATTTGACGAAGTGTTATGAACGGGCGCTCCGCGCCGCGCGCATCGCGAAAAAGATACGGGCCCGTTAACCAAACAACGGGCCCGACCCGACCGGTGCGAAGGCCGGCGACGCGGCGGCGCGGACATCATCCGCGCCGCGGCGGCGCGCGGGTTCAGGCGACTTCGATCTTCGACGAGGCCTTGTAGACGGAGCCGTCGTCGTCGTGCCACGCGAATTCGAAGGTGCCCGATTCGTTAACCTTGGCGAAGAACGCCATATAGGGATTGGCCGATATTCCCGGCTGCCAGTCGGACTTGAACACCTCCTTGCCGTTGAAGGTGCAGGCGAAGAGCTTGATGATCTTGCGCGGGATCGTCTTGCCGTCGGCATCCTTGCGCGTGCCCATCTCCATGTCGTGCGAGATGAGCGTCTTGATCTCGATGACCTCGCCCTTCTTGGCCTTGGCCGGGACGCGGACGCGCGGTGTGGGGGTCGCCATGATCGTATTCTCCTCTGCCCTGCTCAGCCGCCGCAGCCGCCGATCGTGACTTTCACTTCCGTCTTGCCGGTGAAGAGCTCGCCCTTGCTCGTCTCGGCCACGGCGACGACGTTCTGGGTCGCCGCCATGCGGATGCGCGTCGAGCACACGGCCTTGGCGCAAGCCGGCGTGAAGTAGAACGTCGCCACCGCCGGAATCGGATTGCCTTCCGCGAAGACGTGCACGGCCTTCACGTAATCGTCGTCGGTCATCGGGCTGTCGACCGTGACCGTCATCGGCACGACGTTGCCGTTCTCGGCGATCTGCGGCATCTCGAGCTTCACCTTGCCGGCGGCGATCGCCTTGTCGCCGTAGAGCTTCTTGATCGCGGCGGCGACATCCTCGGGCTTCGCAGCGGCGAGGCGCGGCGCCAATGCCGCCACGATCCCGCCGAGCGCGCCCACCGCCAGCACGCGCCTGCGCGACGCGTCGCGGCGGCCCGCCGACCTTGCACCTTGCTCCATCGTCCTCTCCTGCCTTGAACGCCACCGCGGATCACCGAACGGCCCGGCGCCGCGCTCGGGACGGCTTCTATCACGGCGCGCATCCGTGCGCGACTGGCAAACCGCCCGGCCATTGCCCGTATCATATTCGGGTTTTATATATTATCAAGCGCGCGGCGCGCTGCGATGCCCCCTTGCCGCGCGGCGCGCGCTTGGCTAACCGGTTTGCCCGCCAGCTTCGACGAGGCCCCGCTTGTTCCGGCTCCTCATCGCCGCCGTCCTGCTCGCCGCCGGCCTTCCGGCCGCGGCCGCCGAACTCGTCATGTTCGAGGCGGCGGGCTGCCCCTATTGCGCGCGCTGGAACCGCGAGATCGCGCCGATCTATCCCAAGACGGCGGAAGGCCGGCGGGCGCCGCTGCGCCGCGTCGACATCGCCGCCGCGCGCCCGGCCGACCTCGTCGCGATCGTCAACGTCGTCTACACGCCCACGTTCGTACTCGTCGAGGACGGCCAGGAGATCGGCCGCATCGTGGGGTACAGCGGCGACGAATTCTTCTGGTCGCATCTCGCCGATCTCTTCGCCCGGCTGGACCGCGCGAAACGGCCGCGCCCGGCGCCGGGGGCCGCGCCGGCCAACTGAGCTTGCAACGCCTTCCAGAAAAAGCCATGTCAGGGAAAACACCGGAGCTGATCACGATGAAGCGACTCGTCCTCGCCCCGCTCGCCGTCCTCGCCCTCCTCGCCGCGCCTGCCCAGGCGCAGAATGCGGATACGGGCAAATCGCAGTTCGGCCAATGCCGCGCCTGTCATTCGCTCGACAAGGGCAAGAACGGCGTGGGGCCCAGCCTCTTCGGCGTCTTCGGCCGCACCGCCGGCACGGCGGAGAAATACGCCTATTCGTCCGACATGAAGGCCGCGGGCGAGAAGGGCCTGAAATGGGACGAGGCGAGCGTGTTCGAGTATCTCGCCGATCCGGGCGCGTTCCTGAAGAAATATCTCGCCAAGGATTCGGTCTCGAACAAGATGCCGAACAAGTTCCCGAACGAGGAACTGCGGAAAAACGTGATCGCCTACCTCCTCAAAGAGCAGAAGGAACACGAGGGCAAGGAGAAGAAGTAGCCGCGCCCGGCGCTGCCCGCGGGCGGGAGACCGCGGGCTCCGCCATCCCCTGGCGGCCGCCCGGCTTGATGTTATACCTTTCGCGAATATGATGCCGGCGGCCATCCCCGCTAAGATCGCCGCGGGCCATCGCGAAAGGACGCTCCATGCCGGCCGACGATAGGGGGCGCAACCGCCCCGACGAGAATCAGCTCGGACGACGCCGCTTCCTCGCCGCCGGCGCCGCCGCGGGCGCCGCCGCGCTCGCCGCGCGCACCGCCCAGGCGACCACGGACAACAAGGCCGGCCCGCCGGCGGTGCCCGATTGGACGAAGCAGCTTGGCCCCGGCGTCGGCGACCGGCCCTACGGCACGCCCTCGCCGTTCGAGAAGAACGTCGTGCGCCGGACGGTCGACTGGCTGACTGCATCCAAGGAATCCTCGGTGTCGTTCACGCCGATCGCCGAGCAGATGGGCATCATCACGCCCTCCGGCCTCCATTTCGAGCGCCACCACGCGGGCCGCGCCGAGATCGATCCCAAGCAGCACCGCCTCGTCGTGCACGGTCTCGTCGAGCGCGAGATGGTCTTCACGATGGAAGACATCCGGCGCTTCCCGGCGATCAGCGTCGTGCGCTTCATCGAATGCCCGGCCAACGGCGGCATGGAATGGCGCGGCGCGCAGCTCGAGCGCTGCCAGTACGTGCGCGGCATGATCTCGTGCTCGGAATGGACCGGCGTGCCGCTGCGCACGGTGCTGCGCGAAACGGGGCTCAAGCCCGCCGCCAAGTGGATGCTCGCCGAAGGCGCCGACGCCGCCGCGATGACGCGCAGCGTGCCGATCGAGAAGGCGCTCGACGACGCGATGCTCTGCTACGGCCAGAACGGCGAGGCGATCCGCCCCGAGCAGGGCTATCCGCTGCGCCTGCTGCTGCCCGGCTGGGAAGGCAACATGAGCGTGAAATGGCTGCGCCGGCTCGAGTTCGGCGACCAGCCCTGGCATACGCGCGAGGAAACGTCGAAATACACCGACCTCATGCCCGACGGTAAGGCGCGCCAGTTCACCTGGTTCATGGAGGCGAACTCGGTGGTCACGTTTCCCTCGCCCGAGCGCCCGTTCGACGGCAAGGGCTTCTACGAGATGAGCGGCTTCGCCTGGTCGGGGCTCGGGCGCGTCAAACGCGTCGACGTCTCGCTCGACGGCGGGCGCAACTGGCAGACCGCGCGACTGCACGATCCGGTCCACGCCAAGGCGCTGACGCGCTGGACGATGCCGATGCGCTGGAACGGCGAGCCGCTGCTGGTGATGAGCCGCGCGCAGGACGAGACCGGCTACGTGCAGCCCTCGATCGCCGAATTGCGCAAGGTGCGCGGCACGAATTCGATCTATCACAACAATTCCATGCTCACCTGGCACGTGAAGCCGGGCGGCGAGGTCGAGAATGTCCAGCTCAAATAGGGCCGCGGCCTTCGCGGCGGCGTTCGTGGCGGCGATCGCGTCCGCTCCCGAGATTGCGCGCGCGCAGGAGAAGACGCTGCCCGGCCAGCCCGGCATCGCCCTGCCCGTCCAGTCGCTGGGCATCGGCCGTCCGGCGACGAAGGACGAGATCAACGGCTGGGACATCGACGTGCGCCCGGACGGCCACGGCCTTCCCGACGGCAAGGGCTCGGTCAAGGACGGCGAGGCGCTCTATCAGGACCGGTGCGCCGCGTGCCACGGCGAGTTCGGCGAGGGCAAGGACCGCTGGCCCGCGCTCATCGGCGGCAGCGGCAAGCTGACCGACGACGATCCCAAGAAGGGCGTCGGCAACTACTGGCCCTACGCCACGACCCTGTTCGATTACATCAAGCGCGCGATGCCCTTCGGCAACGCGCAGTCGCTGACGGACGACGAGGTTTACGCGATCACCGCCTACGTCCTCCATCTCAACGACGTCTTGAAGCAGGATGCGGCTCTCGACCGCGATTCGCTACCGAAGATCAGGCTGCCCAACGCCGCCAATTTCGTTCCCGACCCGCGCCCCGACGTGCAAGGCACGCTGTGCATGAAGGACTGCAGGCCGGCCGCCGAGATCCATTCCGAGGCGCGCAGGATCGGCGTGACGCCCGAGGACGAGCGCAACAAGAAGCGGCCGGGGGTGGATTGAGAGCGGTCTCCGGCGGCGCGGCCGCTCAGCGCGCCGCCGCGCGCTTTCCGTTCGCGCGCTGACGCTTCGGCGCGGCCGCGCGCGGCGCGCAGAACTTGCCGTAAAGCACCTGAAGCATCGAGCGGATGTCGGCGTCGGCGATCGAGTAGTAGATCGACTTGGCATCGCGCCGCGTGCGCACGAGGTTGCCCGAGCGCAGCCGCGCGAGCTGCTGCGACAGCGTGGGCTGGCGGAGGCCGAGCGCGCGCTCGAGTTCGCCGACCGATTTTTCGCCGTCGATGAGATTGCACAGGATCAGCAGCCGGTTCTGGTTCGCCAGCGCCTTCAGATAGCGCGTGGCGTCACCCGCGCTGTCTTTCAGCAAATCGATGTCGACGCCCTGCATCGCGCGAACTCCCAAGTGCCGGCCGCCGTCGTCCGGCGGATGGGCGGGCTTATATCATGCATAGCGTGCGGCGCGCGAGCCGGTTGGCAGCGCCCGTCCGCTTTGGCATAGGAGACCTGCGGAGGAAAACGCATGGCCGGGACGCTCGATTTCTATTTCGACTTCACCTCGCCCTACGGCTACATCGCGAGCCAGGTGATCGACGAGATCGCCGCGCGGCATGGCTGCGCCACGCGCTGGCACGCCTTCATGGTGACGGCGGCCTACAAGCAGTTCAACGCCACCAACCCCCTCACCCACGCCGCCAAGGAGAAGTACTTCCGGCTCGACATTCCGCGCACCGCGGCGCATTTCGGCGTCCCGTTCCGGTTCCCGGCCACCTGGCCCGAGAACCTCGTCGCCGCGGGCCGCGCCTTCTCGTGGATCGAGGATCGCGATCCGGACGCCGCCAAGCGCTTCGCCAAGGCGGCGCTCCGCGCCTATTGGGCCGACGGCAAGGCGCTCGCGAGCCCCGACGTCGTGGCCGACATCGGCGCGGCGGCCGGCGAGGATCGCGCACGGCTGAGAGCCGCGCTCGACGACGCTTCCGTCAAGCAGCGCTTCATCGACAAGGGCACGGCGGTCCTCGCAGCCGGCATATTCGGCTCGCCGCAGGCCGTGTTCCGCGGCGAGCTGTACTGGGGCACCGACCGCCTCGACCAGCTCGAAGCGGCCCTGAAGAAGGCCCGTTAGCCCGCCTCCCCCGCCGGGCGTATCGAAGCGCCGCTCCGCGCGTTAAGAACTTCGTAATCACGCTCACGGTTAATGCGGCTTGGACTTGCTCCGCGCGGCCGCCGGCCGCCGGGACGGCGGAGAGATTCGGCATGTTTCTCGGAGATATCCTGGTCGCCCACAAGCTGGTGACCCCGGCCGACGTGGCCGAGGCGATCGCGTGGCAGAAGCGCGAGGGCGGCCGGCTCGGCGACATCCTCGTGGCGCAGGGCAAGCTGCGCGCCGAGGATCTCGAGGCGATCATGCACGGCGCGCCGTCCGCGCCGCGCACGCTCGCGGAAACCGGCCTCGCGCTGCCGACGCTGCTCAACCTGATGATCAAGGCGATGTATTCGGGGGCATGCGAGACGCCCTCGCAGATCGCGAAGTTCCTGGCGCTCCCGCCGCGGCCCGTGCAGCTGCTGATCGAGCAGGCCCAGCAGCGCAAGCTGCTCGACGTGCTCGGCGCACCCGACGGCATGTCGGAAGTCCGCTACGTGCTCGGCGAGAAGGGCAAGCACTGGGCGCTCGACGCGCTCGAGCAGAATCAGTACATCGGCCCGGCGCCGGTCTCGCTCGCGAGCTACATCGACCGCATCCAGCGCCAGCGCATCGTCAACGAGCGCATCGACAAGGCCGCGATCCAGCAGGCGTTCTCGAACCTCGTCGTCTCCGACGAATTCATCCAGATGATCGGGCCCGCGATCAACTCCGGCCGCTCGATCCTGCTCTACGGCGCGCCCGGCAACGGCAAGACGACGATCGCCGAGCGCATCGGCGGCATCTTCGAGGACGTCATCTACATCCCCTACTGCTTCGAGGTCGAAGGCCAGATCATCAAGGTGTTCGATCCCGGCATCCATCACCGCGTCGAGCGAAGCACGCAGGAAGGCCATTCGCGCGCGCTCGGCCTGCGCCGCGACGATCTCGACATGCGATGGGTTCCGTGCCGCCGCCCGTTCATCGTCACCGGCGGCGAGCTGACGCTCGAGATGCTCGATCTCAGCTTCAACGCGCTCGCCAAGTTCTACGAGGCGCCGCTGCACGTGAAGGCGCTCGGCGGCACCTTCGTCATCGACGATTTCGGCCGCCAGCTCGTGAAGCCGGAGGCGCTGCTGAACCGCTGGATCGTGCCGCTCGAGAGCCGCGTCGAGTACCTGAAGCTCCACACCGGCAAGAGCTTCCGGATCCCGTTCGACGAGCTGGTCATCTTCTCGACCAACCTCTCGCCGCGCGACCTCATGGACCCGGCGTTCCTGCGCCGCATCCCCTACAAGCTCGAGATCGGCACGCCGAACGCGGAGGAATACCGCCTGATCTTCCGCTCGGTCTCGCGCGCGCTCGGTCTCGAGGCCGCCGACGAGGTCATGGACTACGTGATGATGAAGCTGCGCGAGCTCGGCAACGTCCCGTTCGCCGGCTATCAGCCGAAGTTCATCGTCGATCAGGTGATCGCGGCGTGCAAGTTCGAAGGCATCCAGCCGCAGTATCGCCCGGAATTCGTCGACATGGCGATCGCGAACCTGCACCCCAAGGACCCGCGCTCCTCGACGCCGCCGCCCGCCGTGCCGCAGCCGCCGATGACGCTCGTCCGCAAGGCCGGCTAGAGGATCAGTCCGGCACGCGCGGCTGCCACGAGCCGCCCGGCGCCACGTCGAGCCCCACGATCCCGCTCGCCTCGATCGCGCGCGCGATGAAGCCCGACGCGCGCATCTCGTCGAGGAACCGGTTGACCGCCGCGAGCGCGTCGGCCTTGCCTTTGCCCACCACGATCGTCTGCGGCACGCCGAACAGGCTGCCCGGCAACAGGCGGAGGCCGGGGATGTCGCCCATCAGCGTCGTCAGCCGCTGGCGATTCGCGCCGAACGCGTCGATCTCGCCGGCCGCGAACAGCCGGCGGATCTCGGCCGGCGACGGATCGATCTCGACGACCGCGGCCTGCGTGAACTTCCGCTGCATGTAGAGCGTGATCGAATCGTTGCGGCTGCCCGCGATCTTCCGGCCGGCGCGATCGATGTCGGCGATGGCGCGGATCGGCGATTCGGCGCGCACCAGGAAGCTCTGCTGGACGTGCATGTAGGTCTGCGAGAACTCGACGGTCCCGGTGCGCGACGGCGCGAAGGCGACGAAGCCGATGTCCGCGGCGGCGCCGGCCACCCTGTCGATCACCGCCTGCGGACTGGCCGCGGGCGCGATGTCGACCGGCACGCCGAGGCGCTTCGCGAGTTCGCGCGCAAGATCCGCCGCAACGCCGCGGATCGCGCCCGTCTCCCGGTCCCGTACCGCCTGCGCGGGATTGCCCGCGAGGTAGACCGCGCGCAGCGTGCCCGTGGGCGCGAGCGCCTCGCCCGACGCCGGCGCCGCGGCCGCGAGCAGGAACGTCAAGGCCAGACCCGCGGTTCGCCTCATCGTGCGTTCGGCTGCGCGCGCCGCCGTCCCGTTGGAGCCGCGCCGTTTCCGGCGCCGAGGCGCGCACACTATCGCCGGCGTTCCTGCCGCGCTAGGCGGGCTGGCGGCGTCCGGCGCCGGCCAGCGCCGCCGGTTGCGCGGGCGGCAGCAGCCCGTCGTAGTTCTCGCCCACCTCGCTCCGCCAGGGGCGCCAGCGCTCGAGCGCGACGAGGCCGGCCACCAGCAGCGCCGCGAAGCCGAGTGCGAGCGGCCAGAACGGCACGCCGAAGACGCCGTTCAGCGTGAGTCGTCCGGGGCCGCCCGAAAGCAGGATCGGGTTCAACGCCGGCTCGAGGTACGAGAAGGTGAGCGCGCCGGCCAGGCCACCGATCAACGTGAACCAGGCGTCGCGATAGCCGGCGCCGATCTGCGCCAGCACGGTTCCCGGGCACGCGCCGGCCAGCGTGATTCCCGCGCCGAGCACGAGCCCGCCCACGATGTCGGCGCCGAAGATGGTCGCCTTGGGGAACAGCTTCGCGAAGCCGAAGCCGTGCAGCGCGGCGAGCACGACGAGGCCCGTCGCGACGGCCGTCAGGAACACCTTCAGCATGATGAAGCTGCGCAACTGCATCTGCCCGACGATGACGCCGGGCTCGAACACGCGCGACTTCTCGAGCGCGAAGCCGAACACCGCGCCCATTGCGAGGCCGACGAGAATGGCCGACAGGGTGGTCATGTGGCGCCCCCTTCAGACGCGG
The DNA here is from genome assembly GCA_016792765.1 of Candidatus Odyssella sp. Classification (GTDB taxonomy): domain Bacteria; phylum Pseudomonadota; class Alphaproteobacteria; order Bin65; family Bin65; genus SBBV01. The sequence continues at coordinate 18,384 of JAEULD010000197.1, forward strand.
CGCAGGAACTGCGCGGCGAGCATCGCACCGCCGAACATCGCCGCGACGGCGATGAAGGAGCCGATGGCGAGTTGCGCCGAGCCCGAGATTCCGTGGCCGCTCGTGCAGCCGTCGGCGATGCGCGCGCCGAGCAGCATGAGGAAGCCGCCCGCGAACGCCATCGCGAAGCGCGTGGGCGGCGAATGGCGCCCGATCGCCCTCTGCCACACCGGCGACGGCGCGGATCGCGCCGTTCCCGACAGCCGCGACGAGAGCAACGCGCCGAGCGCGATGCCGACGACGACGGCGACCTGCCACCAGTTCTTGGCGCCCTCGAGATGCCGTGCGACGTACTTGATGGCCTTGATGCCGGGATCGGCGATCGCGGCGAGATGGCCCGACACGGTGACGTAGGACGACGAGGCGCCGAGCGCCGTGTCGATCAGCAGGAACGCGGGAATTTGCAGCAGCCCGATGACCACGCCCGCGGCATAGGGCGACCACGCCTTGGCGGCCGGTGCGTACATGCGCGCCTCACGCCTTCGCCTTGCCCTCGCGGCGAGGGCAGGTCGAGATGCCGAACGGAAGATAGGCCGGGCACCAGCCGATGGCGGCGGTCAGGATCGGCACCACGCCGATCAGCCCGAACCAGCGCGCACCGCCGTCGAGCACGAACAGCAAGCTCAACAGCGCCAGGCCGACGACGACGCGCACGATGCGGTCGATCGAACCCATATTCGTGATCATGGTCGCCTCTCCATTCCGAACCCGCCGGACCCGGCGTTATATTCGGAAAATGTAGAATGAAGAGGCGGCCGGCATTGATCCAGATCAAGCGGGCTCCGGCGCGGGTCAGGCGGCCAGTATCGCCTGCGCCTTCCGCCAGGCCTCCGGTCCGTGCTTGTCGAACAGCTCGATGTAGCCCCAGTTGATGAAATCGCGGATCGCGCGGTAGTTCGGCCGCGCCTGGATGCGCTCGTACCAGGCGGCGAGCCGCGGGCGCCGCGCCCACATGCCGTCGAAATGCAGGTGCGCGAGCCGCGTGACGTATGGCGTGAGCCCGACGTCGGCGAGCGTGTACCGATCCCCGATCAGCCACGGCTTGCCGTGCGCCAGCCGCGTCTCCATGCGCGCCAGCGCGCCGTCGTAGACGCGCAGCGCGTCGGGCACGAACGGCGCGTCCATGCCCTTTTCGATGCCGAGGCGCTTGCGCTCGCGCCGCGCGGCGTCGGGCGTCTCCTCGATGTTGCGCTTCAGCTCCTCGGGGCTGAGCGCGAGGAACTGGTGGCGGAACGCGACCACGGTCGAGATCGTCCCGCACGCCGCGTGCAGGCCCTGGTCGGGAATGCTCGCGAACATGCGCATGACCGCGCGATCCGCGAGATCGGCCGGGCGCAGCGGCGGCGCCGGAAAGGCCTCGTCGAGATACTCGGCGATCAGCGTCGATTCGATCACGGCGCGGCCGTCGTGGACCAGGGTCGGCACGACGGCGTTCGGATTGAGCTTCAGATAGTCGGGCGCGAACTGGTCGCCCTTGCGCAGATTGAAATGGTGCAGCTTCGCCTCGAGGTTCTTCTCGGCGAGCACCAGCCGCACCTTGGCGGCGCAGACCGACATGTCGTTGTGGTAAAGCTCCAGCACGTTCCTCCTCCTCCTCAGCTCGGCAGGACGCGCGGCAGCCACAGCGCGATCGCCGGGAACAGCGTCAGCGCCGCGAGCAGCACCAGGTCGGCGACGATGAACGGCGTGACGCCGCGATAGATGGTGCGCATCGCGATCTTTGGCGCGAGGCCGTGCAGGATGAACACGATGATGCCGATCGGCGGGATGATCATGCCGAGCTCGATGATGACCACGTTGACGATGCCCCACCACACCGCGATCATTTCCGGCGGAACGCCGGGC
>JAEULD010000199.1 GCA_016792765.1 Candidatus Odyssella sp.
GGTACATTTTAGGCGATGCAGGAAGGCAAGCCAATGCCGCGGCCGGCTCGCCGCGGCGCGCGCCGCCGCCGGCCGCCCGCGCGCCGCGCTCTTGCGCGCCCGCGCGAGGGCCCTCGCCGACACGCTTGCATCCGCGCCGCGCGGCGGTCAGTATCCGGCCATCCCCCGCACCGGCACGGACGAGTGGGCACGGCTGTCGAAGGTCGCGCTTCCGCCGCCGGCGTGGCGGGTGCGGAACTTTCGGAGGCGAGAAGCGTAGACGACGCAAGTTCCCGATCGCGCGCCGCGCTGCGAACCGGGCGGACGATCCCGTACACGGATGCGCGTTCAACTTCATCGAGGACAAGGGGCCGTGGAAAGCCGAGCACGACACGCACGACGCCGCGCTCATCGAGCGCCCGCCGCTCCGGTGCGCCGCTCGGGCGTGGCCGCGCTCGCCGCGGCGCTGCTCGCGTCGCTCGCCGCGGCGGCGCCGGCGGAAGGCGCGTGCACCGTCGTTTCGGCGGGCCCGGCGCTGGGCAAGAGCTGGCCGGAGCGCCGCAAGGAGCTGCTCGCGCGCGCCGACGCCGCGGGGCCCGGCGCGACGCAGCCGTTCCAGGCGCCGGCGCCCGAGTGCGGCCAGGCGGCGGCGAAGACCGCGCCGGTGCGCTACCGCATCGGCCTCATCGCGCCGACGTGGCAACGCTACGGCCATCTCGTCGCCGCGGCGGCGCACCGCCACGGCGTTCCGGCCGAGCTGATTCTCGCCACGATCGTCGACGAGTCGGGCGGCAACGCGCGCGCCGTGGCCACCAATCCGGGCTACGTCAGCGATGCGGCGACGCCGGACAAGGTATCGGTCGGTCTCGGTCAGATCCTGATCTCGTCCGCGCGACTGCTCGCGCCGGACCGCAAGATCGACCGCGCCGCGCTGTCCGATCCCGAGTTCTCCATCGAACTCGTCGCCCGCTTTCACGCGCGGTTCTACAAAGGCACCGGCTTCGATCCGCAGCTCGTGGCCGCCGCATATCTTTCCGGGCGCACGCCTGCGCTGCGGGCCGGCCAGCGCTGGATGCCTGCCAATCAGGCCCATGCCGCGCGGTATTCGGCCGTGGTGAAGGCGAGCGTGGCGCATCTCGCGGCGCAGGCCAAGGCGCCGCCGGTCAGCTTCGCCGCCCTGCTCGCGCAGTAATATTCTATCGCCCTACTGCGGCGGCGCCGGCTGCGGCGGCCGCAGTCCGCGCCCAAACAGCGTCACGCTGATCGCACGCGCCACGTATTGCGCCATGCAATTGTAAGCCGTTTCGCTGTTCGCGAATTCGTCCACGGCGGAACCGGGCTCGGCGCGCTGCGCCTTCTCGATCAGCTCCATCGCCTCGTAGCGCCGGACGATGATGACGTTTTCCTCCTGCGCGATGCGGCGGAGCGCCACGCGGATCGCCTGATAGTGCGAATCGCGCGCCATGCCGCTCACGTATTGCAGGCCGACGAGCACCACGTCCACCTTGTGTTCCTTGAGCCAGCGCACCGTCTCGCGCACGGCGGTCTCGACGCGCTCGACCTCGATGTAGGAGAGCGCGTCGTTGGTGCCCACCTGCCACAGCACGAGGTCGGGCGCGGTCAGTCCCACCTGGATCTTGAGGCGCTGAGCGGCCTGCTCGGCAAGCTCGCCCGAAACGCCGCGGTTGACGATCTCAACCTCGAGGCCCTTCGCCGCCGCCTTGAGCATCCGCTGCAGCTGCGCCTGATAGCCGCCGCGCACGTTGCCCATGCCGGCCGTGCTGGCCGCGCCGATGGCGAGGATCGTGATCTTGCCCTTCTTCCTCTGGAGCGCGGCGGCGACGTTCGGCAGTGGCGATTCGGTCGCCGTCGCCGTGTTGCCCGGCTGGCACTCGCGCGAGAACGACGGCACCTGCTGCGCCGCGGCCGGCACGACCGCGTGCGGGGCCACGAGTGCGCACAGCGCCGCCGCCGCTACGAAGCGGGCGAGGCGGCCAAACGCCGAGATTTTTCCCGATCGCGCCATTCCGAGAGCCATGCGGTGAGTGCGAGCAGTGCAATGCCGGCCGCGACCACGGCCGTATCCACCACTATACCACCCTTGTAGATGAAACGTACGATCTGTCCGGCCAGGCTCAGGAGTGAGCCCACGCAGAAGACGTTCAGCGAATTGCGGCCGAGCATCGACAGGAATTCGGTCAGCCACGGCGCCGCCCGCCGGATCCCGGGATAGAGCGCCGAGAACAGCGCCATCAGCGCCAGGAACTGGATGAGGCGCATCGGCGTGGCGTAGGACTTGCTCTGGATGAACAGCAGCACCGGCTGCGGCACCTTGGTGGGGTCGGGCCACCAATCGTTCCAGATGATCAGCGCGCCCGCGATCACGACCGGCACCGAGGCGATGCGCAGCCAGACGATGCGGCGGCGTACGTACCCGCCTGCGCCGTCGGCCCGCGCCATCACGAAGCCGAGCACGAACACGAGCTGCCACGCGAACGGATTGAAGAACCACTCGCCCGGTACCGGCCAGCTCGGCAGCGTGATGTGGAAGCCGAGCGCCGCGAAGTAGACGGCGAGCGAGAGCGGCAGCAGCAGACGCGGCGCGTAGCGATCGACGAGGGCGATCCCCGGCGCCATCGCCATCAGCACCACATAGAGCGGCAGGATGTCGAAATAGCCGAGATGGTGCGTGAGAATCGCGAGGCCGAGATGCGCGGGTACCGGATCGTGGAACACCGCTGCCGCATTGTGCCATTCGAGCAGCAGCGGGTTCTGCAATAGCACGGCCGCCGCCGCCAGCATTGCGATGGCGACCGCGATGATCATGATCTGCGCGATGTAGATCGTGAGCGCCCGGCCGCCGAGCCGCACGACGAGGTAGGCGGGCGAGGCGCGGCCGGGGTTGGCGGCGAGCAGGCGCAGCGACCAGCCGGCCAGGAAGACGAACAGATCGGCCGAGTCCGAGATCGAGAAATTCCGGTGCGTCAGGCGCTCGTAGAAGATCCCCGGAATGTGATTGATGAAGATCGTGACGAGCGCAAAGCCCCGCCAGAAATCGACCGCATTGGCTTGGCGTGGCATGCGTCGGCTGCACTCCGTCCCGTGGCGGCGAGATTAGCGCAGGACCACGGCGATTCGAAGCGCGCGAAATCCTACCCTCTCCCGCGAAAGCGGAAGAGGAGGGGCCCATGCGACGCCCTGCATCGCATCGGAGGTGAGGGCACTGCGTCTACGCCGGAACTCACTGCCGAGAGCGCCCCGTGCGTCAACCCTCACTTCCCATCCGCCGCGAAGGGCGGCGGACGGGCCCCTTCGCTCTCACTGCATGGGAGAGAGAAGGAAGTGCGCGGCTTCGCTATTCGCCCGGCTTGCCTGCGGCGAACGCCACCCGCTGCGCCGCTTCCATCTCCTCGCGCGTCATGTCCTTGATCTTCGTCGCGGTCGACCGTTCGTGGCCGAACGCCTTCGGCCCCATCGCGCAGGATTCCTCGGACGCATCGACGAGCATCGGCATCGAACCGGCGAAGCGCATGTGCCCGTGCGTGCGAGCCATGCCGTCCAACATCGGCGCGCAGGCGATCTTGAAATCTACATAAAGATATAATTATATGCACCCGCATATCGCGAGAAGCGCCGTGCGGGAGCGGTCATGGAGACATTACTACAAGGCCTGCGCGCCGTCGCGGAGCCCACGCGGCTCCGCATCCTCGGCCTGTGCGCGCATGGCGAGCTGACGGTCTCCGATCTCGTCCAGATTCTCGGCCAGAGCCAGCCCCGCGTCTCGCGCCATCTGCGGCTGCTCGTGGACGCCGGCCTGCTCGAGCGCAACCAGGAAGGCAACTGGGCCTGGTATCGCCTCGCCACGCGCGGCGCCGCCGCCGATCTCGCCCGCATCGTCGCCGATCTCATTCCCGACCGCGATCCGCTGCTCACGCTCGATCTCGAGCGTTTCGAGCGCGTGAAGACGGCGCGCGCCGAGCACGCGGCCGAATACTTCCGCCGCAACGCCGGCGATTGGGACCGCGTGCGCGCGATGCATGTCGACGGCGGCGCGATCGACGCCGCGCTCCGGACGCTGCTGCTCGAGTCCGAGGTGAAAGACCTGCTCGATATCGGCACCGGCACCGGCAGCGTCCTCCAGCTCGTCGGCGGCGACATCGGCGCCGCGATCGGCATCGATTCGTCGCGCGAGATGCTGCAGGTCGCGCGCGCCAACCTCAACCGCGCCGGGCTCGGCAATTGCCAGGTGCGGCAGGCCGACATGTATCAGCTGCCGTTTCAGGCCGGCAGCTTCGACGCGGTCACGCTGCACATGGTGCTGCATTTCGCCGAGGAGCCGGCGCGCGTGCTGGCGGAAGCGGCGCGCGTGCTGCGCCCGGGCGGCCGCATCGTCGTCGTCGATTTCGCGCGCCACGCGATGACGGCGCTGGCCGAGGAGCACCGCCACCGCTGGCTCGGCTTCCCCGACGCCGAGATCGAAGGCTGGTTCGCCGCCGCCGGGCTCTCGGCGCGGCCGCCGGTCCGCCTCGAGGGAACGCCGCTCACCGTCTGCCTGTGGTCCGCGATCCGCCCGGCCAACGACCGCGAATCCGCGCCGGCGCGCGCCGCGCGGGGGCGGGCGCGATGACGGCGCCGGCGGTCAGCTTCGAATTCTTCCCGCCGCGCGACGACGCCGGCTGGGCGCAGCTCTGGGCCACGATCGGCAAGCTGGCGCCGTTCCGGCCCGGCTTCGTCTCGGTCACCTACGGCGCCGGCGGCACGACGCGCGAGCGCACCGACCGCATCGTGCGCCGCATCCGCGCCGAGACGCCGCTCGAGCCGGCCGCGCACATCACCTGCGTCGGCGCCGAGCGCCGCGAGATCGATGCGCTTGCGACATCCTGGTGGGACGCGGGCATCCGCCACCTCGTCGCCCTGCGCGGCGATCCGCCGGCCGGCGGCGCGAAATACGTGCCGCACCCCGGCGGATACGAGAACGCCGCAGCGCTGGTCGCGGGACTCCGCAAGGTCGCGCCGTTCGACATCGCGGTGGCGGCCTATCCGGAGAAGCATCCCGATTCGCCGACCGTCGCAGCCGATCTCGACAATCTGAAGCGCAAGCTCGACGCGGGCGGAACCTCGGCGATCACGCAGTTCTTCTTCGATGCCGGCGCGTTCCTGCGCTTCCGCGACCGCGCGCGCGCGGCCGGCATCGCGGCGCCGCTGGTGCCCGGCATCCTGCCGATCACGAATTTCGCGCGCGCGGTGGAGTTCGCGCAGCGTTGCGGCGCCTCGGTGCCGGCATGGCTGGCCGAGCTGTTCCACGGCCTCGACGACGATCCCGAGCAGCGCAACCTCGTCGCCGCGGCCACTGCCTGCGATCTCTGCGAGAAGCTCGCCGCCGAGGGCGTCGACCGCTTCCATTTCTACACGCTGAACCGCCCGCAGCTCACCGCCGCGATCTGCCGCCGCCTCGGCCTCAAGCCGGCGCAGGAGGCGGGATGAGCACGCGCGATCACGGCGGCCGCGACCGGGAAGCCCGCGCGCATCTGCTCGCGCAGCTCGCCAAGGAGCGCATCCTGCTGCTCGACGGCGCGATGGGCACCGAAATCCAGAAGCGCAAGTTCGACGAAGCGGCGTTCCGCGGCGAGCGCTTCCGGGCGCATGCGCGCGACCTGCGCGGCAACAACGACCTGCTGAACCTCACGCAGCCGGCCGCGATCCGGGCGATCCACGACGACTATCTCGCCGCCGGCGCCGACATCCTCAAGGCCAACACGTTCAACGCCAACGCCATCGCGCAGGCCGATTACGGCCTCGAGGCCGAGGCGCGCGAGATCGCGCGGGCCGGCGCCGCGCTCGCGCACGCCGCCGCGCACGCCGCCGAAAGCCGCGACGGCCGCCCGCGCTTCGCCGCCGGCGTGCTCGGGCCCACGAACAAGACCGCGTCGATCTCGCCCAAGGTCGCCGATCCCGGCTACCGCGAGGTGAGCTTCGACGGCTTCGTCGCCTGCTATGCCGAATCCGCGCGCGGCCTGGTCGAAGGCGGCGCCGATCTGCTGATGATCGAGACGATATTCGACACGCTGAACGCCAAGGCGGCGATCTTCGCGGTCGAGCAGGTGTTCGACGAGATCGGCTTCCGGCTGCCGCTCGTCGTTTCCGGCACCATCACCGACCTTTCCGGGCGCACGCTGTCCGGCCAGACGGTCGAGGCGTTCTTCACCTCGGTGCGCCATGCGAAGCCGTTCGCGGTGGGCCTCAACTGCGCGCTCGGCGCGGCCGAGATGCGCCCGTTCCTGCTCGATCTCGCCCGCGTCGCCGACACGCGCGTCTCGGTGCATCCCAATGCCGGTCTGCCGAACGCGTTCGGCGGCTACGACGAGACGCCCGAGACCACGGCGCACCACCTGACCGAGTGGGCGAAGGCCGGGCTCGTCAACATCGTCGGCGGCTGCTGCGGCACCACGCCGGAGCACGTCGCGACGGCGGCCGCCTACGTGCGCGGACTCGCGCCGCGCGCGCTGCCGGAAAAGCCGCCGCGCCTGCGCCTGTCCGGCCTCGAAGCCTTCGAACTCGCGCGATGACGACGGCGGCCTCGCAGAGCTTCGTCAACATCGGCGAGCGGACGAACGTCACCGGCTCGGCGAAGTTCCGCAAGCTGATCCTCGACGGCAATTTCGACGCCGCGCTCGACATCGCGCGCGAGCAGGTGGCGAACGGCGCGCAGATCCTCGACGTGAACATGGACGAGGCGATGCTCGACGGCGCCGCGGCGATGACGCGGTTTCTCCATCTCGTCGCCGCCGAGCCCGACATCGCGCGCGTGCCGATCATGATCGATTCGTCGAAGTTCGCCGTGATCGAGGCGGGCCTCAAGTGCGTGCAGGGCAAGGCGATCGTCAACTCGCTCTCGCTCAAGGAGGGCGAAGGCCCGTTCCTCGAGCAGGCGAAGCGCGTGCGCCGCTACGGCGCCGCCGTCGTCGTCATGGGCTTCGACGAGCGGGGCCAGGCCGAAACGGTCGAGCACCGGCTCGCCATCGCCAAGCGCGCGCACGGGCTGCTGACCGAAAAGGCCGGCTTCGCGCCGGAAGACATCGTGTTCGACCCCAACGTCTTCGCGGTCGCGACCGGCATCGAGGCGCACAACGATTACGGCCTCGCGTTCATCGAGGCGGTGCGCCGCATCAAGCAGGAACTGCCGCTGTGCTCCTGCTCGGGCGGCATTTCGAACGTCTCGTTCTCGTTCCGCGGCAACAATCCGGTCCGCGAGGCGATGCATGCGGTGTTTCTCTATCACGCGATCCGCGCCGGGCTCGACATGGCCATCGTCAACGCCGGCGCGCTGCCGGTCTACGACGAGATCCCGCGCGAGCTGCGCGACGCCTGCGAGGACGTGATCCTCAACCGCCGCCCCGACGCCACCGAGCGGCTCGTGGCGCTGGCCGAGCCCTACAAGGGCGGCGCCGCGGCGAAGAAAGAGGCCGACGACACGTGGCGCCGGCTTCCGGTCAACGAGCGCCTCGTGCACGCGCTGGTGCACGGCATCGCCGACTACGCCGAAGCCGACGCTGAGGAAGCGCGCGCGGCGTCGGCGAAGCCGCTCGACGTCATCGAAGGCCCGCTGATGGACGGCATGAACAAGGTCGGCGACCTGTTCGGCGCCGGCAAGATGTTTCTGCCGCAGGTGGTGAAGTCGGCGCGCGTGATGAAGCGCGCGGTCGCCTATCTCGAGCCGTTCATGGAGGACGGCGAGGGCGCGCCGCGCCAGGCGCAGGGCAAGATCGTGCTCGCGACCGTCAAGGGCGACGTGCACGACATCGGCAAGAACATCGTCGGCGTGGTGCTCCGCTGCAACAACTACGACGTGATCGATCTCGGCGTGATGACGCCGTGCGCCAAGGTGCTCGATACGGCGCGGCGCGAGAAGGCCGACATCGTCGGGCTTTCCGGGCTCATCACGCCGTCGCTCGACGAGATGTGCCATGTCGCGGCCGAGATGGCGCGCGAGGGCTTCACGCTGCCGCTGCTGATCGGCGGCGCCACGACGAGCCGCGTGCACACGGCGGTGAAGATCGCGCCCGCCTACGACGGCCCGGTCGTCCACGTGCAGGATGCCTCGCGCGCGGTCGGCGTCGCGGCGGCGCTGCTCTCGCCGCAGCAGCGCACGGAGTTCGTGCGCAAGACCGCCGCCGACCACGCGGCGTTGCGCGAGGCGCACGAGCGGAAGAACGAAGGCGGCGGGCGGCTCACGCTCGCCGAGGCGCGCGCGAACCGCCTCGCGATTGACTGGGCGCGCTTCGAGCCGGTCCGGCCGCGCCGGCCGGGGCCGATCGTGTTCGAAGACTACGATCTCCGCGAGCTCGTCGCGCGCATCGACTGGAAGCCGTTCTTCCAGGCCTGGGAGCTGGCGGGCGCCTATCCGGCGATCCTCGACGATCCCGTCGTCGGCGCGGCCGCGCGCGCCCTGCACGAGGACGCGCTGGCGATGCTCGATCGCATGATCGCGGAGGCGTGGACGCGCCCGCGCGCCGTGGTCTCGTTCTTCCCGGCCAATGCCGAGGGCGACGACATCGTGCTGTTCGCCGACGAGGCGCGCACGCGGCGGCTGGCGGTCGCGCACACGCTGCGCCAGCAGAGGAAGCCCAGCCCCGGCCGGCCCAATCTCGCGCTGGCGGACTACGTGGCGCCGCTCGGCTCGGGCCGGCAGGACTGGCTCGGCGCCTTCGTCGTCACGGCCGGCGCCGGCATCGAGGAGAAGGCGCTGGCATTCGAGCGCGCGAACGACGACTACGCCAGCATTCTCGCGAAGGCGCTCGGCGACCGGCTCGCCGAAGCCTTCGCCGAGCGCATGCACGAGCGCGTGCGCAAGGAATTCTGGGGCTATGCGCCCGAGGAGCGCTTCACGAACGTCGATCTCATCGGCGAGCACTATCGCGGCATCCGCCCGGCGCCGGGCTATCCGGCCTGCCCCGACCACACCGAGAAGCGCACGCTGTTCCGGCTGCTCGACGCCGAGCGCGCGGCCGGAGTCTCGCTCACGGAAAGCTGCGCGATGCTGCCGGCCTCGTCGGTCAGCGGCTGGTACTTCGCGCATCCCGACGCCGCGTATTTCGG
>JAEULD010000233.1 GCA_016792765.1 Candidatus Odyssella sp.
CGGCGCCGTGCCGACGCCGCGCAACTGGCCGCGGCTCTGGCACGAAGGGAATTTCGCGGGCTGGGCGGCGTGGATGAACGCGATCCTGTCGGTGGCCATGATCGGGCTGCTCGTCACCGGGCCGTGGATCTGGCTGCGGCGCAAGCTCCGCCACCGCGCATCGCGCATGCGCGGCGCCGCCGCGACTGCGTGAGATCGATCGGCTCGAGACGAGGCCGCCCGACCCGAAGCGAAGGAGGCTGGAGCCGGACAGCCGGCAAGACAGCGGCCGGCGCGCGAAGCGCACCGATGTCCTTCTCCCCGGCTCCTGTAATCTTTCTGGAGATTGGCGAGCCGGTCCTTCGTCGGATGGTATCGCTCGTCGGCAATGCGCACGGGCGGAACAGCGATGGCGAAGACGGCGACGATCTACGGGATCAAGAACTGCGACACGATGAAGAAGGCGCGCGCCTGGCTCGAGGCGAGGAAGATCGCCCACCTGTTCCACGACTACAAGGCGGCGGGCATCGATCGCGCCCGGCTCGAAGCCTGGGTCGCCGCGGCAGGCTGGGAGACGCTGCTCAACCGCGCCGGCACCACGTTTCGCAAGCTGCCCGACGCCGCCAAGGCCGGCCTCGACGCGAAGAAGGCGATCGCGCTGATGCTCGCGCAGCCCTCGATGATCAAGCGCCCGGTGCTCGAGACCGGCGGACGCCTGCTGATCGGCTTCAAGCCCGACGACTACGCCGCCGCATTCGCCTGACGCGCCGCGCGCCGCCTACCAGTATTTCGCCATCAGCTCGCGGGCCCAGGCGGGCTCGCGGATTTGGCCGCGCGGCTCGTTGCCGCTCCACACCGGCTTGATGTCGAGCACCGGCGTGCCGTCCACGGCGTCGAGGCCCTCGACGGCGATGACCGTGCCGTCGACGCCGACGACGCGGCACGTGGACAGGCCGATGCGGTTCGGGCGCATGCGGCCGCGTTGCGCGAAGATACCGACCTTCGGCCAGTCGGCGCGGTCGCGCGGATGGCGTGCGCCGGTCTCCGCCGGCTCGTCGGCATGCAAATGGAAATGGAACAGCACCTCGATGTGCGACAGGTCCGCGAGGCCGGCGAGCGCCTCCGGCCCGAAGCGCGCGGGATCGAGCTCGATGCGGCTGCGATTGCCGCCCCACCCGTCCTTCGTCGCTTCCTTACGCCCGCCGCGCACATGGCCGATCGGATGGAAGGTGATGGCGGTCATTTCTCACGTTCCACTTTCATCGAGCCGCCGCAAGTGGGTTGAGCCATTTCAGACCGATGAATCGCGAGAAGTCGCGATCCGTCGTGTACAGCGTGGCGCCATGCTCGATCGCGATCGATGCGACCACCGCGTCCATGACCAGTGGCCCGGCGGTCTGCCCGTCGCGCATGATGCCACGCAGAATTTCCCAGTGTCGCTCTTCCGGTTCGAGGATGATGGCGGCCGGCTGAGCGAGCCAGGACGACACTGCGGATTCGGCCTCAGTCACCGACAGAGGCCGATCGAATACCCGCGGATTCGTGGCGATCCGAAGGAAAGCCCAGAGTGTCAACCAAGCAAACCCCACGCGCTCCGGACCGGATAGTGCGGCTTCGAGCCAAGCGCGGCTCCTCGCGTGCTCGGGCGCGCGCGTGTGATAGGCGTAGAGCAGCAGATTGGCGTCGACGAGGATCACCGATGCAGCGGGCCTTCGACCTGCTCCAATAGCCCGGCAACATCGTCCAAGGAAAGGCCCGGTTTGAGTTCGCCGAGATCGCGAACGGCAGCCTTGAATGGCTTTCGCTGCGCGCCGGAACCACGCGCCGTCAGACCTTGCCGCAGCGTTTCATTGACGACGGCGCGAAATGGCCGGCCGCTCCGGCGCGCTTCCGCCTTGAGACGGGCGGCCACGTCTTCATCGAGGGTCAGCGTTGTGCGCATGCCATGATGCTAGGTTCGAAGCATCTTGATGTCAAACGAGCCGCTACCTGGAGCGATATCGCCCCAACGAAAAAGGGGCGCATCCGGCGGATGCGCCCCTCTTCGTCCGTAGCGGCGAAGCCCCGCGTCAGTGCGTGACCACGGCCTCTTCGCCGTCCTTGCCCTTGGCGGGCTGCTTGGCCTTGTCGTCTTCCTCGGTCCATTCGATCGGCACGAGCTCCTTGGTGAGCGCGGCCTTCAGCACTTCGTCCACCGAGGCGACCGGGATGATCTCGAGACCCTTCTTCACGTTGTCGGGGATCTCGGCCAGGTCCTTCTCGTTCTCGGTCGGGATCACCACGCGCTTCAGGCCGCCGCGCAGCGCCGCCAGCAGCTTCTCTTTGAGGCCGCCGATCGGCAGCACGCGGCCGCGCAAGGTGATCTCGCCGGTCATCGCCACGTCCTTGTGGATCGGGATGCCGGTGAGCACCGAGACGATCGCCGTGATCATCGCCACGCCGGCCGAGGGGCCGTCCTTGGGCGTGGCGCCCTCGGGCACGTGCACGTGGATGTCGCGCTTCTCGAACACGTTCGGCTTGATGCCGTAGCGCACCGCCCGCGACTTGACGTAGCTCTCGGCCGCCTGGACCGATTCCTTCATCACGTCGCCGAGCTTGCCGGTGGCCGTCATCTTGCCCTTGCCGGGCAGCATCACGGCCTCGATCGTCAACAGCTCGCCGCCCACCTCGGTCCAGGCGAGGCCGGTGACGGTCCCCACCATGTCCTCGGTCTCGGCCTCGCCGAAGCGGAACTTGCGCACGCCGGCGTACTTGTCGAGATTCTTCGAGGTGAGCGCGAGCTTCTGCACCTTGCCGCTCACGATCTCCTTGATCGCCTTCCGCGCCAGGTTCGCGATCTCGCGCTCGAGATTGCGGACGCCGGCCTCGCGCGTGTAGTAGCGCACGAGGTCGCGCAGCGCGCCGTCGGCCACGCTGAACTCTTCGGCCTTGAGCCCGTGCGCCTCCACCTGCTTCGGGATCAGGTGGCGCTTGGCGATCTCCACCTTCTCGTCCTCGGTGTAGCCCGGGATGCGGATGATCTCCATGCGGTCCATCAGCGGGCCCGGCATCCGCAGCGTGTTGGCGGTCGTGACGAACATCACCTCGGAGAGGTCGTAATCCACCTCGAGGTAGTGGTCGTTGAACGTGACGTTCTGCTCGGGGTCGAGCACCTCGAGCAGCGCCGACGACGGATCGCCGCGCCAGTCCTGGCCGAGCTTGTCGATCTCGTCGAGCAGGAAGAGCGGGTTGGAGCTCTTCGCCTTCTTCATGCTCTGGATGACCTTGCCGGGCATGGAACCGATGTAGGTCCTCCGATGCCCGCGGACCTCGGCCTCGTCGCGCACGCCGCCCAGCGACACGCGCACGAAGTTGCGGCCGGTGGCCTTCGCCACCGACTTGCCGAGCGAGGTCTTGCCGACGCCGGGCGGGCCGACGAGGCACAGGATCGGGCCGCGGATCTTGCCGACGCGCTCCTGCACCGCGAGGTATTCGAGGATGCGCTCCTTGACCTTCTCGAGCCCGTAGTGGTCGTCGTTGAGGATTTTCTCGGCGAACTTGATGTCGTGCTTGAGCTTCGTCCGCTTCTTCCACGGAATCGAGAGCATCCAGTCGAGGTAGTTGCGGACGACGGTGGCCTCGGCCGACATCGGGCTCATGGTGCGGAGCTTCTTGAGCTCGGCCATCGCCTTGTCGCGCGCCTCCTTCGAGAGGCGCGTCTTCTTGATCCGCTCCTCGATCTCGGCGGCCTCGTCTTTCCCGTCCTCGCCCTCGCCGAGCTCCTTCTGGATCGCCTTCATCTGTTCGTTGAGGTAGTACTCGCGCTGGGTCTTCTCCATCTGCCGCTTGACGCGGTTGCGGATGCGCTTTTCCACCTGCATGACGCCGATCTCGCCTTCCATGAAGGCGTAGATCTTCTCGAGCCGCTCGGCGATCGTCGCGCATTCGAGCAGCGTCTGCTTGTCCGGGATCTTGAGGTTGAGGTGCGAGGCGATCGTGTCGGCGAGCTTGCCGGCGTCCTCGATCTGGTTGATCGAGACGAGCACCTCGGGCGGGATCTTGCGGTTGAGCTTGATGTACTGCTCGAACTGGCCGATCAGCGAGCGCATCAGCGCCTCGACCTCGCGGTCGTCGCCCTTCTGGTCCTCGATCAGCTCGACCGTGGCCTCGAAGAAGTTCGGATTCTCGGTGAACTTCAGGATGCGCGCGCGCCGGGCGCCTTCGACCAGCACCTTCACCGTGCCGTCGGGCAGCTTCAGGAGCTGGAGCACGGTACCGACCGTGCCGACGGAATAGATGTCGCCGGGCGTGGGATCGTCCTGCGCCGCGTTCTTCTGCGTGACCAGCAGGATCTGCTTGTCGTCCTTCATCACGTCTTCGAGCGCGCGAACCGATTTCTCGCGGCCGACGAAGAGCGGCACGACCATGTGGGGGAATACGACGATGTCCCGCAACGGGAGCACCGGATACTGAACGCCGCCTTGCTTCTCGATCATCTCTGAACCTTCTGGGCCAACCCCTCGCCGGCCGGCTGACAACGTTGTACGCACGCCGCGGCGCCCCTACGCCACACGCCAGATTTGGCCACGCAGGCCCATCTAATCAAGGTCTGCCCGCTAGGGCTAGGGGAGGATGCCGGCTCCCCGCGCAACGGACTACGCCGTGTTCTCGCGCTCGCGGGGCCGGTCCGCGTAGATGTAGAGCGGCTTGGCGCGGCCCTCGATCACCTCGCGGTTGATCGCCACCTCGGACACGCCCTCGAGGCTCGGCAGCTCGAACATCGTGTCGAGCAGGTTCTGCTCGAGGATCGAGCGCAGGCCGCGCGCGCCCGTCTTGCGGCCGATCGCCTTCTTGGCGACGCCTTCGAGCGCGTCCTTGGTGAAGGCGAGCTTCACGCCCTCCATCTCGAACAGGCGCTGATACTGCTTCACGAGCGCGTTCTTGGGCTCGGTCAGGATGCGGATCAGCGCGCTTTCGTCGAGGTCCTCGAGCGTCGCCACCACCGGCAGGCGGCCGATGAATTCGGGGATGAGGCCGAACTTCAGCAGGTCTTCGGGCTCGCACTCGCGCAGCACTTCGCCGACGCGGCGCTCTTCGGGCGCGCGCACTTCGGCGCCGAAGCCGATCGACGTGCCGCGGCCGCGCGCCGAGATGATGCGCTCGAGGCCGGAGAACGCGCCGCCGCAGATGAACAGGATGTTGGTCGTGTCGACCTGCAGGAACTCCTGCTGCGGATGCTTGCGGCCGCCCTGCGGCGGCACCGAGGCGATCGTGCCCTCCATGATCTTCAGCAGGGCCTGCTGCACGCCCTCGCCCGACACGTCGCGGGTGATCGACGGGTTGTCGGACTTGCGGCTGATCTTGTCGACCTCGTCGATGTAGACGATGCCGCGCTGCGCGCGCTCGACGTTGTAGTCGGCGGCCTGCAGCAGCTTCAGGATGATGTTCTCGACGTCCTCGCCGACATAGCCCGCCTCGGTCAGCGTCGTGGCGTCGGCCATCGTGAACGGCACGTCGATGATGCGCGCCAGCGTCTGCGCCAGCAGCGTCTTGCCCGAGCCGGTCGGGCCGACGAGCAGGATGTTCGACTTCTGCAGCTCGACGCCGTTGGCCTTGCCGCCGTTCGCGATGCGCTTGTAGTGATTGTGGACCGCGACCGAGAGCACCTTCTTCGCGTGGTCCTGGCCGATCACGTAGTCGTCGAGCACCTGGCGGATTTCCTTGGGGGTCGGAACGCCGTCGCGCGACTTCACGAGGTTGGTCTTGTTCTCCTCGCGGATGATGTCCATGCACAGTTCGACGCATTCATCGCAGATGAATACCGTCGGCCCGGCGATGAGCTTGCGCACCTCGTGCTGGCTCTTGCCGCAGAACGAGCAGTAGAGGGTATTCTTGGACTCGCCGCCGGCCTTGCTCATCGACACACCACCACGCCTCGGATTCCAACCGCCCCATACCGGCATGCCAGTATCACGGACGGCCTAACCAATTGAGCTTCGCAAATTATGGTGAACAATATCTTGATTTTCAAACCGCTATCTTAGGCCGGACCGGGGGGCCGGCAAGGCATTTCGTCGTTACCGGCCCCGCCCCGTAGAAATACCTAATTCGACTTCTTTTCGGCCGGCTGCTCGGCGCCGGCCGGGGCCGGGCGGTTGACCGTGATGTCGTCGATGATGCCGAACGTCTTGGCCTCGGCCGGGCTCAGGAACTTGTCCCGCTCCATCGCATCCTCGATCGCCTTCAGCGACTGGCCGGTGTGCTTGACGTAGATCTCGTTCAGCCGCGCGCGGATCGACAGGATCTCGCGGGCGTGGATCTCGATGTCGGTGGCCTGGCCCTGGAAGCCGCCCGAGGGCTGGTGGACCATGATCCGCGCGTTGGGCAGCGCGAACCGCTTGCCCTTCTTGCCGGCCGCGAGCAGCAGCGAGCCCATCGACGCCGCCTGGCCGATGCACACGGTCGAGACGTCGCAGCGGATGTATTGCATCGTGTCGTAGATCGCGAGGCCGGAGGTCACGATGCCGCCCGGCGAATTGATGTACATCGCGATGTCTTTGTTGGGATTGTCCGCCTCCAGGAACAGCAGCTGGGCGCAGATCAGGCTGGCCATGTGGTCTTCGACCGGGCCCGTGATGAAGATGATGCGCTCCTTGAGCAGCCGCGAGTAGATGTCGAAGGCCCGCTCGCCCCGCGAGGTCTGCTCGACGACCATCGGAACGAGCTGGCTGTGGGCGGGATAACGGTCGCGCATGGGCCTCGAGTCCCCGATTGTTGCGATACAAGCGGCGGGGCCATTCGGGCCGCGGCCGCCGCGATCATATAGGTCGCCTATTTCTTCTTTTCAGAGCCCTTTTTCTTCTTGCCCTCGTCGTCGCCCTCCGCCGCCGCGCCGGATTTCGCCGCGGCCTCCGCTTCGGCCAGCGCCGTCAGCTCTTTGGGCGTCACCGACTTCTCGCTCACCTTGGCGAGTGCCAGCACGTAATCGACGACCTTGTCCTCGTAGAGCGGCGCGCGCAGCTGGGCCATCGCGTCCTGGTTCTGCTGGTAGTAGTCGATGACCTTGCGCTCCTGGCCCGGATAGCGCTGCGCCTCGCGCACGATGGCCTGGCCGAGCTCTTCGCGGCTCACCTCGATCTTGTTGCGCCGGCCGACCTCGGCCAGCAGCAGGCCGAGGCGCACCCGGCGCTCGGCGATCTTGCGGTACTCGGCCTTGAGCTCGTCGTCCGACTTGGCCTTGTCGGCCTCGTCCATCTGGCCCTGCTTCTTCTGCTCCTCGACCTCGCGCCAGATGAGGTTGAACTCGGCCTCGACCATGCCCTCGGGCACGGCGAAACCGTGGCTCTCCGCGAGCTTGTCGAGCAGCTGGCGCTTCAGGCGCATGCGCGACAGCGAGCCGTAGTCGCCCTCGATCTGCTTGCGGACCTGGGCCTTGAGGTCGGCCATGTCCTTGGCGCCGACGCGCTCGGCGAAACCGTCGGTCATCTCGGCCGGATGGGCCTGCTTCAGCTCCTTCACGGTGACGGCGAAACTCGCCTCTTTGCCGGCGAGGTTCTTGGCCGGATAGTCGGCCGGGAACGTCACCTTCACGTCGCGCTGCTCGCCGGCCGCGGAGCCCAGCAGCTGCTCCTCGAAGCCGGGAATGAAGCCGCCGCTGCCGAGGCGCAGATGGTGCCCCTCGGCGCTGCCGCCCGGAAACGCCACGCCGCCGATCGTGCCGGCGAAATCGATGACCGTCACGTCGCCGTTCTCGGCCTTGCGGCCGGCATCGGCGGGCTTGAGGTCGGGATTGCCCTCGGCGAGGCGCTTCAGCGCCGCGTCGACGTCGGCCTCCTCCACCGCCACCTTGACGCGCTCGAGCGCGATCTGGCGGAAATCCATCGGCTCGATCTCGGGCAGCGCCTCGATCTGGAAACGGAATTCGAGGTCCTTGCCCTCTTCGAACTTGCCGACTTCGAGCAGCTTCGGCTGCAGCGCCGGACGCAGGCCCTTGTCGGTCAGCGTCTTGCTCGCGGTTTCGGACACCGCCTCCTCGACCACTTCGCTGGCGAGCGCGTCGCCGTAGCGCTTGCGCAGCAGCGCCGCCGGCACCTTGCCGGGGCGAAAGCCCGGCAGCCGGACGTTCTGCGTGAGCTTGGCGAGCTTGTCGGAATACTTGGCCTTCAGGTCCTGCGCGGGGATGACGACCTTGTATTCGCGCTTCAGGCCTTCGGAGAGGGTTTCGGTGACGTTCATGGCATCTTTTCTGGAGAGCTAGGGCAACGGCCGGGCACGGCTTGCCGCTCGATAATGCAGCCCCGGCAAGCCGTTACGGCATGGAACGGAAGGCGCGTTGTATAGGGCCGGTGGCACGGCGTGGCAAGCGGCGCGGGCCTCGCGCCGCCGCCGCTTTCGGCCGCAGGCCGCGGCCGCTACTGCACGTTCTGGCAGTCGCGTCCGATCGCCTGGACGGCGGCGACGATGCGCTGCGCGCGGGCCTGGTCCTGGCCGGCGATCTGCTGAATGCGGCTCCGGGCCTGATCGCCCTTGTCGGTGAAGACCATGCCCATGATCTCGATCGCGCCGTCGTAGTCGCCCGCCTGGAGCACCGGCGTCGAGGCGCGCACGATGCAGGCGCAACCGGCCTCGCTGATCCCCTGCCACGAGCGGCAGGCCTGGGCGAGGCGCTGCGGGCCCGAGGCCGTCGTCGCGGGCGGCGGCGCCGGCGGCTGAGCCGGCGGCTGGGCCGGCGGTTGCGCCGGCGGGGCCGGCCGCGCCGGGGCTTCGGTGCGCGGCGGCGGCGGGGCCGGCGTGTCCGCCCGCTGCTGCGAATCGCCGGTGACGAGCACGACGACGACGGCGATGATCGCCAGCAGCAGCAAACCGCCGCCGCCGCCGATCATGATCCACATCGTCTTCTTGTCCATGCCGGCGCCGGCCGGGCGCGGCGCGCCGGGTGCGGCGGCGGGACGCGGCGCGGGCGCCGGACGCGGCGCAGGTGCCGGCCGCGGCGCGGCG
>JAEULD010000270.1 GCA_016792765.1 Candidatus Odyssella sp.
GCCGCGCGGCCGCGCCCTACCCGCCGCCGCCGGGCGGCAGCAGCAGCGCGTTCCTGATTTCGCGATCGACCAGCGCTTCGGTTTCCACCTGCGCGGCTTCGTCGACGAATTTCGCGGCGGTGACGAGATGCACCGGAGCCCAGACGAGATAGTCCGTGCCGCCGCTCTCGCGCAGGCCGTAGCGCATCCAGGAGAGCCGGCGCAGGCGCTCGCCGCGCTCGGTCTCGTCGTTCGCGGTGAGCAGCAGCACGTCGCCCTCGGGCAGCGCTTCGCGCCGGCGCAGGCTCCAGTCGCGCTTGTCGGCGGCGAGCGGGCCGTTCCAGGCCGCGGCGACCGAATGGGCCATGAACGCCCCCGCATCGGCGCCGGCCGGCACCGGCACGAAGCGCGAATTGGCCCAGATCGTCTCGCGGTCCTCGGGCTCGTCGACGGCGAAGAGCTTGCGCCCGTCCGTCTCGCCGTCGACTTCCACCGTCCAGGCGCGCGGCACGCGCATCAGCAGCGTGTCCTGGAAATTCGCGCGCTCGAGCGCGGCGCTGTGCGCGACGCGGTCGAGCACGGTGAGCTCGGGCGCGAAGCCGCCGAGGTTCAGCCACTCGCCCACCGCGCGCGCGATCTCGGCGCGGTGCGGCGCGAGCGCGGCGGTGAGGCGGCAGCGCAACTCCAGCTCGCGCACATGCGTGCCCTTGAGCGGATCGAGCCGCTTCCAGACGATCTCGCGGCCGGCCGGGTCGCGGTCGGGCACCAGCGCGAGCACGTGGCCGAGCGCGTCCTGCGGGCGGCGCACCGAGCCGCGCATGTCTTCGAGATAGTCGAGGATGCGCGCCTCGCCGCGCGCGGCCGGGGGATCCTCGTACACGTCGAGGCGATAATCGACCGCGTAGCCTTCGCCGGGCCGCAGGCGTCCCGAGAACGGGCGCGCGGGCTGCAGCGCCCATCCTTCGGGCAGCGGCGCCACGAAGGTGCCGAGGCCGAGGCTGATCATGCGGCTCTCCGCGCCGTCGCCGGAGCCGTGGCGGCGGTACGCGCGCGACAGCAGCTGCCGAACCCAGGCGGGCGGATTGCGCGGATCGAAGACGGCCATGCTGGTGCGGGCGTTCGAGCGATGCTGCGGCGACGGAGTGCGGCAAGGCTGCCACGCCGCCGCCATGCCGGCAAGCGCGGCGGGGACGGGGTATAGTTAGCGCGTCATCTGTCCGGTTTTGCGGCACGCGCGTTGTCGGGTACTGGAATCGTGGTGGGGCAACGGCGCCTGAGGGATCCGAGATTGGGACTCGCCTGCAGGAATCGGTCCATCGGCGCCGGGCGCTTTCGATACCCCATTCCGCACGGTCGGAATATTGTCCCGGCATGATCGTCTCCGCCTCCTACCGCACCGACATTCCGGCCCAGTATGGCGCCTGGTTCCTGCGCCGGCTGGAGGCCGGCTTCGCGACGGTGGCCAATCCCTATGGCGGCCCGCCCTATCGCGTGAGCCTCGCCCCCGGCGCGGCGGAGGGCTTCGTGTTCTGGACGCGCAACGCCGGGCCTTTTCTTGCGGCGCTCGACGAGGTCCGGCGGCGCGGATTTCCGTTCGTCGTCCAGTTCACGATCACCGGCTATCCGCGCGTGCTGGAGCCGGGCACGCTCGAGGCCGCGGCCGCGGTCGCGCAGCTGCACGCGATCGCCCGCCGCTTCGGCCCGCGCGCCGCGGTGTGGCGCTACGATCCGATCGTCGTCTCCGATGCGGCGCCGGCGGCGTGGCACCGCGAGAATTTCGCGCGCCTGGCGCGCGCGCTGCGCGGCGCCAGCGACGAGGCCGTCGTCTCGTTCGCCGCGCCCTATCGCAAGACGGCGCGCAACCTCGCGGCCGCGCTCGGCCGCGCGGGCCTCGCCTGGCGCGATCCGCCCGCCGACGAGAAGCGCGGCCTGATCGCCGATCTCGCCGCGATCGCCGGCGACGCGGGCCTGCGGCCGACGCTGTGCACGCAGCCGGCGCTGCTGCCCGGCGCGGCGGAGCCGGCGCGCTGCATCGACGCCGCGCGCCTCTCCGACGTGGCGGGGCGCGCGATCCGGGCGCGCACGAAGGGCAACCGGCCCGGCTGCCTCTGCGCCGAATCGCGCGACATCGGCGCCTACGACACCTGCGCCCAGGGCTGCGCCTATTGCTACGCGGTGGATAGCCGCGCCCGCGCGCAAGCCGCGCTCAAGGCGCACGATCCCGCGCGCGCCGGACTCGCGGGCGCCGCGCGGCACGGCGGCGGCGCGACGGGCGCGCGCCTCAGCGCTCGGCGACGATGAAGATGCGGCGGAACGGGAACAGCGTCTTGCCGTCGGGCTGCGGCGGATAGGCGGCGGCGATGCGCTCGGCGTAGGCCGCCAGGAATCCCTTCCGGGCGGCGTCGTCGAGCGCGTCGAGATAGGGCCGCAACGCGGTGCCCTTCGTCCACTCGACGACCGGGTTGGGGCCGTCCAGCACCTGGAGATACTCGCACTCCCAGATGTCGAGCCGCGCGGCGAGCGGCGCGAGGATGCGGTAGTAGGCGTCGGCGTCGTGCACGGCGCGGATGCTCGCGACGCCGGCGAGCTTCGCTTTCCACGGCCCGGCCTCCGCCGCCTCCAGCATCGAGGTGTGCGACGCGGCCCGGTGATTGCGCGGCATCTGCACGGCGAGCGTGCCGCCGGGCGCCAACTGCGCCATCAGGCGCGGGAACAGCGCGTCGTGCGCTTCGAGCCAGTGCAGTGCGGCGTTGCTGTAGATCACGTTGACCGGCTCGTCCGTGCGCCACGCGGCCAAATCGGCCCGGAGAAACGCGATGCGCGGCGCGGCGGCGCGCGCCTTCTCGAGCATCGCCATCGCGCTGTCGACGCCGGTGACGCGCGCCTTCGGCCAGCGCTCGGCGAGCAGTTTCGTCACGTTTCCGGCGCCGCAGCCGAGATCGTAGACCGATCCCGGCTCGTCGGCGCGGATGCGGCCCAGAAGATCGAGCGCCGGCCGCAGGCGGTGATCGGCGAACTTCAGGTATTGGTTCGGGTCCCAGCTGGTCACGGTCGCTCCCATCTCGAAGGCTTCACTGCGCGAGGTAGCGGACGGCGGCGGCGCCGCGGGCCGTCTGGTGGACGGCGACGATGTCGCCGTCGGACATCCAGCCGATGGCCGCCGCGTCGTCGGGCAATTCCGCGCGCCACAGCGGCTTGGCCTCGCCGTCGAACGCGAGCAGCGTCCGCGGCGCGAGCAGGACGAGGCTGGCGCCGTCCGCGCGCATCGCGATCTGGCAGCGCTCGGCCGCGCCGACGGTCGCGAATTCCGTCTGCTCGCCGCCGTCGTCGAACCAGCGCAGCGTGACGGGCCTGTCCTCGCTCTCGCCCTCCGCGGCGGCGACGATGACGGCGCCGCTCGCGTTCATGGCGCCGCAGAGCAGGTGCGACCGCTCGCCGAGGAACTCCGCCTCGGTCGCGACCGGAACCTCGCCCGTGAACGTGTAGCTCTTCATGAACGGGCCGAATCCGGCCGGCCGCGAGCCCATGCCGAGCACCGACACGCCCTCGACCGCGCCGTCGCGCGCCCGCGCGAAGAGGCGCGTGAGCCCCTCCGACGCCGGCATGAAGATCGTCGTGCGATGATCGCCGAGGCGGCGGCCCGCGGCGTCGAACACGAGCAGGCCGAGCTCGATGTTCGGCCCGGGACCGTAGGAGACGGCGGCGGCGATGCGGCCGTTCGGCAGCAGCACCGCATCGTGGAGGACGCTCACGAGATCCTTGGGCAGGCGCTCCTGGGCGGTGAAGCGCGCGGCGCCGTCGGCCGTCACGCGCGCGAGGCGCATCGGCCCGACGCCGGCGGCGTTCGGCTGAACCAGGAAATCGCCGCCCTCGAGCGGGATGCTGGAATACGACTCGGTCTGGTGCGCCGACAGCAGCGCGCGGCGGCGGATTTTCCCGCCCGCGTCGAGCGTGACCAGCGCGCTGCCGGCCGCGAGCGAGATGCCGTTGTCGCGCTGGACGCGAAGGCGCCAGCCGTAGAGGTATCCTTCGGCGGGCTTGCCGGGCACGGCGGTCGTCCAGATCGCTTCGAGCTTGCGGACCGGGACCGCTCCGGTTTCGGACGCCGCCGGCGCCGCGGACGAGGCGGCCGTGCCGAGCGCGAGAACGATCCGAAGCAGCGCCGTTCGTGCCATCGCCGTCGCCGCCCGATCCGGCGGCCCCCGGGGTTCTACTTCCGCCCGCGCCGCGTCTCGATCGCATCCCAGATGTCGCTCTCGATCTTGGTGCCCGAGAGGCGGTTGATCTCCTGGATGCCGGTGGGCGAGGTGACGTTGATCTCGGTGAGGTAATCGCCGATCACGTCGATGCCGACGAAGACGAGGCCGCGCTCCTGGAGCGCCGGGCCGATCGCGTCGCAGATCATCTTCTCGCGCGGCGTGAGCTCGGCCTTCCTGGCGGCGCCGCCGGCGTGGAAATTCGCGCGCGCCTCGCCCTCCTGCGGCATGCGCGAGACGGCGCCCGCCGCCTTGCCGTCGACGAGGATGATGCGCTTGTCGCCCCTGCGGATCTCGGGGATGTAGCGCTGCGCGATGATCGGCTCGCGATACATCTGCGTGAAAACTTCGAGGATCGTGCCGAGATTCTCGTCGTCGGGCTTGACGTGGAAGACGCCGGAGCCGCCGTTGCCGAACAGCGGCTTCACGACGATATCCTTGTGCTCGCGGCGGAAGGCGAGGATCTCGTCCTTGTCCACCGTGATCAGCGTCGGCGGCATCAGCTCCTGGAAATGCGTGACGAACAGCTTCTCGGGCGCGTTGCGCACATGCGCGGGATCGTTGACGACGAGCGTGCGCGGATGGATGCGCTCCAGAAGGTGCGTCGTCGTGATGTAGGCCATGTCGAACGGCGGGTCCTGGCGCAGCAGCACCACGTCCATCATCGAGAGATCGAGCGCCTCCGCCGGCCCCAGCGCGACGTGATCGCCCTTCCTGCGGCGGATATCCGTCACGCGCTGCGCCTTCGCGATCACCCGGCCGCCGTGCAGCGAGAGCGTCTTGGGCGTGTAGTACCAGAGGCCGTGGCCGCGACGCTGCGCCTCCAGCATCAGGACGAACGTGCTGTCGGCGTCGATGTTGATCGCGTGGATGGGGTCCATCTGGACCGCGACGGCGAGCGACATGGGAAAGGTCCGGTGCTGCGGCGGCGGGGACTATAGTCGGCGCGAAATGGCCGTCAAACGCCGCCAGGGTGCGCAGCCCGGTCTCAGGCCGCCGTCTTCGCCTTTCGCGCCCGCTCGCTCGCGCTCTTGAGCTGGCCGCAGGCCGCGAAGATGTCGCGGCCGCGCGGGGTGCGCACGGTGCCGACGAGGCCGCCTTCGTGGACGAGATTGGCGAAGCGCTCGACCGCCGCGGGCGGCGAGGTTTCGAACGGCGCGCCCGGCCAGGGATTGAACGGAATCAGGTTCACCTTGGCGGGAATCCCGCGCAGCAGGCGCACCAGCTCGCGCGCCTCGGACGGGCTGTCGTTCACGTCTTTCAGCATCACGTA
>JAEULD010000304.1 GCA_016792765.1 Candidatus Odyssella sp.
GCCGATTTTCCATTTTCAACGTGCCGCCGTGATCCTCCATCACCTTGCGCGCGATCGCGAGTCCGAGGCCGGTGCCGCGCGCGCGCGTGGTGACGTAAGGCTCGCTCAGGCGGGGCAAGAGATCGATCGGCAGCCCCTTCCCGTTGTCGAGCACGGCGATCGCCGCCTGCCCGCCATCGTGTTCGATCCGCACCTCGATGCGCCCCTTCCGGCGCGCGCCGCCCGCCTCCGCGTCCGCCTGCGGCTCCAGGATGGCCGCAGCGGCATTGCGCAGCAGGTTGGTCAGCGCCTGCCCGATCAGCCGCCCGTCGCACGGCACGACGACGCGCGCGGGCGGCGCGGCCAGCACGTAGTCGATCTCGGGATGGGCGTTGCGCTCGAGGAACAGCGCGTGGTTCGCCACGTCGCGCAGGTCTTCGCCGCGGATCACCGGCACCGGCATGCGCGCGAAGCTCGAGAACTCGTCGACGAGGCGGCCGATGTCGCCGACCTGGCGGATGATCGTCTCGGTGTAGGTCTTGAACGTGTCGGGGTCGGTGGTGATCTGGCCGAGATACTTCCGGCGCAGCCGCTCGGCCGAGAGCTGGATCGGCGTCAGCGGATTCTTGATCTCGTGCGCGATGCGGCGCGCGACGTCGGCCCAGGCGGCCTTGCGCTGCGCGGCCTGCAGCTCGGTGATGTCGTCGAAGGTGACGACGAAGCCCACGAGCTCGTCGCGCACGCGTTCGGCCGCGACGCGCACGAGCAGCGTGCGCGAGCGGCCCTCGCGCCGGATCTGGATCTCGCGGTCGTGCAGCCGGTCGGGTCGGTCGATCGCGGCTTGCGCCAGTTCGGCCATTTCGGGCACGACGTCGGCGAGCGGATCGCCGATGCGCGCCTGCAGGTTCGCCGCCAGCAGCTCGGCCGCCGAGCGGTTCGGCAGGTTGATGCGCCCGCTGGTGTCGAGGCCGATCACGCCGGCCGAGACGCCGGACAGCACGGTCTCGGTGAACTCGCGGCGCGCGTCGAGCTGCCGGTTCGCCTCGATGAGCTGCTCGCGGTTGCGCGCGAGCTGCGCCGTCATGCGGTTGAACGAGCGCGCGAGGCTGCCGAGCTCGTCGTCGGCGCGGCGCGGATTGACCCGCACGTTGAGCTCGCCGGTGCCGACGCGCTCCGCCGCCGTGATCAGGTCGCCGATCGGGCGCACGAGCTGGTTGGCGATCATGAAGCCGAGCCAGATCGCGGCGAGCAGCAGCAGCAGCGAGACGCCGCCGAACAGCAGGTAGAACGAGAGCTGCACGCTCGAGCGCTGGCCTTCGAGGCGCACGTAGTCGTCGACCGCGAGGCGGAGCTGGCCGACATGGCGCACGAGATTCACGTCGAGCGGGCGTTCCGCGACGATGAACACGTCGGCGTCGACATAGATCGCGAGCCGCGCCATCGCGCGCAGCACGTTCGAGCGCGCGGTGAGGACCGTCACCTCGTTGTCCTTGAGCCGCGCGATCGCACCCTCGAGGTCGCGCGCATAGTCGATACCGAGGCTCAGGCCCGAATCGACCAGCACGCGCCGGTTCGCGTCGAACACGTAGACGCCGCTGATGCCCCGCTCCTTGGCCTGCGCCAGCACATAGGGCTCGAGCAGGCGCGGGTTGGCCATCAGCTGGATCGCGGCCTTGTTGACGTCGTCGGTCAGCGCCTGCAGGTCGCTGCGGCCCTGGTCGTATTTCTCGGCGAGATACGCGTCGGTGATCGCCAGAGACTCGCGCAGCGCGACGCCCACCCGCTCGCTGAACCAGGCCTGGATGCCGAAATTGAAGAACAGCGCCGAGAACACGGCGACGATGATCGCCGGCGTCACCGCGAGCAGGCCGAACAGCAGCACGAGGCGCGCATGGAGCCGCGAGCCCGCCCGTCCCTTGCGGCGCTCGACCCAGAGCCGCACGATGCGCTGCGCGACCAGCATGGCCAGCGGCAGCAGCAGCACGAGATCGACGATGATGAGCGCGAGCAGCGTGTTGGGATCGGGCCCGAACGGCGGCGAGCCGGTGAGCGCGATATAGGTGGCGATGCCCGAGGCGATCGCGGCGAAGGTGAGCGCGAGCGCGAGGTTGCGCGTCAGCCGGTGCCGCTGCGCCCACACGTAAAGCCGCGTCCAGCGGTTATACGTGACGTTCGCCTGCGGCTGCTCGGCGGGGCGCGTGGTCAGGGGGCACCTGGCGTTGCGGGATCGCGATCGGCGGGCATTTTACGCCGACGCCGAGTCGCGTGTCCAACGCCTTGAATCTCAACTACAAACGGCGCGCCGCCCGCGCCGTGCGGTCAGGCGAGATGCTGCTTGAAGTGCGCGACCGTGCGCTCCCACGCGACCTTGGCCTGCGCCTCGACGTAGCGCGGAGTCGAGTTGTTGTGGAAGCCGTGCTGCGTGCCCGGATAGAAGTGCGCCTCGTAGCGCGTGCCCGCGGCCTTGAGCGCCGCTTCGTAGGCCGGCCACATCGCGTTGATGCGCTCGTCGGTTTCGGCAAAGACGATCAGCATCGCGGCCTTGATCGCCGGCACCCTCGCCGTCTCGGCGGCGGCGCCGTAATACGGCACCCCGGCCTGAAGGTCCGCGCCCATCTCCGTCGCCAGCCAGTTCGTCGTGCCGCCGCCCCAGCAGAAGCCGGTGGCGCCGAGCTTCCTGTTCGAGAGCGCGTGCGCCTTCAGCCAGCGCGCGCTGTTCAGCATGTCGGCGCGCAGCTTGGCCTGGTCGAGTTTCGCCTGGAGCGCGCGGCCGTCGTCGTCGTTGCCCGGATAGCCGCCGAGCGGCGCGAGGCCGTCCGGCGCCAGCGCGAGGAAGCCGGCGGCCGCGGCGCGGCGCGCGACGTCCTCGATGTAGGGATTGAGCCCGCGGTTCTCGTGGACGACGATGACGGACGGAAACGGCCCCGTCCCGGCCGGCTGCACGAGGTAGCCGCGCATCTTGCCGGAATTGCCGCCCGGCGAATCGTACGCGACGTAGGTCGCCTTGATGCGCGGATCGGTGAACGAGATCGTCTGCGCCTTCGCGTATTGCGGCAGCAGCGCATTCGCCATCGCGAGGCCGCCCACGGTGACGACGGCGGCGCGCGCGAGGAACGTGCGCCGGTCGATGCGGCCGTGGCAGTATTCGTCGTAGAGCTCGAAGACGCGCCGGTCGATGTCGGCCTGCGTCAGTTCCGGAGCCGCTTCGGATGCGATCCCAGTCCGGTCGTCGAGCATTGCCAAGCCTCCCTGAATTGGAGGCCGCACTCTAAGGCCGGCTTGTTCCCCGCGGAATCGCGGAACCATCCGATCACGGATTATTTAACCCCGCGCATCACCTCGATATCGAGCTCGCGGATCTTCTTGCGCAGTGTGTTGCGGTTGAGGCCGAGCAGCGCCGCCGCCTTCAGCTGGTTCCCGCGCGTGGCGCGCAGGCACAGGCTGATCATCGGCCGCTCCACCTCGTTCAGGATGCGGTCGTAGACGCCGGCCGGCGGCAGCGCGTCGGGGTGGCCGTCGAACTGGCGGCGGAGATGGCGCTCGACCGCCTGGCCGAGGGTCTCGTCGGTCGACGGCGCCGCCGCGGCGGGGCTCGCCGGTGCCGCCGTCGCGGGCGGCGGAGCCTCGGCGAGCTCGGCCTCGACGATGTCGACGCCGATGACCTCTTCGGAATAGAGCGCCGCGAGCCGGCGCACGAGGTTCTCGAGCTCGCGCACGTTGCCGGGCCAGCGATAGGATTTCAGGCGCTCCATCGCGGCCTGGTCGATGCTCTTGCGCGGCAGGCCCTCCTTCTCCGCCTGCGCGAAGAAGTGGCGGACGAGATCGGGAATGTCCTCGGCCTTCTCGCGCAGCGCCGGGATGCGGATCGGGACGACGTTCAGGCGATAGAACAGGTCTTCGCGGAACAGACCCTGCCGGATCAGCTGCCGCAGGTCGCGGTGCGTCGCGGCGATGATGCGCACGTCGGACCGGATCGGCGTGTGGCCGCCGACCGGGACGAACTCGCCCTGCTGGAGAACGCGCAGCAGCCGCGTCTGCGCCTCGAGCGGCATGTCGCCGATCTCGTCGAGGAACAGCGTGCCGCCCTCGGCCTGCTCGAAGCGGCCGGCATAGCGCGCGGAGGCGCCGGTGAAGGCGCCCTTCTCGTGGCCGAACAGCTCGCTCTCGATCAGCTCCTTCGGGATCGCGGCCATGTTGATGGCGATGAACGGGCCGTTGCGCCGCTTGCCGTAATCGTGCAGCGCGCGCGCGACCAGTTCCTTGCCGGTGCCCGACTCGCCGGTGATGATCACCGACAGGTCGGTGGACATGAGGCGCGCGAGCACGCGGTAGATTTCCTGCATCGCCGGCGAGCGGCCGATCAGCGGCAGGCCGTCGGTGTCGGGCGCCGGAATCTCGCCCGCCTCGCGCACGCGCGCGCGCTCGTTGAGGCCGCGCTGCACGACGTTGATCAGCTCGTTGATATCGAACGGCTTCGGCAGATACTCGAACGCGCCGCGCTCGGTGGCCTTCACCGCCGTCATCAGCGTGTTCTGCGCGCTCATCACCACGATCTTGAGATCCGGCCGCAGCTTGCGGATGCGCGGCACGAGGTCGAGGCCGTTCTCGTCGGGCAGCAGCACGTCGGTGATCACCAGGTCGCCGTCGCCGTCGCTGACCCAGCGCCACAGCGTCGCCGCGTTGCCGGTGGAGCGCACCTCCAGCCCGGCGCGCGACAGCGCGTGGCTCACGACGGTGCGGATGCCGCGATCGTCGTCCGCGAGCAGGACGGTGGGGTTGGTCATTTGTGCCCTCCTTCGGGCCGGAACATCGGCAACATCACGGTGAAGACGGTGCGGCCCCGCTCGCTCGCGAATTCGATGACGCCGCCGTGGTCGTCCACGATCTTCGCCACGAGCGCGAGGCCGAGGCCGGTTCCCTTGGCCTTGGTCGTCACGAACGGATCGAACAGGTGCGCACGGATGTCTTCCGGAATGCCCTCGCCGTTGTCCTGAACGCTGACGACCAGCGGCAGCTGCAGCCGGCGCTCGCTGCCGGGCATGGCGAGGCGCACGCCGGGGCGGAACGCCGTGGTCAGCACGAGCTCGCCGCCGTCCTTGGGCGCGGCCTCGGCGGCGTTCTTGACGAGGTTGAGGAACACCTGGATCAGCCGGTCGCGGTCGCCGAGCACCGGCGGCAGCGAAGGATCGTACTCCTCGCGCACGCGCAGGCCCTGCGCGAAGCCGGCCTTGGCGATCGCCTTCACGTGGTCCAGCACCTGATGGATGTTCACCGGCTCGCGCGGCTTGGGCGGACGGTCGGCGAAGACCTCCATGCGGTCGATGAGCTCGACGATGCGGTCGGTCTCGTCGCAGATGAGCTTGGTCAGCGAGCGGTCCTCGCTCGACAGGCCGCCTTCCAGCAATTGCGCCGCGCCGCGGATGCCGGAGAGCGGATTTTTCACCTCGTGCGCGAGCATCGCGGCCATCGCCGTCACCGAGCGCGCGGCGCCGCGGTGGGTAAGCTGGCGGTCGATCTTGCGCGCGATGCCCTGGGCCTGGATCGAGAGCACGACCGCGTCCGGATCCTCGGCGATCGGGGCCGCCTGGACGGTGACGAAGTGGCGGCCGATGCGCGGCGTCTCGAGCGTGAGGCCGAACTCGCGCACCGCCTTTTCCGTGGCGAAGGCCTGTTCGACCAGCGCCAGCACCGGGCTGTCCGCCGGCACGTGGTGCGCGAGCGTGTGCCGCCGCATCTGGGCGAGGCTGGTGTCGAAGAACTGTTCGGCCGCCATGTTGGCGAACGCGATCGCGCCCCCGCGGCGGACCACCAGGATGGCGTCCGCCAGGGCGTTCAGGACCGGGAAGGCGTCGATCGCCCGGTGCGATGGGTCCAATGCGGGAAGCGGCTGATCCACGGTCATTCGTTCCGCCCAGTCGCGGATACGCCGCTTGTTCAATGCAAAGTCCAAGCCAGCGGCGCTCAAGGCCCGGCGACAATCAAAACCAGCCATATTTTAGAGCAACGCCTCTGGCTGTTGATCAAATTTCAAGCAGCAGCGTCAATCTGTCCGAAAAATGTGCAAAAATTAGGCGATTACCGGCCGAGCAATACCTCGGAGACGAACTTGACCCCCGGATAGGCGAGAACCATGACCAGGGAGACCGCCAGCACCCAGCGGGCGGCCGACCGTCCGCGCAGGCCGGTGAGCCGGTGCAGCGCGAGCACGGCCAGGATCAGCCCGAAGGCCAGCACCGCCAGAACGCTCTTGTGGTCGAGCGGCACCAGCGCCCCGCCCCGCAGGTAGGACCACGCCATGCCGGTGGCGATGCCGGTGCCGAGCACGACGGCGGCGGCGATCAGGAGATAAAGCTCGAGGCGCTCGCAGGCGGCCACGCTCGGCAGCCTTGCGCTCAGGGCACCTTTGGCCTTGCGCTTGATCGCGCGCTCCTGGACCAGGATGGCCGCTCCTGCGCTCGCGGCCAGTGCGATCAGCGCGTAGGTCGCCAGCGAGGCGCCGACGTGAACCGCCACCCAGATCGACGCCACGTCGTAGCGCAGCACGCGGCGCCCCTCGCCGCCGTCCCCGCCGAGCCAGACCGTGCCGAGCACGCCGGAGACGAAGAGGAAGGGGAGCAGAAACACCGCGAGCCGCCGGCCCTCGCACGACAGGACGGCGAGCGCGGCGTAAGCCGCGAGGCACGCCGCGACCGACAGCCAGAGCGCGTCCGCGAACCCGGTCGGCAAGCCGCGCCGCGCTTCGACGCCGAGCAGCGCCGCCGTGCCGGCCAGCGCCACGAGCAAGGTCGGCCAGAACACGATCGCGCGCCCGTCGAGCCCGCGCCAGGCGGCGGCCCCGAGCGGCAGCAGGCCCAGCAGCGCGGCGATCGCGATCGGCAGCGGCGAATCCATCGGCTGTTCCTTTGCCGCATCCCTGCCCGGAGCGGCGCGGCTTGGCAAGGGCGGGCGCGCGGCGATAGGGTGCGCGCCCCAGCGCAGCAGGATCGATCCGAGACGCAATGAGCGGCTGTTACGCCCTTCTCGTGGCCGCGGGACGCGGCACGCGCCTGCCCGGCGACGTTCCCAAGCAGTATCGCGCGCTCGGCGGCGAGGCGATCCTGCGGCGCGCGGCCCGCGCCTTTCTCGGCCATCCGGCGATCGCCGGCGTGCGCGTGGTGATCCACCCGGACGACCGCGCCCTCTACGACCGCGCGACCGCCGGTCTCGGCCTGCTCAGCCCGGTCGTGGGCGGCGCCACGCGCCAGGAATCGGTGCGCAACGGCCTCGAAAGCCTCGCCGACCGCCAGCCGGATTTCGTGATGATCCACGACGCGGCGCGGCCTTTCGTCGGCGCCGCCACGATCGCCGCGGCGCGCGCGGCGCTCGACTCCGCGCCGGGCGCCATCGTCGCCATTCCGGTGGTGGACAGCCTGAAGCGCGCGAGCGGCGGAAGCCTCGCCGCCGTCGACCGCAAGGATCTCTGGCGCGCGCAGACCCCGCAGGCCTTCCGCTATGCCGACATCGTGGCCGCGCATCGCGCCGCGGCCGGCCTCGACCTCACCGACGACGCGGCGGTCGCCGAGCGCGCCGGCCTCGGCCTCGCGCTCGCCCCCGGCAGCGAGGACAATTTCAAGATCACGAGCGAAGACGACATCGCGCGCGGCGAGCGCATCGTCGCGGCGCGCCCGGCCCTGCCGCGCACCGGCATGGGCTTCGACGTGCACCAGTTCGGCCCCGGCGATCATGTGTGGCTGTGCGGCGTGAAGGTTCCGTTCGATCGCGGCCTCGTCGGGCACTCCGACGCCGATGTCGGCCTGCACGCGCTGACCGACGCGGTGCTCGGCGCGCTCGCCGACGGCGACATCGGCGCGCATTTCTCCGACCGCGATCCGCGCTGGAAGGGCGCCCGCTCCGAAGTCTTCCTGAGGCACGCGGTGGACCTCGTGCGCGCGCGCGGCGGTCGGGTCCTGCATCTCGATCTCACGCTCATCTGCGAGCAGCCGCGCATCCGGCCGCATCACGCGGCGATGGTGGCGCGCATCGGCGAGATCGCGGGGCTCGAGGCCGACCGCGTCAGCGTCAAGGCGACGACGACCGAGAGGCTCGGCTTCACCGGCCGCGGCGAAGGCATCGCCGGACAGGCCGTCGCCACCGTGCTGTTGCCGGACGGCTGACGCATGGCCTCGGTTTCCGCACCCGTCCGCCTCGTCGCCACCTTCTTCGGCGCCGGCCGTTTTCCGGCCGCGTCGGGAACCTTCGGTTCGCTGGCGGCGCTGCCGTTCGGCATCGCGCTGCTGCAGATCCCGGCCCCGTTCGGCCGGCTCGCGCTGCTCGTGGCCGTCACCGGCGCGCTCGCCGTCGGGGTCTGGGCCTCGGCGCGCTACTGCGCGGCGACCGAGCAGCCGGATTCGGGCGAGGTCGTCATCGACGAAGTGGCCGGCCAGTGGCTCGCGCTCGTGTTCGCGGCGCCGGACAATCCCTGGCATTTTCTCGCCGCGTTCCTGCTGTTCCGTTTCTTCGACATCGCCAAGCCTTGGCCCGCGAGCTGGGCGCAGGATCACCTGCCCGGCGGTTGGGGCGTGATGATGGACGATATCGTCGCCGGCCTCTACGCGGCCGCGGCGCTCTATGCCGGTATCTGGGCCGCGCAGCTTCCCTATGTCGCCCGCGTCCTTCGCGCGATTGGCTGAGGCGGTGCTAGCGCACCACCGCGGCGCGGGCCTGAAGCTCGCGACGGCGGAGTCATGCACCGGCGGCGCCATTGCCGCGGCGCTGACCGACATAGCCGGCTCGTCCGACGTCTTCGAACGCGGATTCGTCGTCTATTCCAACGAAGCGAAGAGCGAATTGCTCGGCGTGCCCGCCGCTCTGATCGCGCGCCACGGCGCGGTCAGCGAGGAGGTCGCGGCGGCGATGGCCGAGGGCGCCCTCGCCCGTTCGCGCGTCGACGGCGCGGTTTCGGTGACCGGAATCGCGGGGCCAGGCGGCGGCACCGCGACGAAGCCGGTCGGGCTGGTTTACATCGGCAGCGCGCGGCGCGGCGCCCCGCCCGCCGTCGAGCGCCATGTCTTCCCCGGCGACCGTGCCGCGGTGCGCGCGGCGACGGTCCGGCGCGCGCTCGAGGTGCTGCTGGCGATGGACGCGCGATGAGCGGCCCGCAACCGCGGCCGCCGCGATCCGCCGCCCCGCTCGGCCCGCCGCTGCGCGGCGTCGACGTGCTGCGCGCGATCCTGCTCGGCATCGCGCTCTTCGTCGGCGCGATCCTGGCCGTGCGCCAGATGCTGCCGGACGACGCGAGCACCGGCGCGCGGATCAACGTGCTGATCGGCTCCTTCGCGGCGTGGACCTTCGCGTGGCTGGCCGCGATCTGGTTCGTGTTCGTGCGCGGCCGCGGCCTGAGCTTCGCCGACCTCGGCTACACGGTCCCCGGGCGGCGCTGGGCGCTGATCGGGGTCGGCGCCGGATTCGGAGCGCTGCCGCTGGCCTTGCTCGCCGCGGCGCTGCTCCGCCCGGCGCTCGGGTCCGATTCGCTGCCGAGCCTCCAGCAGTATTTCGGCAGCGGCGCCGACTTCACCGTCTTCCACGCGATGACGATGCTGCTCTATGGCGGGTTCCTGGTGCCGCTGACCGAGGAGCTGCTGTTTCGCGGCCTGCTGTTCCGCTGGCTCCGCCAGCGGCTGGATTTCTGGCCGGCGGCGCTGGTCAGCGCGGCGCTGTTCGGCGTGGCCCACGGCACCGCCGACAAGGCCATCATCGCCGGACTGCTCGGCCTGCCGCTCGCCTGGCTGTTCGAACGGAGCCGCTCGCTCGCCCCGGCGATCCTGCTTCACCAGACCTACAATTCGCTGGCCCTGATGCTCACCTTCGCGGCGCTGTGGCTGCCCGAGGCCGCCCCGGGCTAGGCCGGCTTGGCGGCCGCGGCGGCGGTGACCGGCGCGCCGTAGAGCTGGCGCGCGCGCGATTCGAACGCCGCCACCATTTTCCGCACCGCCTCGTGGAACAGCGCGCCGATCAGGCGCTGCAGCATCGGCGACCGGAACTCGAACTCGATGAAGAAATCGACCTGGCAGCCCTCGGGCACCGCCTTGAAGCGCCAGTTGTTGACGAGATGGCGGAACGGGCCGCTGGTGTAGGTGACGTCGATCGCGTCGGGCCGCGCCAGCTTCACGCGCGAGCTGTAGCGCTCGCGGACGAAGCGGAAGCCGACCAGCACCTCGGCGTCGAACACGTCGCGGTCGCGGCTCGTCACGCGCGCGCCCACGCACCAGGGCAGGAATTCGGGATAGCGCTGCACGTCGGCGACGACGTCGAACACTTGCGCCGGCGCGTAGGGGAACAGCTTGGTCTCGCGGTGCGCGATCAGCGCCATCACGCGGCTCCGCGCGCGCGCGCCGCGTCCGACTCCGCCCGGCGCGCTTCGCGCAGGCGCCGGAAATCGTCGCCCGCGTGATAGGAGGAGCGCGTCAGCGGCGAGGCGGCGGCCATCAGGAAGCCCTTGCCGTAGGCCATGCGCCGGTAGTCCTCGAACTCCGCCGGCGTCGCAAAACGGTCGATCGCCGCATGCTTCGGCGTCGGCTGGAGGTATTGGCCGAGCGTCAGGAAATCGACGCCCGCGGAGCGCAGGTCGTCCATGACCTGATAGAGCTCCTCGCGCGTCTCGCCGAGGCCGACCATGAGGCCGGACTTCGTGAACATCCCCGGCGCGACCTCCTTCACGCGCTGCAGCAGCCGCAGCGAATGGAAATAGCGGGCCCCCGGGCGAATCCGCGGATAGAGCCGCGGCACGGTTTCGAGATTGTG
Source organism: Candidatus Odyssella sp. (assembly GCA_016792765.1). Lineage (GTDB taxonomy): Bacteria > Pseudomonadota > Alphaproteobacteria > Bin65 > Bin65 > SBBV01. The sequence goes on from JAEULD010000304.1 coordinate 10,759, forward strand.
GTTGAAGACGTCGGGCCGCGCCGCCGCGACCGCCTCGATCGCGCCCTCTTTCTGGAGGAAATCCGGCGTGAGGATCTCGATGGTCGTGCCCGGCGCCGCCGCGCGGATGCTTTCGATCGTGCGGACGAAGTGCGCCGCGCCGCCGTCGTCGAGGTCGTCGCGGTCCACCGAGGTGACGACGACGTGCTCGAGGCCGAGCTTCGCCACCGCCGCGGCGACGTGTTCGGGCTCGTGCGGATCGAGCCGGTCCGGCCGTCCGGTGGCGACGTTGCAGAACGCGCAGGCGCGCGTGCACACACTGCCGAGAATCATGAAGGTCGCGTGCTTCTTGGCCCAGCATTCG
>JAEULD010000320.1 GCA_016792765.1 Candidatus Odyssella sp.
CTTGTCGAGCCGGCCGCGCAGCGCATCCTCGCGCTCGATCAGCGCGTGATTTTCTTTCTGCACGGTTTCGACCGCGTGAATCAGCTCCTGCCAATCCGGGCCCTGCGGCGCGGCCGCGGCTCTCAGAACGCGCACGCGGTCGTCGTAGGCCTGCTGCGCGGCCTCCAGTCTTTCGAGCGCCCGGTCGAGGCGCATCCTCGCTTGTTCCACCCGTTCCATGGCTTGCGGGGCTTTCGCGTTCTACCCTTAAGGGCTCGCGCCGAAGATCAATCGTTTCCGCGACTTGGCGGCAAAGGCTGAGGCCTCAGGATAGGGGGTGGCGTGAACCCCCGTCAATGCGCCCACCGCTGGCAGCGCGCGAAAAGAATGGCGCGGCGGAGTTTCCCGGCGGGGGCGGCTCGGTGCCCGGACTGCGGCCAACGCCGCGCGTTCCGGTGGGGCCGCATCGCGCGACATGGCCGAGCGCGCGGCGCCGGTTCGCCGATCCGGCGGCCTCGGGCGCGAAGCCGCCGCGCGCGTTTCTCCACAGCCTCGGGCGCCGCGCACGGCGCTGCGCGGCCTGCGGTTGACGCGCCGCTCCCTGCCCGCCATCTTCCGCGCGCCGCAAGCCCTTCGCGCCGCGCGTTTCCGGCGCCGCCCGCAGAAAACCGAAGCAATGCATCAGCCCGCCGTCTCGCACTCCTCGATGGCCAACGCCATCCGCGCGCTCTCGATGGATGCCGTCGAGCAGGCGAAATCGGGTCATCCCGGCATGCCGATGGGCATGGCCGACGTGGCCACCGTGCTGTTCACGCAATTCCTGAAATACGACCCGCAGCATCCGGACTGGCCGGACCGCGACCGCTTCGTACTGTCGGCCGGCCACGGCTCGATGCTGCTCTATTCGGTGCTGCATCTCGCCGGCTATGCGGACATGACGCTCGACGAGCTGCGCCGCTTCCGCCAGCTCGGCAGCCGCACGGCGGGCCATCCCGAATACGGTCACGCGGCCGGCGTCGAGACGACGACCGGGCCGCTCGGGCAGGGCGTCGGCAACGCCGTGGGCATGGCGCTGGCCGAGCGCCTGCTCGCCGCGCGCTTCGGCGACGATCTCGTCGATCATTACACCTACGTGCTCGCCGGCGACGGCTGCCTCATGGAAGGCATCTCGCAGGAGGCGATCACCCTCGCCGGGCATCTCAAGCTCGGCAAGCTCATCTGCCTGTTCGACGACAACAAGATCTCGATCGACGGGCCGACCAGCCTCGCGACGTCGGAAGACGAGACGATGCGCTTCGCCGCCGCCGGGTGGCGCGTGCTCGCGGCCGACGGCCACGACCCGGCCGCGATCGCGGCGGCGCTGACCGAAGCACGCCGCACCGACGGACGGCCGACGATGGTCCGCTGCCGGACCGTGATCGGCTACGGCGCGCCGACGAAGGCCGGCACCGCCGCCACGCACGGCTCGCCGCTCGGCGAGAAGGAAGTTGCCGGCGCCCGCCAGAAGCTCGGCTGGTCCCACGCGCCGTTCGTCGTCCCGAACGAGATCGTGGCCGCCTGGCGCGCCTATGGCGCGCGCGGCGGCGCCGGTTACGCGGCATGGGAAAAGCGGCTCGCGGCGGCGCCGGCCGAAAGGCGCGCCGAATTCGAGCGCGTCGTCCACGGCGATCTGCCCGCGACGTTCGCGGCGACGATCGAGTCGCTCAAGGCCAAGGCTGCGGCCGAGAAGCCGAAGCTCGCCACCCGGCAATGCTCGGGCGCGGTGCTCGAAGAGCTGAACAAGACGATGCCCGAGCTCGTCGGCGGCTCGGCTGACCTCACCGGCTCGGTCAACACGCAGGTGAAGGCGCACAAGATCGTGACGGCCGGGGACTATCGCGGCGGCTACATCCATTATGGCGTGCGCGAGCACGGCATGGCCGCGGCGATGAACGGCATGGCCCTGCATCGCGGCATCGTTCCCTACGGCGGCACGTTCCTGGTCTTCACCGACTATTGCCGTCCGTCGATCCGCCTTTCCGCGCTGATGGGGATCCGCGTCGTCTACGTGATGACGCACGATTCGATCGGCCTCGGCGAGGACGGCCCGACGCATCAGCCGGTCGAGCACCTCGCCGCGCTGCGCGCGATCCCGAACCTCCAGGTGATGCGTCCGGCCGACATGGTCGAAACGGCCGAGTGCTGGGCGCTGGCGCTCGCCGCGAAGGAGACGCCGACGGTGCTGGTGCTGACGCGGCAGGCGCTGCCCGCCGTGCGCACGATCCATCAGCGCGAGAATCTCTGCGCGCGCGGCGCCTACGTGCTCAGCGAATCGACCGGCCCGCGCCGCGTGACGCTGCTGGCCACCGGCTCCGAAATCGCGGTCGCGCTCGACGCGCAGGCGAAGCTGGCCGGCGAGGGGATCGAGGCGGCGGTCGTGTCGATGCCGTGCTGGTCGCTGTTCGAGGCGCAGCCGGCGGCCTATCGCGAGCAGGTGCTCGGCGCCGGGACGGTGCGGGTCGCGGTCGAGGCGGGCATCGCCATGGGCTGGGAGCGCTGGCTCGGCACCGAAGGCGGCTTCGTCGGCATGAAGAGCTTCGGCGCCTCGGCGCCCGCCGGCGACCTCTTCAAGCATTTCGGCATCACGGCGGACGCCGTCGTGGCGGCGGTGAAGGCGCGGCTCGGATAGCGAGGAGGCCTGCGATGATCGACCATGTCGGACTGGCGGCCGGAGATTTCGCGAAGAGCAAGGCGTGGTACGCCGCCGCGCTCGCGCCGATCGGCTATCGGGTGATGATGGAATTCCCGGCCGAGCAGGCCGGCGGCCAGCCCACGGCGGGCCTCGGCCACACCGCGCCCGATTTCTGGCTGGCGGGCGGCGGGCCGACGCAGCCGCACACGCACATTGCGTTCGCAGTGAAGAGCCGCGCGCTCGTCGATGCGTTCTACAAGGCCGCCCTGGCGGCGGGCGGACGCGACAACGGCCCGCCCGGCGTGCGCGCGCATTACCATCCGAACTACTACGGCGCCTTCGTGCTCGATCCCGACGGGCACAACGTCGAAGTCGTGTGCCACTATCCGCCGGGCGGAGCCGCCGGGCGCGGCGCGGCGAAGGCGAAGCGGGCGCCGGCGAAGCGAGCCGCGGCGAAAGCCAGAAAGGCCGCGCCGAAGTCCAAGCGGGCGAGGCGGAAGGCGCGGTGATCGGCCGAGCCGGACCCGACAACGGCAGGTTCCGGCGCCGGCGCGGCCATGGCGCGGCGCCGGGCGCGGGCAGGCGCGACAATCGCGCCTCTGGCCAGCGCGCCGGTTCCTGCGCGAATTACGACGCCGCGTTTGCCTTCGCCGCCGACGGACCCAATATCGTCGCGGCACGCCGCGCGCGCGCCGCCCGAGCCGCATAATTCTGACCGCCAAGCAAAAGGAAAAAGAAGGACACCGCCATGACCCTCCGCGTTGCCATCAACGGTTTCGGCCGCATCGGCCGCCTCGTGCTCCGCGCCGCCTACGAGGCCAAGCGCAAGGACGTCGAGTTCGTGGGCATCAACGATCTGGGTTCGGTCGAGGCCAACGCGCATCTCGTGAAATACGACTCGGTGCACGGCACCTATCCGGGCGACGTCACCGTGAAGGGCGACACGATCGATCTCGGCGGCGGCCCGATCAAGGTCTCGGCCGAACGCGACCCGGCCAAGCTGCCGTGGAAGACGCTGGGCGTCGACATCGTGATGGAGTGCACCGGCCTCTTCACCGCGCGCGAGAAGGCGGCGAAGCACATCGAGGCCGGCGCCAAGAAGGTGCTGATCTCGGCGCCCGGCGAGAACGCCGACCTCACGGTCGTCTACGGCGTCAACCACCAGCAGCTCAACAACAACCACGGCATCGTCTCCAACGCCTCGTGCACGACCAACTGCCTGGCGCCGGTAGCCAAGGTGCTGCACGACGCGATCGGCATCGAGCGCGGCTTCATGACGACGATCCACGCCTACACCGGCGACCAGAGCACGGTCGACACGCTGCACAAGGATCTCCGCCGCGCGCGGGCGGCCGGCGTCTCGCTGATCCCGACCTCGACCGGCGCCGCCAAGGCCGTGGGCCTCGTGCTGCCCGAACTGAAGGGCAAGCTCGACGGCACGTCGGTGCGCGTGCCGACGCCGAACGTCTCGCTGATCGATTTCAAGTTCGACGCCAGGCGCGCGACCACGGCCGAAGAGGTGAACGAGGCGGTGAAGAAGGCCGCCGCGTCGGGCCCGCTCAAGGGCGTGCTCGCGGTCAATGCCGCGCCGCTGGTCTCGATCGACTTCAACCACAGCCCGGCCAGCTCGACCTTCGACCTCACGCAGACCCAGGTCATCGACGGCCGCTTCGTGCGGGTGCTCGCCTGGTACGACAACGAATGGGGCTTCTCCAACCGCATGTCCGACGTCGCGGTGGTGATGGGCAAGTTGATGCACTGAGGCGTGGCCGCCCGGCGGTGAAGGTCGCGATCTCGCCCTACGCCGCGAGCGATCTCGGCGGCGTCCGAAGTCTCATCCTCGGCATCCAGCGCGGCGAGTTCGGCTTCGCGATCACCTGGGAGGATCAGCCGGATCTCCACGACATCGCCGGGTGGTATCGCGCCGGCAAGGGCGAGTTCTGGGTCGCGCGCGACGAGGCCGGGCAGGCGGTCGGCACGATCGGGCTGCGCGACATCGGCGGCGGCGCGGGCGCGCTCCGCAAGATGTTCGTCGCGCAGGAATGGCGCGGGGCGAAGCGCGCGGTGGCCCTATCGCTGGTCGAGACGCTGCTCGGCCATGCCCGCGCGCACGGATTTGCGACGATCCTGCTGGGCACGACCGAAGCCTTCCGCGCCGCGCACCGCTTCTACGAGAAGCGCGGATTTCGCCGCGTCGAAGGCGCGGCGCTGCCGCCGGCCTTTCCGCGCATGAGCGGGGACACCCGGTTCTATCGGCTCGATCTCCGTTAGGCGCGGGCCCGGCGCACTTTCGCGAACACGAGATGGTCGCAGAGCCGCCCGTCGTGGTGGCGGACGATCTTGCGCAGGCGTCCCTCGAGCTTCAGGCCGCATTTCCGGATCACGCGCTCGCTCGCATGATTGCGCGGATCGCAGCGGATCTCGATCCGGGAGACGTCCGGCGACGCGAAGGCGAGGCGCAGCAGCGCCTTCACCGCTTCGGTCGCATAGCCGCGCCCGGCCATCGAGCTTCTGCACCAATATCCGATCTCGTAGTAGCGCGCGCTCGCCCCGCGCACATGCAAGCCGGTTCCGCCGACGAACGCGCCGTCATGCGCGAACATGAACAGTGCGAAGCCTCGGCCCGCCGCGTAGTCGCGCATCGCGTTGCGCACATAGGCGCGGCAGGCCTTCTCGTCGTAGGCGTCGGTCGCCCAGACCAGCCACGGCGCGAGGTCTTTCATCGATTCGCGCACCGCCGGATAGACGAGACGGTCGTCGCCGCGGCGCGGCGGGCGCAGCACGAGCCGGCGCGTGCGCAGCGGCTTCGCCGAGAGCGCGCGCAGCCATCCGGGACCGGCGGGGACCGTGCGGCGCGGTTTCATGCGGTTGCCGCCCGGGCGACCAGGGCGGCGACGGCCTGCGGATGCGTGTCGAGCATCGCATGCGTCGCGCCGTCGATCGCTTCGCATGTCGCCTTCGGCAGCAGGCTGGCGAGCGCGCGGGCGATGGCTGGCGCGGCGGGCGGGCTCGCGGCGCCGTAGGCGATCAGCGTCGGGACCGCCAACGCCGTCAGCGCCTCGGCGGCGACGCTTTCGGTCAGCGCCGATCTCACGTCGGCCGCGTTCGTGGCGGCCGTCTTGACGAGATAGGCCTGCGCCGCCGCCGGCAGGCCGGCGAAGGCGCCGTTTCCGAACCAGAAATCGATCATCCGGCTCACCGCGCCGTGCTCGCCGCCCGCGACCCGTCGCACGTAGTCGCCGAAATGCGCCTCGGCGGCGGCGAGCACGGCGCGATCGCCGGCGAGCGCGAGGGCGCGGAAAAACACCGGCTCGAACAGCGCCAATCCGCGAACGCGCCCGGGCCGCGCCAGCGCCGCGTGCAACGCCACGTTGCCGCCGTAGGAATGCCCGGCCAGCCACACCGGCGCGCCCGCCGCGTCGACGACCGCGGCGATCGCTTCGGCCATCGCGGCGGTGCCGCCATGCGGCAGCGGGTCGGACCCGCCATGGCCCGGCAAATCCGGCGTCAGAATTCGGTATCCCGTCAGGTGACGCGCGGCGCGGCCCCAGGCGCGGCCGTCGGCCGGCGAGCCGTGCACCAGGACGAGCGGCGGGCCCTCGCCGCCATCGCCGTAGGCGACCGTTGCGCCGCTCGCGAGCGTGCGGGAGGGCATCGGGCGCCCTATCGCCCCGCGCCGAACACGAGCAGCGTCGAGGTTCCGTGCGCGAGCACCTTGCCGTCCGGCCCGGTCACGCGCGCCTCGGCGGTCATGATCTGCCGGCCCGGCGATACGACGCGGCCTTCGCAGCGAATGCGTCCCGAATCCTTGGTGATCGGGCGCACGAAATTCCCCTTGGTCTCGATCGTCGTGTAGCCCGTGCCGGCGGGCAGCAGCGTGTGCGCGGCGCAGCCGGTCGCGCTGTCGATCATGGTCAGCGCCCAGCCGCCGTGAACGCCGCCCGCCGGGTTGAGCAGATGCGGCCCCGCATCGCCCTCGAATGCCGCGAAGCCTTCGCCCACCTCGACGATCCAGAAGTCGAGCGCCTTCGATATCGGCGGATGCGGCAGCCTGCCGTCGATGATGGCCTGAAGCAGTTCGCGGCCTGAGAGGCGCGCCCAATCCTCGCGGCTCGCCAAGCCGTAAGCCGGTGGTTTCGGTTCGCTCATCGCATGCACCCTCATTGCGCGCGATGCTTATACCGAATTCGACGCGGGAAAGCCGCCCGGCACCGGCGCGTGGCGCCTCTCGCTAGAATGCACTTGCGGCGGCGAAGCCGGCGGCACCGGCCGCGAGCGTTGCGGCGATCAGGACGGCGACGCGTTGGCCGAACGCGCGCGGTCCGAGCGCGAAGGCGATCGCGATCTTGATCAGCGTGTTCACCCCCGCCGCCAGCAGAATGGCCGCGACAGCGAGGGCCGCGGGCGTGTCGTCCAGCGTCGCCGCCGTCACCGTGATCGCATCCACGTCGACCAGGCCCGCCAGCGCCGCTGTAGCGTAGAAGCCGCCGACGCCGAACCAGCTTCGTGCGTAATGGACGGAAAGCATCACGCCGGCCAGCATCGCGGCAAAGACGATGGCGGTGCCGAGATCGTCGGGCGCCTTGAGCGGCGGGCCATCGCCGTCGCGCGCCTTCGCGCGAGCGGCGCCGCGGACGAGCAGCGCGGCACCCAGCAGCGCGGCGGCGGCCGCCGCGCCGAGCGCCGGCAGCAGCAGCGGAACGAGTCCGGGATTGAGCACGCCGGCGACCACGACGATGCGCAGGCACATGACCGTCTGCGCCGCGCCGACGGCCGCGGTTTGCGGGCCGGCCGCGGAACCGTGAGCGGACAGGCGCGCCGCGCTCACGGTCACGGCGGTGGAGGATACGAGGCCGCCGGCGAGGCCGGTCAGCACCGGTCCTGCCCCCGGCCCGGCGAAACGCCGGGCGAAGTGGCCGGCCAGGGAGAGCCCGGCGACCAGCACGACGATCCACCACAATTCGTACGGATTGAGCACGCCGCCGGGGCCGAAGCCGCGGTCGGGCAGGATCGGCAACAGCACGGCCGATACGAGCATCAGCTTGATCGCGGAGTGGAGTTCGTCCTGCTGGATGCGCTGCAGGAGGCCGTGCAGCGATGCCTTGGTGTCGAGCAGCGCCACGGTGACGACCGCCGCCGCAAGAGCCAGCACGACCTCGCCGTGGCCGGCCAGCGCGCCGAGGCCGTAGGCGACGAGCGTCGCGATTTCGGTCGTGGCGCCGATGAAGCCGTGGCTGCGCGAGGCCACGAAATACATCGCGACCGCCAGCGCGGCCACGGCCAAAAAGCCGGCGGCGATAACGAGGGCGCCGGGCGTCCCGCCCGAAGCCCGCGCGAAGTATCCGGCGATCCCGCCGACGAGGCCGATCAGGGCGAACGTGCGCAATCCGGCCGTGCGCGTGCCCTCGGGATCGTCGCGCTGGCGCCAGCCGCGCTCGAAGCCGATCAGGAATCCGATCGCGAGCGCGGCGCCCAGGCGCAGGAAGGGAGCGAGAGATTCCATGACGGCACAATAGCGCGCAGCGGTACCTCGGGATTGATCCGCATCAAAGCTCGCGCCGGCCCGATCGCGCCGCGGCCCCGCACGCGGCCGGCGCGGTCACACCCCCGGCGGGGCCGGCAGCGCGGTCTCGTCGAACGTACGCTTGGCGCCGTTGCCGTCGTCGACGATGCGGCCGTCGACGAGATGGATCTGGCGGTGCGTCTGCTCGGCCAGATGCGGATCGTGGGTCACCGTGATGACCGACTTGCGGTAATCGTTCGCCAGCCGCGCGAAAATCTCGAACACGATGTGGCCGTTCTTCTGATCGAGGCTGCCGGTGGGTTCGTCGGCGAGAATGATGTCGGGGTCGTTGGCCATAGAGCGGGCGATGGCCACGCGCTGGCGCTGGCCGCCCGACATCTGGTCGGGCCGCTTCCGCATCTGATCGGCGAGGCCCACCTCGGTCAGCAGCCGCTCGGCGCGCTCGCGCGCCTCCTTGTCGGTCCACCGGCCGAGCCGCCGCATCGGCACCACCACGTTGTCGAGCGCGCTGAACTCCGGCAGCAGGAAATGGAACTGGAACACGAAGCCGACGTGCTTGAGCCGCAGCGCGGCGAGCCCGTCGCCGGAAAGCCCGCTCGTATCCTCGCCGTGCACGCTGATCGCGCCGCCGCTCGGGCGATCGAGGAGGCCGAGCAGATAGAGCAGCGACGACTTGCCGGAGCCCGACGGCCCGGTGATGGCCACGAACTCGCCGGGCATGATCGCAACGTCGATCTCGCGCACGAGCGTGACCGGCACCGTGCCCGGCAGGACGCGCGTGACGTTCTTGGCCTCGACCGCGGGCGTCATGCGGCGCCTCGCACGATCTCGACCGGGTTCACCTTGGCGGCGCGGCGCGAGGGGATGTAGGCGGCGGCGACCGCGGAGACCATGGCGATGGCGCTCGCGATCACGTAATGCCACACCGACCATTTGAGGATGAACTGCTGGATCTCGACGAGGCCCACCGCCTTGAAGCGGATGATCGAGAGGATGTAGGTGAGCCCGAGCCCCAGCGCGCAGCCGATGAGCGCGCCGAGCGCGCCAAGCGCCAGGCCTTCGAGCAGGAAGATGCCGCGGATGTCGCCCTCGGCGAATCCCATCGACTTCATGATCGCGATGTCGCGCGTCTTCTCGAAGATCACCGTCGAGATGATGTTGAAGATGCCGAAGCAGGCGACGATGAGGATGGCGCTCGTCACCGAATACATGATCATGTTCTGGATGAAGAACACGCCGAACACGCCCTCGTTCGCCTCGTCCCAGCTCTCGGTGCGGTAGCCGAAGCGGGCCTCGATCTTGGCGGCGAGCGGGCGCGCCGCGTTGACGTCGTCGGCGCGCATGCGGATCTGGTTCACGATGTTGGTCTTGCCCTGCAGGATCTGGTTCTTCTTCAGCAGGACGTAGGCGTTCACCTCGTCGAACGCGAGCACGCCGGTGTGCGAGATGCCCACCACCTTCATGCGCAATATGACGCCGGTGGGCGACGTGACCGTCACCGTGTCGTTCATCTCGAGCGCCAGGCGCCGCGCGAGCCCGCGCCCCAGGATGATGCCGTTGCCCGCGGTCTTGAGCGCGTCGAGCGAGCCCTGGACGATGTCCTTGTCGATGCGCGTGACGAGCCGCTCGCGGTCGGGCTCGATGCCGGTGATGGTCGCCGAGCGCTCCTTGCTGCCGTAGCGCAGGAAGCCCTGGCCCGACAGCACCTGCGAGACGGTGAGGCCCTGCCAGATCGTCAGCGCCTGCATGATCTGGCCGGCGCGACGGATGCCGCGGATCTCGGTCTTGGGCTTCACGCCCCTGAGCGCGATGGCGCCGCCGGCGAACGCGATCTCCACCGGCTGGCGCGGCGCATCGCGGAACTCGTCCTTCATCGTGATGTGCGGCGAGTTGTCGATCACGCGCCGCACGATGTCTTCCTGGAAGCCCTGCATCAGCGAGGCGATCGCGATGAAGAAGCCGACGCCCATCGCCACGCCCAGGACCGAGACGAGCGTCTGCCGCTTCCTGAACTTCAGGTGCGTCAGCGCGATGTCGAGCTTGAGGTTCAAGGCGCGCCGGCTCAGCGGGCCGCGGCCGCGGCGCCTTCTTTCGGCGCCGGCGCGGAGCGCGACTTCACGAAATCGCCGTCCTTGAGGCCCGGCGGCGGGTCGACGACGACGAGCTCGTTATCCTTGAGCCCCTCGAGCACCTCGACCTTGGTCGTGCCGACGATGCCGGCCTTGATCGTCCGGCGGCGCACGCGCGCGCCGTCGACGACGAACACGGCCTCGCCGCGCAGCGCGCCGAACGGAACCAGCAGCGCGTCCTTGGTTTCGCGCGCGACGATGTTCACCTCGGCGGTCATGCCGATCTGGAGCGGCTGCCCGGGATCGAGCGTGATGCGCACGCGGTAGTTCTTGCTGACCGGATCGCCCTTGGGCGTCAGCGAGGTCACGTGCGCGACGAAGACCCGGTTGGGCCAGGCATCGGCCTTGACCAGAACCTTTTGCCCGCGCTGGACCTTCGGGATGTCTTCCTCGTCCACCTCGGCCTCGATGCGCATTGGCTCGCGCTGGCCCACCCAGACGACGACGTCGCCGGCACGCGGCACTTCGCCGACATTGCCGTCGAGCCGAAGCACTTCGCCGTCGAGCGGCGCGGTGAGGGTGAGATCGCTCAGCCGCTGGCGCGCCTGGGCCACCGCGGCGACCGCCTGGGCGTGATCGCTGACCGTGCGCTGGAACTGCTGCTGGGAGGCGAAGTCGCGCTGCGCCAGCATCGACATGCGCGCGACCTCCTGGGTGAGGAAGCGTTCTTTCGCCTCGGCCTCGGCGAGCTTGTGCTTCGCTTCGCGGTCGTCGAGGCGCATCAGCACGTCGCCGGCCTTCACCTTGTCGCCTTCCTTGACCGGAATCTCGGCGATGCGGCCGACCACGGTCGACGACACTTTCGCCCAAAAGGTCGGTTCCACCGCGCCGGTGGCGTAGACGGCCTCCACGGCGGGTCCGCGCTCGGGGCGGGCCACCGTCACCGTCGCGACGCCGCCCAGGAAGTACCAGGCACCGGCGGCCGCGGCGGCCAGCACGGCGGCGGCAAGGACGAGCCGGCGCCAGCGCCGGCGAGGCTTGGGTGAGTCGTTCAAGAAGCGCTCCGTCAGGCCGGCGCCCGCCCGGGCCGGGGCCTTTGTCACGGGTTCGGCACTAGGTTATTACGCGGCGAACGCCGCCGCCACCTACGCCGCTGCGGCGCCGCGCCGCGAAAATGCCATGATCGCGGGCGGCCTAGTCCAGGGCCGTCGATGAAGGTCAAGCGATTGCAGCGCAGGCGGAATCGCCGCGTCGCCGTGGTGGGCTCGCTGGCCGAGGCGCGCGCCGTCTTGAGCGCGGCGGCGGGCCGGCCGGTCGTCCTCGTCAGCCCGCCCCGCGCCGCGTCGAATCTCGGCGTCGGCTTTTTCTGGGCGCTGATCGACGCCGCGCGGGCCGAATATCCCGGCGCCGCCGTCGAGGCCGTGATGGATTGCGGGGATGCGCCCGGCTTCGCGTTATCGGCGCTGCGCATGGGTTTCACCACGATCGTGCTGGGCGGCGATCCCCGCGCCCGCGCGCGCGTCGCCGCCATCGCGCGCGCGTCGGGGGCGCGCCTCCTCGCGCGGGCGCCCCGCCGCTAGCGGGGCGCGGAACCGGCCTGCGCCCGCGCCCGGTTGCAATGGGCGGGGCGCCGGTCTAATCATCGCGCGACCCGCCGCCGTCCGCGGCCGGAACATCCCCCGCGCGAGTTCTGGAGCCATGAAGATCACGCCCCGCGTCAAGCGTATCCTCGACAATTACGAAAGCGATACTCCCGGCACCAAGGCCAACCTCGCGCGCATCCTGATGCAGGGCCGCCTCGCCGGCACCGGCAAGCTCGTGATCCTGCCGGTCGATCAGGGTTTCGAGCACGGGCCGGCGCGCAGCTTCGCGCCCAATCCCGACGGCTACGACCCGCACTATCATTTCCAGCTCGCGATCGACGCCGGCCTCTCGGCCTATGCCTCGGTGCTCGGCATGATCGAGGCCGGCGCCGACACGTTCGCGGGCCAGATTCCGCTGATCCTCAAGGTCAACAGCGCGAACTCGCATTCGACGCAGAAGGACCAGGCCGTCACCGCGTCGGTGAAAGACGCGCTGCGCCTCGGCTGCTCGGCGATCGGCTTCACGATCTATCCGGCCTCGGACGACCAGTACGGCATGTTCGAGGAAATCCGCGCGATGTCGGAAGAGGCCAAGGCGAACGGCCTCGCGGTCGTGATCTGGTCCTATCCGCGCGGCGGCAAGCTGTCGAAGGACGGCGAGACCGCGATCGACGTGACGGCCTACGCTGCGCACATGGCGGCGATGCTCGGCGCCCACATCATCAAGGTGAAGCCGCCGACCGCGTTCATCGAGCAGGCCGAGGCCAAGGCCATCTACGAGAAGCAGAAGATCGACATCTCGACGCTTTCGGCGCGGATCGCGCATGTCGTGCAGAGCTGCTTCAACGGCCGCCGCATCGTCGTGTTCTCGGGCGGCGCGGCCAAGGGCGAGAAGGAAATCCTCGACGAGGTACGCGAGCTGAACAAGGGCGGCGCCAACGGCTCGATCATGGGCCGCAACGCGTTCCAGCGCCCGCGCGAGGACGCGCTCAAGCTGCTCGACGCGATCGTCAGGATCTACAAGGGCCAAGAAGGCTGACGTGGAGCGCGACGCGGACAATCGCTGCCGCCTCTATCTCGTCACGCCGCCCGCTTTCGATCCCGAAGCCTTGCGGCGCGAGCTCGAAGCCGCGCTCGGCGGCGGCGACGTCGCCTGCCTGCAGCTTCGCCTGAAGGGCGCGAGCGACGATGCGGTGCGCCGCGCGGCGCGCGCGCTGATGCCCCTCTGCCACGCGCGCGACGTGGCGTTCATCGTCAACGACCGGCCCGATCTCGCGGCCGCGCTCGGCGCCGACGGCGTGCATGTCGGGCAGGAGGACGCCGGCTATGCGAGCGCGCGCGCGGCGATGGGCTCGGCCGGCATCGTCGGCGTCACCTGCCACGACTCGAAGCATCTCGCCTACGAGGCGGCGGAGCAGGGCGCGGACTACGTGGCGTTCGGCGCGTTCTTCCCGACCGCGACCAAGGAGCCGAAGACGCGCGCGGACGTCGAGCTGCTGCGCGACTGGTCGATGTCGATGACCGTGCCCTGCGTCGCCATCGGCGGCATCACGGTGGAGAATTGCGCGCCGCTGGTCGAGGCGGGCGCCGACTTCCTCGCCGTCGTCAACGGCGTGTGGGGCCATCCCGCGGGGCCGGAAGCCGCCGTCGCCGCGTTCAACGAGATTTTCGCGCGCGTGCGGCACGCGGAGTAGGGACTTCGCCCGGCGCGAGGAGGGGGTAATGGATACGGCGCAGCAGACGGCCGCGTGGGCGGGCTACGACGATGCGTTCGTGCTCGACATGCTGGCGACGCCCACCCCGTTCAACGTGCCCGGCATCTACGACGCGCCGCTCACGGCCGAGATGCTCGCGAACGCGAAGCGTTCCGGCATCACGGCGGTCAACGCCACGCTCAGCCACATCGGCCACCAATACTCGGCGTTCGAGGACGCGGTGCGCAACTTCGCCTATTGGGAGCGCGAATTCGCCGCGCACCCCGGCGTGCTGATGAAGATCCGCAGCGTCGCCGACATCGAGGATGCCAAGGGCACCGGGCGCCTCGGCATCATCGCCGGATTCCAGGATGGCACCGCGTTCGACGACCGCGCCGACCGCGTGGACCTGTTCTACCACCTCGGTCTCCGCGTCTGTCAGTTCACCTACAACGGCCGCAATCTGCTCGCCGACGGATGCGTCGAGCCGGCGGACGCCGGCCTGTCGCGGCTCGGCCGCGCCTGCATCGAGCGCATGAACGCGCTCGGCATTCTGGTCGATCTCAGCCATGTCGGGCTCAAGAGCTCGTGGGACGCGATCGAGGCGTCGAAGCAGCCGGTCGCCGTGACGCATAGCGGCGCGCGCGCGCTCGCCGATCACGCGCGCAACAAGCCGGACGATCTTCTGCGGGCGGTCGCCGACCGCGGCGGCGTCGTCGGCGCCTACATGATGGTGTACCTGCGCGAAGAGGGTCAGCCGCGGCTCGTCGACTTCATGCGCCATCTCGAGCACTTGCTGCGAGTCTGCGGCGAGGATCACGTGGGAATCGGGACCGATCTCTCGACGACGCCGCTCGATCTCAGCGACGACTTCCGGCGGCGCTGGCGCGAGGGCGTGCTGCTGCGCCGCCGGCTCGGCATCGGCGCCAAGGGCGAGAGCGAAGACGTCTTCGCCTACATTCCCGAGCTCAATACGCCGCGCCGTCTCGACCTGGTCGCGGCCGCGATGTCGCGCGCCGGGCATTCCGACGCCCGCATCGCCAAGGTGCTGGGCGGCAACTGGATGCGCCTGCTCGGCGAGGTGTGGCGCGACTGAGCCGCTGGCCGCCCGCGCCGGGCGCGCACGGGCCGCATATGCGGCGTTGGGGCTTGCGGACGATGCGGGTCCGTGCGAGTCGGTGGCCGCCTGCGACTGACAGACCGAACCGGGAGGAGTAGCCCATGGACGTTCGCGCCGCCGTTGCCGTGGCCGCCGGCAAGCCGTTGCAGATCGAGACGGTCCGGCTCGACGGGCCGAAGGCCGGCGAGGTGCTGGTCGAGGTGAAGGCCACGGGCATCTGCCACACCGACGCGTTCACGCTCTCGGGCGAGGATCCGGAGGGGCTGTTTCCGGCGATCCTCGGCCACGAGGGCGCCGGGATCGTCGTCGACGTCGGCAAGGACGTGACGACGCTCAAGAAGGGCGACCACGTGATACCGCTCTACACGCCCGAATGCCGGCAGTGCAAATCGTGCCTCTCGGGCAAGACGAATCTCTGCACCGCGATCCGCGCGACGCAGGGCAAGGGCCTGATGCCCGACGGCACCAGCCGGTTCTCGCTCGGCGGCAAGCCGGTGTTCCACTACATGGGCACGTCCACCTTCGCGAACTACACGGTGCTGCCCGAGATCGCGCTGGCGAAGGTCCGCGAAGACGCGCCGTTCGACAAGATCTGCTACATCGGCTGCGGCGTCACCACCGGCATCGGCGCGGTGATCTACACGGCCAAGGTCGAGCCCGGCGCCAACGTCGTCGTGTTCGGCCTCGGCGGGATCGGCCTCAACGTGATCCAGGGCGCGCGCATGGCCGGGGCCGACATGATCGTCGGCGTCGATCTCAATCCCAAGAAGGCCGCGCTCGCGAAGAAGTTCGGCATGACCCACTTCGTCAATCCGAACGACGTGAAGGGCGATCTCGTGCCCCATCTCGTCGAGCTGACCAAGGGCGGCGCCGACTACAGCTTCGAATGCATCGGCAACGTGAAGACGATGCGCCAGGCGCTCGAATGCTGCCATCGCGGCTGGGGCGTGAGCGTCATCATCGGGGTGGCCGGAGCGGGGCAGGAGATTTCGACGCGGCCGTTCCAGCTCGTCACCGGCCGCGTCTGGAAGGGCACGGCGTTCGGCGGCGCCAAGGGCCGCACCCAGGTGCCGAAGATCGTCGACTGGTACATGGACGGGAAGATCAACATCGACGATCTCATCACGCACACGCTGCCGCTCGAGCGCATCAACGAGGGCTTCGACCTGATGCACGAGGGCTCGTCGATCCGCACCGTCGTCGTCTACTGAGCGCATGGCCGGATCCAGCCAAACGGCCGCGGCGGGCGCCGGCGGCTCGGCGATGGCGCCGGCCTATCTCGCGCTGGCCGCGGCGGCCCTGTTCTGGGGCGGCAACTGGGTCTTGGCCCGCTGGATCCAGAACCAGTTCCCGCCGCAGACGCTCAGCCTGCTGCGCTGGGGCTCGGCCGCGCTGTTCCTGGCGCCGTTCGCGATCGGGCCGACGCTGCGCGTGTGGGGAGAGGTGCGCCGCGAGTGGAAGCGGCTCGCCATTCTCGGCGCGATCGGCGTCACCGGCTTCAGCTCGCTGTCCTACACCGGGCTTTCCTTCACCACCTCGATCAACGGCTCGCTGCTCAACACGGCGGCGCCGGTGTTCATCCTGATCCTCGCGGCGCTGGGGTTCGGCGAGCGCATTTCGATGGCCGAGGTCGCCGGCATCGCCGTCTCGATCGTCGGCGTGCTCGTCATCATCGCCCGCGGCTCGCTCGCGACGATGGCGGCGATGGAGGTCAATGCCGGCGACGCGATCGTCATGGTCGCGGTCCTGCTGTGGGCGGTCTACACCGTGCTGCTGCGCGTCTGGCGCATCCAGCTGCCGCCGATGGTGTTCCTGTTCACGACGATCGTGCTCTCGCTGCCCCTGCCGATCGCGACGGCGGCGCTCGAATACGCGCTCGGCGCGCCGGCGCCGGCGCCCGACGCGGTCGGGTTGATCGCGATCGTCTATCTCGGCCTGTTTCCCTCGATCGGCGCCTATGCGTGCTGGAACTACGGCGTGCGGCGGGCCGGCGCGGCGCGGGCCACGCTGTTCCAGTACCTCATTCCGGTCTTCGCCGCCGTGCTCGCCGTCGCTCTGCTCGGCGAGCAGGTGCGCCTCTACCACGTCGCCGGCGCGGCGCTCATCGTCGGCGGCCTCCTGCTCGCGACGCGCGCCAAGGCGCGCTGAGCCGCGTCAGCCGAAGAACGGAACCGCGGCCACGAGCGCCACCGGCGCCACGATCAGCGCCAGCGCGACATAGGCCAGCAGCCGCAGTACGAGAGGGCCGAGCCGCTCGAAGAGCGGGTCGTTCAGTTCGTCGCTCATCGCCGTCTCCACGGGGCAGCGCCGACGCGTGCGGCGGCGGATGCCCGGTCCCTGGTGTCCATGCGCCGGCGGCCGGCGGAATCCGACGCGCCCGATGGCGGGCGGGATGTAGGCGAAAAATCGGGGCCGGACTGTGACGTCCTTCACTGGATCACGGCTTCGTCAGCCGATTCGCGCCGATCGGCAAATCATCGCGGCGTTACGGCAAAAGACCGGGCCGCGATCCGCCGCGCGGCGGAGCGCTTACTCCGCCACCGGCGCCCACAGCACGTCTTCGATGCGCTCGGCGCCGGTCGCGCACATCACCAGCCGGTCGAAGCCGAGCGCCATCCCGGCGGCCGCGGGCATCGCGCCGACGGCGGCGAGGAAGTCTTCGTCGATCGGGAAGCGCTCGCCGTAGAGCGCCTGCTTCTTCGCCATGTCGGCCTCGAACCGGCGGCGCTGTTCGGCCGGGTCGGTGAGCTCGCCGAAGCCGTTGGCGAGCTCGAGCCCGGCCACGAACAGCTCGCAGCGTTCGGCCACGCGCGGATCGGCGCTGTCGATGCGTGCGAGCGCGGCCATCGAGGCGGGATAGCCGTGCAGGATCGCCGGGCGGCCGAAGCCGAGCTTCGGCTCGACGCGATCGAGGAAGATCTTAAAGAACACGTCCTCCCACGTGTCGTGGGGTTGCGTGGCAATGCCGATCCGCCGTGCGGCGGCGGCCAGAGCTGCCACGTCGGGCCGCAGCGGATCGGGCGCGGTCGCGTGCAGGTCGATGCCGGCATGGCGCGCGAATGCCTCGGCCACCGAGATGCGCTCGAACGGCGCCGCCGGATCGGCCGCGCCGCCGCGCCAGCGCAGCGCGCCGCCCGACAGCGCCGGCGGCACGGCGGCGAGCGCCGCGCGCAGGATGCCTTCGCAATCGCCGACGAGGTCCGGCCATGCGGCGCCGGCG
>JAEULD010000216.1 GCA_016792765.1 Candidatus Odyssella sp.
TGTAGTCGCGCTTCTCGACGCCGGTGAACACGTTCTTGAACTGCACCATGCCGGCGTTGGTGAACAGCAGCGTGGGGTCGTTGCGCGGCACGAGCGGGCTCGAGGCGACGACCTCGTGGCCGTTCCTGCGGAAGAAATCGAGAAAGCTCGCGCGGATGTCGTTGCCGGTGCTCATGGGCTCTATGTCGGTTCGCCGGAGGCCCGGCGCAACGGGCGAATCGCCCCTCCCCCGCGCCGGAAACCCACCGCTTTTACCGGCATGAGCGCCCTGCCTCAACAGCGCGCCGGGCCCCGGAAACGCCGCGGGCGCCGCCCCCTGTCCGGAGGCCGGCGCCCGCGCGTTGGCAGAGAGGGGGTGGCCGCGGCCGGCCGGGCCTACTCGCCGTCGCCGTCCTCGCCGGCGCCGCTGATCTCCATCTTGCCGGCGAGGACGCCGGCGTTCTCGCGCAGCTGCGCTTCGATCTTGGCGGCAATGTCGGGATTGTCCTTGAGGAACTGCTTGGCGTTCTCGCGCCCCTGGCCGATGCGCTGGTCTTCGAACGAGAACCAGGCGCCCGACTTCTCGATGAGGCCGGCGGCCACGCCCATGTCGACCAGCTCGCCGGACTTGGAGATGCCCTCGCCGTACATGATGTCGAAGGTCACGACCTTGAACGGCGGCGCCACCTTGTTCTTGACCACCTTCACCTTGGTCTGATTGCCGACGACCTGGTCGCGCTCCTTGATCTGGCCGATGCGCCGGATGTCGAGCCGCACCGAAGCGTAGAATTTCAGCGCGTTGCCGCCGGTCGTCGTCTCGGGATTGCCGAACATGACGCCGATCTTCATGCGGATCTGGTTGATGAAGATGACGAGCGTCTGCGAGCGCGAGATCGACGAGGTGAGCTTGCGCAGCGCCTGGCTCATCAGCCGGGCCTGCAGGCCCATGTGCGAATCGCCCATTTCGCCCTCGAGCTCGGCCTTGGGCACGAGCGCGGCCACCGAATCGACCACCAGCACGTCGATCGCACCGGAGCGCACCAGCGTGTCGGCGATCTCGAGCGCCTGCTCGCCGGCGTCGGGCTGGGAGATCAGGAGGTCCTCGAGCTTCACGCCGAGCTTTTCGGCGTAGGTGGGGTCGAGCGCGTGCTCGGCGTCGACGAAGGCGCAGGCGCCGCCGCGCTTCTGCGCCTCGGCCACGACGTGGAGCGCCAGGGTCGTCTTGCCCGAGCTTTCCGGCCCGAAAATCTCGACGATGCGGCCCTTGGGCAGGCCGCCGATGCCGAGCGCGATGTCGAGCGAGAGCGACCCGGTCGGGATGGCCTCGATCTCGAGCGCCTTCTGGCCGACGCCGAGGCGCATGATCGAGCCCTTGCCGAAGGCCCGCTCGATCTGGCTCATCGCCGATTCCAACGCCTTGCTCTTGTCCATTCCGCCCTTGTCGTCCTTCTCGACGAGACGCAGCGCCGCCGCCTGAGACATGTGAATCGCCCTCTTATTTCACAGCGCCGCGCGCCGGCGCAACGGAACCTTATGCACACCACGGATGTACCTCGTTCGTTCCAGTTCGTCAAGTGTTCTTTCGCGATGTCCCCCTCTTGTTCCCGGCCGCCCGATCAGGCCGCCGCCGGAAAGCCGGGCGCGCCCGGCTCGCGCGCGACGCCGGCGGCGTTCGCGACGAAAGCGACGAGGTGATAGAAGCCGACCAGCGACAGGATCTCGATGATCTGCGCCGGCGCGTAATGGGCGGCCGCCTCGGCCCAGAGCGCGTCGCCGAGCGTGGCGTCGTCCACGAGCGCGTCGACGATGCGGACCAGCACGGCTTCGGCGCCGCGCCACGCTTCCGGACCGCCATGGACCGTCGCGTGCCGCTCGGCCGCGCCCAACCCGGCCTTGGCGGCGAAGTAACCGACATGGACGCCCCACTCGTATTCGGCGCCGAGCCGCGCCGTCGTGCGCAGGATCGCGATCTCGCGCTCGCGCAGCGAGATCGAGCCCCTGTCGAGCAGCGCGCCGGCGCGCCAGCGTGCGAGCACGCGCGGATTGTGCGCGACGGTGCGGAACAGCCCGATCGGCGGCACGCCCGGCGGCATCATGCGCGCGAGTTCTTCGGCCACGGCGGGCGGAAAGGGCTCGGCGAGCGGGGCGAGACGCGGCATGGGCTTCCTCCGGACCGGAACGGATGCTACGATATCCGAAGCATCCTAATGCTACGATTTTCGTAGCGCAAGGAGGATCATGGCCCGCCGCCCGTCCCCCTCGCCGCGCGCCGCGGCGCCGCTGCCCGGCCGGCGCGTGCGCGGCTCCGCCACCGGCCGGCCGGTCATGGCCGCGCTCGACCTGCTCGGCCGCCGCTGGACGCTGCGCATCCTGTGGGAACTGCGCGCGGCGCCGCTGACCTTCCGCGCGCTCCAGGCGGCGTGCGGCGGCGTCTCGCCGAGCGTCCTGCAGCAGCGCCTCGGCGAGCTGGCGGAAGCCGGCCTCGTCGGCCACGACGGCGGCAGCGGCTACGCGCTGACGCCGCTCGCGCGCCGCCTGATGCCGGCGCTGCTGGCGCTCGAAGGCTGGGCCGCCGAGTGGGCGGCGGCGCTCGGGCGGCCGCGCTGAGGACGGCTGCGCGCCCGGCGCTGGCCCCGCGCCGCGAATTGCAATAAGCACGGGCGCACGGGGAGAGCCGAGGGGAGTCCGCATGGCGCCGCACCGCATCGACGTGCATCACCACATCCTGCCGCCCGATTACGTGACCGAGGTCGGCCACGACCGGATCGGCGTCATCAGCGTCGCGGGCAAGACCCCGGACTGGTCGCCGGCCAAGTCGATCGAAGTCATGGACCGGCACGGCATCGCGACCGCGGTGACGTCGATCTCGGCGCCGGGCTTCTGGTTCGGCGATCTCGAGGCGACGGCGCGGCTCTGCCGCCACGCCAACGACTACGCCGCGAACCTCCGGCGCGACCACCCGAAGCGCTTCGGCGTCTTCGCCGGGCTGCCGCTGCCCGACGTCGATGCCAGCCTCGCCGAGATCCGCCATGCGCTCGACGAGCTCAAGGCGGATGGCATCGGCCTGATGACGAACTACGGCGGCAAGTATCCCGGCGATCCGGCCTTCGCCCCGGTGTTCGACGAGCTCGACCGGCGCGGCGCCGTCGTCTACTTCCACCCGAACACGGCCGCGTGCAACCAGTGCCAGCCGGAATATCCGCCGGCCACGCTCGACTTTCCGTTCGACACGACGCGGGCGATCACGTCGCTGCTCTACGGCGGCACCCTCGCCCGCTGCCGCAACATCAAATGGATTTTCTCGCATGCCGGCGGCGCGCTGCCGTTCCTCGCCGAGCGCATCGCGCGCCTCGCGATGCGGCCCGAATACAAGGAGAAGGTGCCGAACGGCGTGCTGCCCGAGCTCAAGCGGCTCTATTACGACACCGCGCTCTCGGCCAACTGGCTCGCATTCCGCTCGCTGCTGGAGCTGGTGGCGCCCGAGAAGGTGCTGTTCGGCAGCGACTATCCGTTCGCGCCCGAAGCCACCTTGGCCGCCACGGTCAAGGGCCTCGTCGACATGAATCTCGGCGCCGACGTGCTGCGCGGCATCGAGCGCGACCACGCCCTCAAACTGTTCCCGCAGTTCGGGTAGGCGGCTTGCGCCCTGCCGGGCGCAGCGAGGCGACGGAACGCGCGCGGCCTCTCCGGAGCCGGCCTATGCCGCCCGCTTGCCGGCGCCGATCGCGTCTTTGACGAGGCCGGCGAGCTGGTTGAGGCTGTAGGGCTTCGGCAGGAACCAGATGTCGTCCCAGCTGCCGATCTTGTCGCGGAAGCTCTCCTCGGCGTAGCCCGAGATGCAGATGACCTTGATCGCCGGCCACTTCTCGCGGACCTTCTTGATCAGGCTCGGCCCGTCCATCTGCGGCATCATCACGTCGGTGACGATGAGATCGACCGGGCGCTCCATGCGCTCGAGCACCTCGAGCGCCTCGACGCCGCTCCGTGCCTCGGACACCGTATAGCCCTTGTTGCGCAGCGCGCGCACCGAGAATGCGCGCACCGGATCCTCGTCCTCGACGACGAGGACCGAGCCGGCGCCGGTGAGGTCGCGGGTCGGCGTGTCGGAGCTGGGCGCGGCGCGCTCGGTCTCCGCCTCGCTCTGCGGGTGGTAGCGCGGGATCAGCACCGTGAACAGCGAGCCCTTGCCGACCGTGCTCTCGACCAGCACGTGGCCGCCGGTCTGCTTGACGATGCCGTAGACGGTGGAAAGGCCGAGGCCGGTGCCGCGCCCCACCTCTTTCGTCGTGAAGAACGGTTCGAAGATGCGCTGGATGTTCTCGGGGCTGATGCCGGTGCCCTCGTCGATCACGTCGATCTCGACGAACTCGCCGGCCGGGATCAGCTCGTGGCCGCGCTGGAGCGGGCGCGCGAGCTTCAGCGTCTTGGTCTCGACCGTGATCGTGCCGCCGTCGGGCATCGCGTCGCGCGCGTTGACGACGAGGTTGACGATCACCTGCTGGAACTGGCCCTGGTCGACGCGGACGAAGCCCAAATCGCGGCTGTGGACGACGCGCAGCGAGATGTTGGTGCCGACCAGCCGCTGCAACAGGTGCGTGAGGTCGGTCAGCACGTCGGTGACCTTCAGCACCTTGGGCTTCAGGGTCTGCTGGCGCGAGAACGCGAGCAGCTGCTTGACGAGATCGGCCGCGCGGTTCGCGTTCTGCTTGATCTGCATGATGTCGGCGAAGCTCTGCTCGCCGGGCCGGTGGCGCTGCAGCACGAGATCGCAATAGCCGATCATCGCGGTCAGCAGATTGTTGAAGTCGTGCGCGATGCCGCCGGCGAGCTGGCCGACGGCCTGCATCTTCTGCGCCTGGTTCACCTGGCTCTGCAGCGTGCGCTGCTCGGTTGCGTCGAGGCCGTAGACGATGAACAGCGGCTCGCCGTCGATGACCATGCGCGAGAGCTGGGCCGAAATCACGCTCGCCGGCCGATGGCGCGGCGCCACGTCGACCGACGACGCGTCGGTCTGGCCCGAGAGCGCGTGGCGCAGCGATTCGTTGAGCCGGTCGCGGCTCTCGTCGGTGAGCAGGTCGCCGATGCGCATGCCGCGCAGCTCGGCGGCATCGCCGCCCGCGAGCGCGCGGAACGGCTCGTTGCAGCGGCGGATCGCGCCGGCCGAATCGACGAGCGCGAGCCCGATCGGCGCGTCGTCGAACAGGCGCTGCAGCCGCTCGTCGGATTCGGCGAGGCTTTGCCGCCAGCGGCGTTCGGCGGAGAGATCGCGGACGACGGCGCGCGCGAGCAGGCCCGGCGCCCCGTCGCGCGCCACGGATTGCACGATGTGGACCGCGGCGTCGCGGCCGTTGAACCCGCGCAGCACGACCTGGCCGCTGCCCTCGCCGCTGCGTCCGCCGAACGGATCGTAGGGCGCGCCCGAGCGCGGGATGCCCGAGGCGATCAGGCTGCCGAGCGGAACGCCGCGCGTGATGAGATCGGCCGGCGCCAGGCCGAGCCACTCGCCGAAGGTCGCGTTGCAGTAGGTGAGGCGGCCGTTGACGTCGATCTCGTAATAGCCGAGGCCGATCGCGTCGAGCAGCGCCACGAAGCGGTCGCGGTCGTCGTGCGACGGGTTGCGCTGATGCGGCAGGTCCTGGATGCGCAGGACGATGTGGCCGGGATGCTCCGGCACCGGCGTCGCGTGGATGCGCCGCACGCCGGGGCCGTTCTGCGAGACCGGCAGCGGGAAATTGGCCTGCCCGGCGAGGCCCATCTTGGCGTCGCCGCAGAGCTTGGCGAACGCGCGCAGCTGCTCGGGATCGCCGCCGAACACGCCCGCCACCGGATCGCCGCCGGCGCCGGCAGCCGACTTCTTGAACAGGTCGATGAACGCGGCGTTGGCGTGCACGGTCTCGCCGCCGGGCCCGAGCACGGCACGCGGCTCGTCCACGGCGTCGGCGGCGCGGCGAAGCAGGCGGCTCTTGCTTTCCGGCATGGCCCCGGTCAGCGCCGGGCGGCGGCGCAGCGCGGCGAGGCCGAGAATGCCCGCCGGCACGAGGATCGCGAACAGGATCGAGAGTTTCGCCCAGGCCGGCGCCTCGGCCGAAGCGAGGCCGAACAGGCCGGCCAGCACCGCCAGGCCGAGCACGCCGGCGGCCAGCACGAACGACGCGCTCGCGCGCGGCGCCGCGGGCGCGCGGTCCGCCGCCGCTGCCGCGGCGTCGGCTTCGCTCCACTCCGCTCGGCTACCGTGCATCGTGCTTGCCGTCCTCGATGGCGTCCGGGGCTGCGCCGCGTCTGTTCCCGCGTTGTGCGCGGTCTATGGTTAACGCTTCGTTAGCGCAAGGCCGCGGGCGTGGCCGCGGCCCCGCTCAGGGCATCTGCGAAAAGTCGAGCGTGATCGCGCCCATCGTCACCTTGTCGCCGGCGGCGAGCGCGCGTTTCTGGAAGGCCGCGACGGCTTCGTCGTTGACCTTCGTTCCGTAGGCCGAGTTGAGATCCTCGAGCACGAGCCCGCCGCCCTCGCCGCGCGCGAGCTTGGCATGGCGGCGCGAGACGCTCGGGTCGTTGACGATCTTGTCGGAGAGGCTGCTGCTGCGGCCGAGGATCACGCCCTTCTCGGCGCCGGCCATCGCCTTGTCGAGATCGGCCTGCGAGATCGCGACGCGCAGCGTGTTGCCCTGCGTGTCGAAGCCCGACAGCACCCAGTCGCCGGCCGCGGGCGGCGGAGCGGCGCCGGAATCGGTGCGCGCGTCCATGCGCCCGCGCGGCGCCGGCATCGCGGTGCCGGCGGCCGTGGGCTCCGAAGTTTGCGCGGCCGCGCGCGGCGGCACCGCGGTGGGCTCGCCGGCGGGCGGCGGCGGCGGGGCGGCGGCGGGCTTCACGCCCGAGGTGCGCGGCGCGCCGGGCGCGACGCCCTTCCGGCGCACCCAGGCGCTGTAGGATTCGACCACGCGCACGACCTCGCGCCGGCGCGTGAAGGCCACGATCATCCCGGTCATCGCCATCAGCGCGAAGACGCCCATCGCGGCGTAGAGCCAGACCGGAACGCCGCCCGCCTCGTCGGCG
Source organism: Candidatus Odyssella sp. (assembly GCA_016792765.1). Classification (GTDB taxonomy): domain Bacteria; phylum Pseudomonadota; class Alphaproteobacteria; order Bin65; family Bin65; genus SBBV01. The sequence continues at coordinate 7,030 of JAEULD010000216.1, forward strand.
CAGTCGCTGGCGCTGCTGAGCTGGAGGCGGACGTCCTTGAGCGCCGGCACCTGCTGCACGGCCGCGATCAGATTGCCGACATGCGGCGACAGCGAGATGCCCGCCGAGGTGGCGCCGGTGGCGATGCGCTGGCCCTTGTCGTCTTCCATCACCTGCAGGCGCGAGAGCGCCACGAAGGTGTTGACGCCGACGACGACGTTGCAATTGTCGAACAGCGGGCCGCCCGAATTGCCGGTGTTGATCGCGGCGTCGTGCTGGATCACCGGCCGCGTCGTGCCGCCGACGCCGGCGCGCACGGTCTTGCCGACAACGCCCGAGGTCAGCGTCGAGGTGACGAAGCCCTCTTCCGACTGCAGCGCCTGGTCGGAGATGCCGGGATAGCCGAGCGCGTACACCTTGGCGCCCTTGGGCGGATAGTCCATCGGCGTGGCGCTCGAGAGCGTGAGCGGATCGCGCCGGAGGCCCGGCACCTTCAGCACCGCGAGATCGAGCTCCTTCGACTTCCAGACCACGGTCGCGCGCACGTTCTGCTTCGAGCCCGGCTCGCGCACGGCGATGTATTCCTTGCCGCCCTCGACCTTGGCGACCTGATCCTCGATATGGATGACGTGATAGTTGGTGGCGACGTGCTCGCGGTCGATGACGAATCCGGTGCCGGTTCCGCCGGTGACCGGCTGCAGGCGGCCGCCCTGCTCTTTCACCACCACGGCGAGCACGCGGACGACGGAGGCATCGGCGCGCTTGACGTCGAACGCGAAGGCCGGTGCCGGCGCCGCGTGGGGCGCGCCGAGGGCCAGGGCCACGAGCGCGCCGCGCGCCATCCACCGCACTGATTTCATTCCGAAATCTCCCAAGCGCCCGCAGCGCGCGCGGTCTCGCGACGCGACCGCAGGCGGGCGCGCGCATGATGAGTCGCACGCCCCCCTAAAGCAAGAAAATTTGCGTAGACGCCGGCGCGCTCAGGCGCGTCCGACGTCGAGCTGCACGCCGCCGATCGTCAGCTTGTCGCCCGGCTTCAAGCCGCCCGCCTCGTTGGCGCCGAGCGCCTTGCCGTTGATCTTGGTGCCGTAGGCGGAGCCCATGTCTTCGACCATGAGCACGCCGTCGGCGAGGAAGAACTTGGCGTGGCGGCGCGACACCGAAGGGTCGTCGATCACCTTGTCGGAGAGGCTCTGGCTGCGCCCGAGCACGATGCCGCTTTCGCTGGCCGCGGCCGCGCGCTCGAGCTCTTCGGCGGTGATCTCGACGCGGAACTTCTTGTCGCCGCCGCGGCCGGAGAGCACGAGCTTGCTGCCGGCGTCGGCCGCCGGCGCCGCCGCGGCCTTCGCCGGGCGCGCCGGCGCGGTCGCCGAGGGCGGCTGCGACGCGGCGCGCGACGCCTCCTTGCGGACGCGTACCGAGGGCGGGTCGCCCTTGCGCCGGATGTAGGCGCTGTACGATTCGACGACGCGGACGATCTCGCGCGTGGTGCCCTTGCGCAACGCGATCACGGTGGAGGTCAGCGCGAGCAGCACGACGAGGCCGATGACGCCGTAGATCCACACCGGGAGGCCCGGCGCCTCCGCCGTCGGCGCCGCGCACGGCGCCGGCGTCACGTCGAGCTTCATCGCCGCGAGCGCGGGGATCGTCTTCTGCGCGTCGATGAGGTTGCTGATGTGCGGCGAATAGAAGATGCCGGTGTTCGGCATGCCGGCGGCGACGTCGCGGCCGCGCTGGTCGCGGCTCACTTCCATCGTCGAGACCGCGCCGAAGGTGTTGACGCCGACGACGACGCCGCAATTGTCGAACAGCGGCCCGCCGGAATTGCCTTTGTTGATGCTGGCGTTGTGCTGGATGATCGGGCGGACCTTGTCCTTCTGCCCGGCGCGGCCCATCACCACCTTGCCGACGATCCCCTGCGTGACCGTGGAGTGGACGAACGCCGTCTCGGAGCTGATCGAGCGGTCGGCGATGCCGGGGAAGCCGATGGCCCAGACCGAGGCCGCCTTGTCGGGATAATCGAGCGGCGGCGCGTTCGACAGCTTCAGCGTCGGCCGCGTCAGGCCGGGAACCTTGAGCACCGCGAGATCGAGCTCGGCCGCGTGCCAGACGAGCTGCGCGGCGCGCAGGTTCTTGGTCGATCCGTCGACGACGACGCGCTCGGAGGCGCCGCCGTCCTTCGTGAACTCCGAATCGTCCGTCACGTGGTGGTTGGTCACCACGTACTCGTTGTCGACGACGAAGCCGGTGCCGAAGCTGTAGGTCCCGGTGCGCTTGCCGTTCTTGACCTCGAAGACGACGACGCGGATGACGCTCAGATCGGCCTTCTTGGCGTCGAACGCCTGGGCCGTGCCGGCGGGCGCGCCGAGCGCCGCCATGCCGAACATCATCGCCGGGAGAATCCCGCCGAACCAACGCTTACGCCGCATCGCGCACCCGACTTTCCCGAATCCCCGTCGCGGGGCCGGATTCTGGCGGGTACCGCGCGGAATACAAGGGCCGTCCGCGGGCGCTCAGGTCTCCTTGAGCGTGAGCTTCACGTCGCCGAAGGCGACGGTGGCGCCGTTGGGGATCGGCACGGCCTTGTAAGGATCGACCCGCTTGCCGTTGACCGTGACGCCGAACGAGGAGTTGAGGTCCTCGACGGCGAGGCCCTTGCCCAGCGCCACGATGCGCGCGTGGCGCCGCGAGACGCTGCCGTCGGCGATCACCTTGGCGCAGAGCGCCTTGCTGCGCCCGATCACGAGGCCCTTGTCGGCGCCGAGGCTCGCGTTCTCGAGCTCGTGGCGGCCGATCGCGAGATAGACGGCCTCGCCGCTCGAATCCTTGCCGGTGAGCGTCCAGCCGCCGCCGGGGCCGACGACGGGCGGCGGCGGCGCATGGGCCACCGCGCTGCCGCCGCTGCGCCGGCGCACCCATTGGCTGTAGCTCTCGATCACCTGCACCGTGCCGCGCTTGCGCGTCAGCGCCAGCAGCAGCGAGGCGAGCGCCAGGATCGAGACGGCGCCGATCGCGACGTACATCTCGTAGGGGATGCTGGTGGCGCTCTTGCTGCACGCCGCACTGCTGCTCTCGAACTTGATCTTCTTGAGCTCCTCCTCGGTGGTGAGGAAGCGCAGCAGCGCGCTGACATGCGGCGAGTAGTAGACGCCCGACACGGCGGGCCCGTGCGCGACGGTCTCGCCGCCATTGCCCTTGGTGATCTTGAACGTCGACTGCGCGGCGAAGGTGTTGATGGCCACCACCTCGCCGCACTGGTTGAACAGCGGCCCGCCCGAATTGCCCGGATTGAGCGACGCGGTGTGCTGGACGATCGCCTGCACCGCGCCGTCCTTGGTGCCGCGCGCGCGCTCGGTCTTGGAGACGTCGCCGCGCGTGAACGAGGTTTCGAGCGTGGCGCCGGTCGTGTCGCCGGCCTTGGGGAAGCCGAACGCGAACACCGGCTCGCCCTTCTCGAGCTTCTGCCACGGCGCCGCCGAGAGCACGACGTTGGGCCGCTTCAGTTCCGGAACGTGCAGGATCGCGAGGTCGAAATCCTTGTTGCTCCAGACGCGCGTGGCCTTGAGCCGCCGCGACCAGTCGCCGTCGGGAACGACGATCGCCAGCGCGGCGACGCCCGCCGGCATCTTGCCGGCCACGTCGACGACGTGGTGGTTGGTGACGACATAGCCCTCGCCGTTCAGCACGAATCCCGTGCCGTGGACGCCGAGGATCTCCTTGCCCTGATACTGGAAGAGGTGCTGGACGCGCACCACGCTGCGGTCGAGCTTCTTGACGTCGAACGCCGCCGCGTCGCCGCCCGCCGCGGCGATGGTGACGGCCAGTGCGGCCGCGAGTCGGCGTGAGGAAAACAACGGACTCAAGGGCGCGACGACGCTCGGCAAGGGTTGCGGCGAACGGACTCCGCTCTTGCGCTAGCCCGCAATCGAGGCGGGATCATGTCAAAGGCCGACTCCGGGCGCAACGCGCCGGGCCCGGCGCTATTGCGGTTTCGGTTCCGGCGCCTGGCCCGGGCCTTGAGGCGCTGCGCCGGGCGGCGCCGGCGCGGCGGGCGGCACCGGCGCGCCGGGCGGCTTCTCGGCGTTGGGCGCGGGGTCTGCGTTCTTCTTCTCGTCGGGGCCGAGGCCGGACTGGCGCGGCGGCGCCGCCGGCGCGGGCTGCGCCGGACGCGGCGGCGCGCTGCGCGGCGCGGGCTGCTTCTTCTCGGGCTCGCCGCCGGTCGCCGGCGGCTCGCCCGGCTTCGTGCTGCCTGGGTCGGGCGCCGGAGCGGGCGCGGCCGGCGGAACGGCGCCCGGCGCCGGCGGGGCCTCGCGCGGCGGCGGCTCCGGCGGGCGCTGCGGCGGCACGGCCTCGCGGCGCTCGGCGGGCTCGGGTTTCATCGGCTCCGGCTTGGCCGGTTCGCCGCGCTTTTCGTCGGGCGCCGGCGCCTTCTCGGCCGGCTTCTCCTTGGGCGACGCGGCCGGCGACGTGCGCGTATCGGCGGCCTGCTTGTCCCACGGCTTGTAGACGACGGCCGCGGCGGCGCCGAGCGCCACCACCGTCGCCGCCGCGAAGGCCCACCGGCCGGCGCCGCCCGGCGAGCGGCGCAGCGGCGGCTGGCCGAGGATGCGCGTGGTGCGCGCCTCTTCGTCGTCGGCGCCGACGGTCGCGGGCGGCGGGCCGCCCACGCGCAACAGCGCCACCGTGATGTTGTCGCTCTTCGGCTTCGCGCGGTCGAACGCGCGGTCCGCCAGGTGCTTGGCGCCGTCGTCGCCGAGCTTCTTCGCCGAGAGCGCCGCGGCCATCTCGACCTGCGGGATCATCTCCCAGAGTCCGTCGGAGCAGACGAGGAACGCGTCGTGCTCCTTGACGGCGTCGGTGCCGAAATCGGGCATCGGGACCGCGTCGCCGCCGAGGCTCTGGGTCAGGCGGTTCTGGTCGGGATGCGTGCCCATCTCCTCTTCGGAGACCTTGCCGAGATCGACCAGCATCTGGACGACCGAATGATCGCGCGTGAGACGCGTCACGTGCCCGTCGCGCAGCCGGTAGATGCGGCTGTCGCCGACATGCGCCCAGTGCGCGCTGCCGTCGCGCACGAGCAGAAGCGCGCAGGTGCTGCGCGGCGTGAGGCCGCGCTCGGCGCCGGCGCGGTTGATGGATTCATGACCTTCGCGGACGATGCGCTCCAGCAGCCTCTTCGGCTCGATGGCGCTGCGCTTGTGCTCTTCCCAGATGCGGCGCGCGGTTTCGGCGACCTGGGCCGAGGCGAGGCTGCCGCCGGCGTGCCCGCCCATGCCGTCGGCGACGAGCACGAGCTGCTCGGTTCGCCCGTCGTTGGTCAGGACGAGACCCGCGTCCTGCTGCTCGTTGCGGCTGCCGACGTGCTGCGCGTATCCGCGTTCGATCTTCATGGCCGGCCCGGTATGGCTGAACTCGATTGCGCCATCTACAGAGTCCATTCGACGATGGGCGTCGCCGCGCCGTTGCGGAACGGCGTCACGACGATCGCCGTGGTGTTGTCCTGCCCGCGCCGGTTCTTCTCCTCGACCGCGCGGAGCAGCTTGCGCGCGAGATCGAGCGCGTCGGCGTCTTCCTTGAGAATTGCGGCGATTTCTTGATCCGACAGCGTCTGGAGCCCGTCGCTGGCGAGCAGGAACTTGTCGCCCTCCCGGAGCCGGACCGGCGATTCGCGCAGGTCGAGCTTCGGGATCGGCTCGCCGATCAACGCCGAGCGCAGCGCGTTGCGGTGCGGATGCCGCGCCGCCTCTTCGGGCGAGAGGGCGCCCGCCGTCACCTGCTGGGCGAGCAGCGGGGCCATCGAATGGTCTTCGTTGAGCTGCTTGATGCCGCCGTCGCGGAAGCGCCAGAACGGCGAATCGCCGACGCTGACCCAGACCAGGCCGTCCTCGAGGAAGCCCGCGGCCACGAACGTGCAGCCCATGCCGGTCAATTGCGGATTGCCGTCGGCGTCGACGCGGATGCGCTCGTTGCTCTCGTTGAGGCTCTTGACCATGCGGTCGGTGACCGATCCCGGCGCGCCCTGGTAGGTCTCGAGGAACGTGTCGACCGCGAGCGCGCTGGCATGCGCGCCGCCGCTGTGACCGCCCATGCCGTCGGCGAGCACGACCAGAAGATGCGAGGGGCGCGGATCGGTCTCCTTGAGGTCGTTCAAGAAGCCGAAATCGTCCTCCTGGTAGGGCCGGCCGCCTTGCAGCTGCAGGCCGGCGAAGTGCCGTCCCGGAATCATGCAGCTGGCCCCGAGCGCGCCCGAAGAGCGGGTGTCATTTCTGATACCAGTCGAAGCTCTTGCCGCAGAACGGCACGAAGCGGAGCTTGGTCTGGCCGAGCAGGATATCCTCGCCGCCGGTGAGCTCCTGCGGAGACATGACCGGCTGCTCGTTGACGTAGACGAGGTTCCGACCCTGGCCGGGCAGGATGTAGAAGCGGCGGTGGCGGCCGTCGAAAGTGATCGTCGCGTGGTTCTCGCGCGAGATTTCCTCGTCGCCGAAATCGAGCGAGATGTTCTCGGTCGGCGCGCGGCCGATGCGGTTGTTGCCGTAGCCGACGTTGAGCGAGGCGCCGCGGCCCGGCCCGTCGACGACGGCGAGCCAGCCCACGACCGGATCGGCGATCGTGAAATCGGCCGACACCGGCGTGCCCGGCTTCGGGCGGCCGGCCTGCGACATCGCTCCGCCGGCCGGCGCGGCGGCGGGCGGCTGCGGCGGCGCCGCGGCCGCGGAGGCCGGGCGGTTCGGCCGGTAGATCTTGGTGGCGGCGTTGTCGGCCGGAACGTAGTCGCGCGCCGGCGAGGGTCCGTCGCGCGTCGGCGGCGGCGGCGGCGCGGCGGCCGGCTGCACGCGCGTCGGCAGCGGCGGCGGATCGGCGGGAATGTAGTCGCGCGCCGGCTCGTTGCGCGCGGCCTCGCGCGGCAGCGGCGGCGGGCCGCCGGCATACACGGTGGGCGTGGCGTCGGCGCCGGCCGCGCGGCCCGCATCGGGGCCGGGGTTCGTGCTGTCGGCCGTGGGCGCCGTCGCGATGTGGGTGGGCGGAACCTGGTCGGTCTGATCGTCGCTGGCGAGCAGGCGGTCGCGGATCGAGCGGCGCGGAACCTTGCGCGTCGCGTCCTCGCTGGCCTCGTCGCCGCCCTTGATCGTTTTCCCGTCCGGACCCTTGCGCTGCATCATCCGTCATTCCTCCTCGGACCGCACCCCCGCACGGAGATCCGGCCGGTTCACGAATTCATCATAGTCAAAAGCGCATCCGACGCCAGAAACCCCCTCCCCTGGCGAACGGCCGATCGTCTAGCGGCCCGGGGTCACGTGCCGAGCTGCCACGCATTGTTGCGGAAGCACGCCACCCCGACCCCGCTGTGGGTGCGGCCCGCGACCGTCAGCGTCTGCTGGAACCGCCGGCACATCGTGCCGTCCTGGCCCGGCATGGTCGCGAGGATGCGGATCGAGCCGGTGGCGCCGGAGCGCTGGTTGCTCCAGGTGCTGGCCGCGGCCCCGTCACGCGCGGTCTCGAGCGTGAGCTTGAACAGACGGATCACGTAGAAGCAGTCCGTCTCCGACGCATAGGCACCCTTGATGACCGACAGCTCGCAGCTGATGCCCTTCGGCCGGCTCGCCTCCTCCTGCTCGCGGCGGCGCGCCTCTTCCTGTTCGCGCTGACGCTCCTCGTCCGCGCGGCGGCGGGCCTCGTCGTCGCGGCGGCGGGCTTCCTCCTCGCGGCGGCGCGCCTCTTCCTCGCGGCGCGCCTGGTCCTGGCGCGCTTCCTCGGCCCGGCGGCGCTCTTCCTCGCTCTGCGAGCGGCGCGCCTCTTCTTCGCGGCGACGGCGCTCTTCCTCGGCGCGCCGGCGCGCCTCTTCCTGGCGCCGCGCGACCTCTTCCTCCGCCTTCTTGCGTTCCTCTTCGGCCTTGCGCCGCGCCTCTTCGTCGCCGCGCCGGCGCGCTTCCTCGGCCTCCTGCTGGCGCTTCTTGACCTCTTCCTCGGCCTTGCGGCGCGCCTCGTCCTGGGCGCGGCGCTGGGCCTCGGCCTCGGCGCTGATCTTCGTCGTGTCGGTCTTGCCTTTGTCGTTCGTCGCGGTGCCGGTGCCGAACAGACCATGATCGGGATTCATCGCGATGAAGGCGCCGGCGCCGGCCGCGCCGAGCAGCAGCACCACGCCCCCCACGATCGCCGCGATCTTGCCGGCGCCCATGCCGCGGCGCTGCGTGTGCGCGAGCGCATCTTCGCGGCCCACGGTCGGGAAGCGCATCGAGGGCGAGCCGCCGGTCGTCGGATTGCCGGCGGGGCTGGCCTTCGGCACGTGTCCGGCGATCATCGTGGCGCTGCTGCGCACCGACGCCTTCTCGCGCGCGGCCGCCTCGCGGCCCATCGTCGGCGGCGGCGCGGCCGGCACGTCCTGGCCGAGCAGCATCGCACGCCATTGCTCGACGGTCTGCGGCCGCTGCTCTTCCTCGACGCGCAGGCCGATGTCGATGCCCGAGAGGAAGGCATCGCTGAACCGCCCGCGCCCGGCCTCGGCCGCGGGCGTGATCGGATCGCGCTTCACGCGCGCCGGCGCCTCGGGCGGAATGCGCCCGGCCACGGCCTGATAGAGGATGCTGGCCATGGCGTAGATGTCGGTCCACGGCCCCTGGTTGCCGTCGGCGAAATACTGCTCGAGCGGCGCGTAGCCCGGCGTCACGATCGAGGTGAGGTTCTTGCTCTTGCGCCCCACCGCGTTGCGCGCGGCGCCGAAATCGAGCAGCACCGGCGAGCCGTCCTCGCGGATGAAGATGTTGCCGGGCTTGAGGTCGCGATGCAGGTAGCCGGCCTTGTGCACGACCGCGAGCCCGTCGAGCAGCGGCAGAGTGAGGCCGAGCAGATCCTCTTCGGTGAAGTCGCTGCGGTGCTTCCGGAACAGCTCGGCGAGGCTCTGCCCCTGCTGGTACTCCATCACCATGTAGGCCGTGCCGTTCGCCTTGAACGCGCGATACACGGGCACGATGTTGGGATGGCGGAAGAGGCCCAGCGTCTGGGCCTCTTTCATGAAGCGGTCGAGACCCCATTCGTAGTCGTTGTTGTCGGCCGTCGAGCGCGGCTGAACCAGGGAATCGTCGCGCCGGACCGCGAATTCCGTCGGCAGGTATTCCTTGATCGCGACGTCCTTGCCGAGATTGTTGTCGGCCGCGAGGTAGGTAATGCCGAAGCCGCCATGCCCGAGCACGGACTTCAGCGTGTATTCCTGAAGCTGGTAGCCGGCCGGCAGGGCGTTGAAATGCTGTTCGCTCATGGACTTCCGGAGCCGGGGCGCACGCGCGCCGCGCAATTGGTTACGGGAACGGAATAGCAGGCCGTGCCCAAAATGCCCGCCGCGGCAACGTCGCGCGGGCTCCGGGCCGATGCCCCGATGCACGCATTACATCTACCACAGTTAACGTTCTGCGGTAAGTGATTGCGAACACAGGCGCGGTCTCTCGCGCCGCGCCGCTCACTGGCCATGCGGAGGAGGAAGCGGCGTCGCGCCGTTCGACAGCAAAAGGCCGGCTACGCGGCGGATCGTGATCGCGCCGCGGTCCGCGCCGACCATGAGACCGTCGGCCAGCGCCTCGATCACGCCGCCTTGCACCGCGGGCAGGATGCGGAACGTGACATAGGTGCGTTCGCCGCCCGCTCCGGCGGTGGCGCGGCTCGGCACGACATGGAGCACGCTGCCGGTTTCAGGCGCGACGAACAGGACCGGCGTTTCCGCGCCCGGCAGCGGCAGCGACGCCTGCTCGATGCCGTTGCGTGCGATCGCGAGCTTGACGTCGGGCAGGTCCGGCGCGGCGGCGTCGCGCTTCAACGCCACGGTCCACACGTTGCGTTCGTGCGCGACGCGCACGCGCATGCCGGCGCCGACGCGCGCCGCCAGCACGGTCGCCCGCGCGTGCTCGATCCGCTGCAGGCCCTGCACGCCCGGCCCGAGCCGGTGCTGGACCTTCTGGAGATCGAAAGGCTCGCGGCGCGGAAACACCATCCATACGTAGTCGCCATGGTGGAAGACGGCGGCCGCCACCGGCTCGGGCCACGCCAGCACGATGCGCGTTTCGGCGCCGTCGCTGCTGACGTTCAGCGTTGGGCTGATGGCCGGCATCACCGGCGGCTCGACCGGGCCGGTGGGCGCGGGCCGCGCTTCGGGCGCCGGCCGGACATCGGGCGCGGAGCGCGGCGAAGGCTCGGGCGCCCGGGCCATAGACTGAATCGGCCTCGCCTCCTCGCCGCGCGGCGCGGCCGGCACCGCCGGGCGCGACGCCTCGGGTTGCGGCACGACCGGGCGCGCGGCCTGCGGCGCGGGCGGCAGCGCCGGCCGCGGCGGCAGGGCCTGTCCGGCCGCGCCGGGCGTTCGCAGCGCAAGCCGGTCGGGGCCGGCGCGTTCGGGCGGCGGCGGCACCGGCCGCTCGACGCCGCCGGGCGGCAACGCCGGTCGCGGCGGCGGCAGCGTCGCCTCGGTGTAGGGCGCGCCATTGCGTGGCGGCCCGCGCCTGGCCTCGGCGGCGTCCGGCTCGGCGGGTACGCCCCGCGCGCGCGGCTCGGCAGGGGCGGCGGGACGAGCCGGCCGCTCCCCGGACTGCATCGTCGGCGATTTCAGCGCCGGCGGGGCACTCTTGGGCTGCGCCGGGCGGGCGGCCGCAGGTTCGGGCGGCGCGTCCGGCCGCGTGGGCGGCTCCAGTCGAACTACCGCCGGGGGGCGCGCCGCTTCGCGCCGCTGGGCCGCCGCGCGGGGCGGCGGATCGTCGGAATCGGTCGGGTTCTCGCCCGCCGACACGCGGCGCCCGGGCGCGGGGCGCGGCGCCGCTGCGGGCTTGTCCGGCACCGCCTGCTTCTCGGCCGCGAGCGGCTTGGCCGGCGCGCGCGCCGTCTCCGGCGGGGCGCGCGGCCCCGGCGGGGCGCCGATCCAGGTCAGCACCAGCGCGTTGCCGCGGCGCAGATGGGCGAAATGCGGCCGTCCCGAAAGGCGCACGATCAGCACGTGCCCGCCGCCGGCCAGACGCAGTTCCGACACGTAGGGCGCCAGCGCGGCGCGCGCGCCGTCGATCGACCCATCGAACGGACGCGAGAAGCGGATGAAGATCAGATCGCCGGCGCGGGTCACCTGATAATCGACGGGCCGCGGCCAAGCGAGCACGAGGCGCGCGCTCGTGCGCTCTGTCTGCACCGTGGCGCGCCCGGTCGCGGCTTGCGCGACGGCGGAGCCTCCCGCCAGCGCGGCAAGCATCAGCGCCACGCGGATCCCGAGGAGCCGCGCCCTATCCGTCCGACCGCGCAAGCCGGCCCGAAACCAAGGCATTGCCGTAACCTTGCCGAAAAAATCGGCTGTTAGCCGAACTCTAACCAACAGCGGCGGCGATTATGTCGGTTCGCCGCGGCGCATGCCAGCATAGGTTGAGATTATGGTTAATCGTGCGCCGCGCGCGCCGGCGCCGATCGGTCAATCGTCGCGCATCGTCCGCTCGAGCCGCTCGTGGCGCTCCTGCGCCTCGACGCTGAGCGTCGCGATCGGGCGCGCCTCGAGCCGGCGTATGGCGATCGGCTCGCCGGTCTCCTCGCAATAGCCGTAGGTGCCCTCTTCGATGCGGCGCAGCGCGGCGTCGATCTTGGCCAGCAGCTTGCGCTCGCGGTCGCGGGTGCGCAGCGCGAGCGAGATGTCGGTCTCGAGCGAGGCGCGATCGGTGATATCCGGCTCGTGCAGGCTTTCGGTCTGCAAAGACTGCATCGTGACGCCCGCTTCGCGCAGGATCTCGTTCCGCCAGAATACGAGCTTCTGTTTGAAATACTGGCGCATCAGGGGGTTCATGAACGGCTCACCCTGCTTCGGCCGGTAGCTCGGCGGCAATGGCTTGGCGGGATCGCGCGGCGGGCGGGTGCGCGAGTGCCGGTGTCCGTTCGCCTTGCCTTTCATGCCGTTAGAGCCTCCCTCGTCGCGGCGCGCGGATTAATAGCGGGGTCGATATCGGCGGGCAAGCATTCCCGAATTCGTAACGACGGCGGCGGCAAATTGCGGGCCGTCCCGCCGCGCGACCCGCGGTTCGAGGGTTTTCTTCAGGGATTTCAAGTGCTCCCGGCGCTTGCCGGATTAGGTCTTTCTTAAGCGGACCCGTTTAGTGTGCCGGTCACCCTGATCGCGAAGAAACCGATTCCAAACACGGTTGACTGCGAAAAAGATGACGGAACAACGCAAAATGACGCGGCCGATGCAGGTCATAGGGCCTGACGGCGAGCTGATGACGATTGCGGACCTGCCTCCGCCCGAGACCCGCCGATGGGTCATTCGCCGCAAGGCGAAGGTCGTGGCGGCCGTTCGCGGCGGTCTCATCAGCCTCGAAGAGGCCTGCCAGCGCTATCGCCTGTCGGTCGAGGAATTCCTCGGCTGGCAGCGCATGATCGAGCGCCACGGCGTGCCCGGCCTGCGGGTCACCCGCATTCAGCACTATCGCGCCGCCGACACCTGGACCACGTTCGATCCGAACCTGGCCCAGCGGCAGCAGGTGCCGAAGCGCGCCGAAGACTGACGACAGGGCGGGCGCCCGCGCGTCCGCCCCGATCCCTCCGGCCACCGGCCGGAGCCGCGGCGGCCTCTCGGCCGCGTCCGCGCCCGGATTCCAGCCCAAAAACCACATGATCGAGGCTAGGATCGCCGAACCCGCCGGCCGGCGGCGAGTTCCGGGAGACCGATCATGCGAGCCTTCAACTGCGCCTTTGCCTTGGCCTGCCTGATCTCGGCGCCCCCCGCCCGCGCCGAGGCGCCGTTCGATTACAAGGGGCTCGGCGACACGGCTTGGCAGGCGAAGGAATGGAACGGCGCAGCGCCCGCGCCGTTGCTCGTTCCCGAGATCGCCTTCGCGCCCCCGAACCGCTTCACCGCCGCGGCCGGCTGCAACCGCTTTATGGGCGTCTACACGGTGAGCGGCGATCGCATCGCATTCGCGCCGCAAGGCTCGACCAAGATGGCCTGCCACGGCGAGCGCGGCACGACCGACGCGCGCCTCGTCGCCGACCTGAAGCGCATCGCGCAGCTCACGCTCTCGGGCGACGGGACGCTGACGGCCCACGCCGCCGACGGCGCCGCGATCCTGCGCTTGCGCTGCACGAAGAATTGCTGACGCCGGGCGCGGGTCGCGCTACGCGCCCCGGCTTCCGGCAAGTCTTTCCCAAGTTCGCCGCGCGCTCGCGACGATGTCGAGCGCGTCGTCGACCCCGTCGTTGCGGCCCTTCTCGAAATCGAGTGCGGCGGCGCCCATCGTGTTGGTGACATGGGCGAAGCACAGGACCGTGCGCTTGCGGGCCTGCGCGAACGCGTAGAGCGCCGCGGCCTCCATTTCGACGGCGAGCGCGCCGAGGTCGCTCGCGCGACGGATCGCGGCCTCTGTCTCCCGGAACGGCGCGTCGGTCGTCCAGCTCGCGCCGCGATCGACGGGCACGCGGAATCCGGCGAGGTCGCGATGAACCGCCGCGGCCAAGGCCCCGTCTGCGGGCGACCACAGCGCCGGCGGCAGGTAGTGGTGGCTGGTTCCCTCGTCGCGCAAGGCGCGGTCGATGACGACGAAATACGGCGGCGGGCGCGTTTCCGCGATCCGACCGGCGGAAGTCACGCTCACCAGAAAGCGGCAGCCCGAGGCGAACAGCTCTTCGGCGACCAGGACCGCGAACGGCGCGCCGACCGCGCAGCCGACGACGCCGTAAGGCGCGCCGTCATGCTCGAAGACGTGGAGATCGGTGTGATAGCAGGCCCAGGCCGGGTCGCGCGCGGCACGGCCCACCTGCCTCAGGCGGCGGACGATGTCGCCGTCGGGATCGAGCAGGCAAACGTCGGGCACCGCCGCTTCGGGCAGGCCTTTCTGCCGCCGCGCCTCGCGCAGGAGATGCTCCGGCGCGAACACCGACGGCGCGTCGTACTCCTTTTCCGCCAGCCCGGCCGCGAATGGCCCCGAATTGCGCATTCCCCCTTTTCGCCCGCCCGCGATCATTTCGCAACGCGGCTGGCGGGACCCGATGCCTAGAACACCAGCACCTTGTCGGCCGCGAGCGTGGCCGCGGCCAGCTCGTCCATCGTGCTGCGGCGCGCGCCGGCGACGATCTCGGTTTCGGCGATGCCGCGCGCATCCATGCACGTGCCGCACAGCAGGACGCTGCCGCGCCCCGTCGTGACGCGCTTCAGCATGCGCTCGATGCTGTAATAGCCCTCGGGGGTCTTCTGGCCCGCTTTGGCGCACGAAACCGAGTCGGCCATCAGGAAGACCGTCACTTCGCCCTCCGGATCGTTCTTGAGGAGCGCATGAGCCAGGCGCAATCCGTTGTAGCAGCGCTCGGTGCCGTAAGGCGGATCGTTGAGGATGACGAGCGATTTCATGAATGCACTCCTTCTCTCGCTGTTCGTGGAGAGCACGCGCCCGCGACCGGGTAGGCCTAGGCGCGCCAGCGCTCCATGTCGCCGCGCAGGACGGCGGCGCCTCCCACGCCGGCCGCGCCCCTCGCCGAGCGGCGCAACGGCAATCCGAACCTGGGAGGTCGTCTTCGACGGCTTGACATCTATATCGTTCAAACGAATAATTGAACGATCTAGAGAGGAGCCGCGCGCGTGTCAAGCGCCAACCCGAAACAGGCCCTGTTCGCGCAGTTCGCGGCCGTCGCGAAGGCGCTGGCGCACGAGCACCGGCTCGAGCTGATCGAGCACTTGGCGCAGGGCGAGCGCAGCGTCGAACGCGTGGCCGAGCTTTCGCACGTCTCGGTCGCAAACGCCTCGCAGCACCTGCAGCGACTGCGGCGGGCCGGGCTCGTGGCCTCGCGCCGCGACGGCAAGCACGTGCTCTACCGGCTCGCCGACGACGCGGTGGTCACGCTGCTCGCGGCGCTGCGCAGCATCGCCGAGCGCTCCTTGGGCGAGGTCGAGAAGGTCGTCTCCGGCTACTTCCGCCGCCGCGACGAACTGGAGCCGGTATCGCGCGCCGATCTCGTTCGCCGCCTCAAGGACGGGTCGGTCACGTTGCTCGACGTACGGCCAGAGGACGAGTTCGGGCTGGGACACCTTCCCGACGCGATCAACATCCCATTCAGGGAACTCGAGAAGCGCCTCGCCGAACTGCCGAAGCGGCGCGAGATCGTCGCGTATTGCCGCGGCCCCTATTGCGTCCTCTCGTTCGAGGCCGTGGCCGCCTTGCGCCAGCGCGGCTTCAAGGCACGACGCCTGGAAGACGGCCTGCCCGAATGGCGCGCGGCCGGATTGCCCGTCATCGCCCCCGCGCCGGGCCGGGGATGATGATGCGGACGGACGATAGACGGCAGTCTTCGAAACGAGCATCCTGGCGTTCGATGGAGGAGCCAATGGCAAGGACGAGCAACGGCACGGTGCGCGCCTTGCGCGCGTACGGGATGGCGATCGCGCTGTTCCTCGCCGGCGCTGGCGGAGCGTCGGCGCAGGACGCCACCTACTCGATCAAGCTTCTCACGCCCGAGACCGCGCTCAAGCTGGCGCGGGCGACGCTCGAGGCCTGCCGCAAAGAGGGGTTCCAGGTTTCCGTCGCAGTGACCGACCGATTCGGAACCGCCCAGGTGCTGTTGCGCGACCGGTTTGCCGGACCTCACACCGTCGAGGCCGCGACGAACAAGGCCTGGACGGCGGTGTCGACACGCCAGGATACGCTCGGCCTGGCGAAAGCGACGTCGGACCCGGCGCATTCTGGCTTGCGCCATTTCCCGCGCGTGGTGGCGGTGGGCGGCGGGGTACTCGTCGAGGCCGGCGGCTCCATCCTGGGCGCGCTCGGCGTATCCGGCGGGCCGGGCGGCGAGGCCGACGACCGTTGCGCGAAGGCCGGCCTCGAGGCGATCAAGGACGACATCAGTTTCTGAGCGCGGACCGCACCGCCGGCCGGGTTGGGCCGTGTCCGCTCAGTGCGCCCTCGCCCGCCGCCGCCGGCGGCGGCGCGGGCCTTCGATTTCGGCGCTCTGCTCGAGACGGCGCAGCACGCGCTGCGCGCTCTCGACCTGGGCGCGCGATTCGTCGATCTGGCTCTCGACGAGGCGGATCGACTCCTGCAGGTGGTGGCGCCGGTCCTCGCTGGCCTCGCCCGAGGCGCGGTCGAGGGCCGCGAGTTGGCGGCCGAGGTCCGCCCGCAGCCGCGTGAGCGAGGTCAGCTCCACGCGCCGCTCGTTCAGCGTCCAGCGCTGGGTCGCGATGCGGCGGGGAAGGGATTGTTCCACGGCCGGAAACTCCTCGTTCATTATTCGGCACTATCCCCTTGTCTTGGGTCTGGGGGTTCCGCGGCCGCCCGCCCCGCACCGGGCCGCCCTGGCTGGTCCCCTTATGCCGGATGGCATAGCCAGAGCGAGATTAAGCCCGAGTAAAAAAATCTATGGCCAAATGGTTTCGTTAAAGTTTTCGTTAACCATTTCGTTTTACGGTCGCTATAGTTGAAAGGTGAGAGTTTCGTCTTGCCGGCAATTGTCGGTCGGGATGAGGAGGAGTTGGGGACATGCGAATTCTTCTGGTCGAGGACGACACCGCCACGGCGAAGTCCATCGAGATGATGCTTCGCTCGGAAGGCTATGTGTGCGACACGACCGATCTTGGAGAAGACGGTCTCGAGATCGGAAAGCTCTACGACTACGACATCATTCTGCTCGATCTCATGCTGCCGGACATCGACGGCTACGAGGTCTTGCGCCGCCTGCGCGCCTCTCAGGTGCGCACGCCGATCCTGATCCTCTCGGGGCTCGCCGAGCTCGACGCGAAGATCAAGGGCCTCGGCTTCGGCGCCGACGACTATCTCACCAAGCCGTTCGACAAGCGCGAACTGATCGCGCGCATCCAGGCGATCGTGCGCCGTTCGAAAGGCCATTCGGATTCGGTGATCCGCACCGGCAAGCTCACCGTCAACCTCGACACGCGCACCGCCGAGGTCGAGAGCCAGCCGCTGCATCTCACCGGCAAGGAATACGGCATCCTCGAGCTGCTCTCGCTCAGGAAGGGCACGACGCTGACCAAGGAGATGTTCCTCAATCATCTCTACGGCGGCATGGACGAGCCCGAGCTCAAGATCATCGACGTGTTCATCTGCAAGCTCCGCAAGAAGCTCACCGCCGCGTGCGGCGGCGACAACTACATCCACACCGTCTGGGGCCGCGGCTACGTGCTGCGCGAGCCGACCGAAGACGATGCGCGCCAGCCGGTCGAGGAAAAGGCCGCCTGACGACCGGGCTTCCTGGGGACGACACGAGACTTCCGACAACGACAAGGCACCGCAGCCAAACGCTTCGCGATTCGGGGGAATTAGAGGCGACCTTCGCGCCGGCCGAGAAATCGGCCGGCGTTTTCTTTTGCCGGCGGCGCGCGTTACCCGCCCGTAACGGACGCGCCGCCGCGAAAGCCCGTGACCGGCGCGCGCGTATTGCCCGCGGCCCGCGCCGCGCTAGATCAAGCGCGTCCCCTCTTCACGTCCCCCGGAGCGCCCGATGCAGGAAATCCGCCGCAGCGACGACCGCGGCTTCGCCGACCACGGCTGGCTGAAGTCGCGCCACAGCTTCTCGTTCGCCGACTATTTCGATCCCGACCACGTGCATTTCGGCCCGCTGCGCGTCATCAACGAAGACCGCGTGGCGCCCGGCGGCGGCTTCGACACGCACGGCCACCGCGACATGGAGATCGTGAGCTACGTGCTGGCCGGCGCGCTCCGGCACAAGGACAGCATGGGCAACGGCTCGGTGATCCGGCCCGGCGACGTCCAGCGCATGAGCGCCGGCGCGGGCGTGCTGCACAGCGAGTTCAACGACTCGCGCGAGGAGCAGGTGCATTTCCTCCAGATCTGGATCGTGCCCGACGCGGCCGGAATCGCGCCCGGCTACGAGCAGAAGCACTTTGCGCCGGCCGAGAAGCGCGGGCGCCTGCGCCTCGTCGCGGCCAGGGACGGCCGCGACGGCGCCGTGAAGATCCATCAGGACGCGTCGGTCTATGCCGGCCTGTTCGACGGCGCGGAGAGCGCCGCGCTGCCGCTGGGGCCCGGCCGCAAGGCCTATGTCCACGTCGCGCGCGGCGGCGTCGCGGCCAACGGAACCGCCCTCGCCGCCGGCGACGCGCTGAAGCTGCGGGATGTGGATGCGGTCAAGCTCGAGCGCGGCCGCGACGCCGAAGTGCTCGTGTTCGACCTGCCGTAGCGTGGCGGCGATCGGGAAGCGAGGGCCGGCGCCGCGGTCAGGTCGGCAGCGCGACGCGGTGCGCGAGCATGCCGGGCTGCGGATAGTCGAGCGTGAGCCTGCCGCCCATCGTCTCGGCGATGCGGGCGGTGAAGTAGCCGTGCACGTTGCGCGGCGTGAGCTGCTCGAGGGCGATCGTGCCCATCAGCGCCGCGAGCGTGAGTTCCTCGACGCGCACGCCCTGCCCCGACCCCACCACCGTGAAGCGGAGCTGCTGCGGACCCGGCTCGACGAACACTTCGATGGCGCCGCCGCGCGGCAGGCTCTCGGCGCCGAGCGCGACCATGTTGAGCAGGAGCTTCAGCGATTCGTCGCCGAACGGCCAGGCGGCCGGGCCGTCGGCCTCGGGCCACACGACCTTGTTGCGCGGCCCGATGACGGCCGGCGTCAGCAGGTCGCGCGCCTCGCGCAGCGTCTTGACGGCGCCCGGCGCGAGGCCGAACGCGACGCGGTAGAAACGCACGCGCTCCGACAGGTCGCGGGCGCTCATGGCGACGAGCTGCATCGCGTCGGCATCGAGCGCGCCGCCGCTCTCCTTGGCCAGTTCGAGGCCGTTGGAGATGGCGCCCACCGGCCCGGCGATGTCGTGCAGCACGCGCGAATGGAGCAGATGAACCACGCGCAGGTCGAAGCCCACGGGCACCGAGCGGCCCGCGCCCATGTTCAGGATCGGCTGGTTCATCAGAGGCTCCATCGCTGCGGCCTTTGCCAAGGGTGGAGGCTTAGGGGCAAATTCGTTAACAGCACGTTAAGACATTTCAACGGTGTGTTAACGGCGTCCGAATCGGGAGTATTTACCATGTCCGGAACGCTCGTGCCCGGCACTTTCGTGTGCCATCCTGGGCGCCCCGAATGGGGGCTCGGCCAGGTGCAAAGCGCCGTCGGCAACCGGGTGACGGTCAATTTCGAGAACGCCGGCAAGCAATTCGTCAACGCCGACGCGGTGGCGCTCGAGATCGTCGAGCAAGCGCGTCGCTAGCCGGCCAGCGGCAGCAGCCGCTCCGCCTCGGCGAGGTCTTCGGGCCGGTTCGCGTTGAAAAACGGATCGAACGGCTGCGCCGGGAACTCCGCCACGGCAAGCCGGTAGCGCCCGGTCCACACGTCCACCTTGCGCACGCCCTCGTCCATCGCGCGCCGGAGATCGGCGGCGAGCCGCACCGGCCAGAGGCCGAACACCGGATGATCCTGTCCGTCCGAGCGCGCGCAGGCCATGTCGGCGCCCGCGCGCGCCACCGCCGCGTGCAGGCGCGCGACGAGATCGCGCGGAAAGAACGGCGCGTCGGTCGCGAAGGTCGCGAGCCATTCCGCGCCGGCATGGCGCTGCGCCGCCCACTCCATCCCCGCCAGCACGCCGGCGAGCGGCCCCGCGAAGCCCGCGATCGTGTCGGCCACGACCGGGAGTCCGAACGCGGCGAAGCGCGCGGGATCGCCGTTCGCGTTGATGGCCAGCGCCGCCACTTGCGGCCGCGCGCGCTCGACGATGTGCGCGAGCAGCGGCCGGCCGCCGAGCGGGCGCAGGCACTTGTCGCCCCCGCCCATGCGCCGCGCGAGGCCGCCGGCGAGGAGAACGCCCTCCGTGCGCGGAAGCGCGCTGGCCACGGCGCTACTTCTTCTCCTGCCCGAACGGCGCGGTGACGAGCGTGCGCGGATCGCGCCTGCCCCACTTGCCCTGCTCGACGAGCGTGAGGAAATCGAGCACGAGCCGGTTGAACGCGTCGGGCTCCTCGAGATTCACGCAATGCCCGGTCTTGGGCAGGATCGCGAGCCCCGCATAGGGCATGGTGCGCTTCAGCCACAGGCTCGCATCGAGGCAGGGCTCGTCCTCGTCGCCCGAGACGACGAGCATTGGGATCGTCATCGCGGCGATGGCCGCTTCGAGATCGTAGAGCGAGGGCCGCGTCGCCTGATAGCCGCGCAGCGTCAGCGCCGAACCCTTGGCCGAATGTTCGGCGAGATAGCGCTTCTCTTCCTCCCAGCCGCGCGGATCCTTGTTCTGGAGCTGCACGCGCGCGGGCCCCACCGCCATCGCCTCGGCGACGACCTTCGAGCCCTCGCGCTCGAACCGCGCCGCGGCGGCGACCGAATCCGACTGGAAGCGCGCGCGCAGGTCCTTGGGGGCGCCCGAGCCGATGCCGGCCGTGACCAGCGCGGTCGCGCGCCTGGGATGGCGCAGGCCGAAATGCAGCGTCGCGAAGGCGCCCATGCTGAGGCCCACGACGTGCGCGTGGCCGATCCCGAGATGGTCGAGCACGGCGGCGGCGTCGTCGGCCTGCTGCTCCTGCCGGTAGGACCCGGCGTCGTCGGGTACGTCGGAGGGCGGATAGCCGCGCGCGTTGTAGGCGATGCAGCGATAGCGCCGCGCGAAGAAGCGCAGCTGCGCCTCCCAGCTGCGGTGATCGCCGGCGAACTCGTGCACGAACAGCAGCGGATGGCCGCTGCCGGCCTCCTCGAAATAGAGCTTGGCACCCGCGGATTGTGCGTAGGGCATCGTCGGCCTCGCAGTTCGTTCCCGTTTCCGCGAATAGCCGCGGAAATCGCCGCGGCGCAAGCCGCGCGCCCCCGGTGCGGCCTTTCAAAACGCGGGCCGGCCTGATATATTACCATTGAGGCTGGGGGGTCTCACTATGGCGGTGGGGGGATGGCGCCGGCGCGATACCGTGGCCGCACTCTGTGCCACGGCGTTGCTGCCGGCGCGTACCGCCCGCGCGCAGCCGGTCAGGCCGCCGCGCGTCGGCGTGCTCGTCCCGGCCAATCCCGACACGTTCCGCATTCCGTTCGAGCAGGGGTTGAGCGCGCGCGGCTATGTCGTCGGCCGCACGGTCGCGCTCGAATTCCGCTCGGCCGACGGCCGTCCCGAGCGCCTCCCGGCGCTGGCGGCGGATCTCGTCCGGATCAAGGTCGACGTCATCGTGGCCTTTCAGACACCTGCGGCGCACGCGGCCAAGGACGCGACGCGCGACATCCCGATCGTGATCGCCGCCGGCGACCCGATCGGCACGGGCCTGGTCGAGAGCCTGGCGCGCCCCGGCGGCAACGTCACCGGCCTATCGTCGACGACGTCGGAACTGGGCGAGAAGACGCTCGAGTTGCTGCGGGAATTGCTGCCAGGGCTGCGCCGGGCCGGCATGCTGCTGAACGCCGTGGACCCGTTCACGCGGCCGTACTTCCGCAACTTCGAGAGCGGCGCGGCCGCGCTCGGAGTCGCGCTCAAACCGGTCAGCGTTCGCGGCGCCGAGGAATTCGCGCGCGCCTTCGCCGAGCTGAACGGATGGGGCGCCGAGGCCGTCATCGTGCAGCCCAGCCTGCCGCGCAAGCCGGCGCTCGATCTCGTCCGCCAATATCGGCTGCCCTCCGTCTCGGCCAGCCGCTCCTTCGCGGTCGAAGGCGGCCTCATGGCCTTTGCCGCGGACTCGCGCCGCAACTACCGGGACGTGGCCGCCTACGTCGACAAGATCCTCAAGGGCAGCAGGCCGAGCGACCTGCCGCTGCAGCAGCCGACGACCTACGAACTGGTGGTCAACGCGAAGGTCGCGAGCGCGCTCGGCCTCAAGGTCCCGGTCGATCTGCTCACCCGCGCCAACGAAGTCATCGAATGAGGCCGACCGCGCCGCGCCCGCACGCCGCCGCTGGCGCGCGCTAGAACCGGCGCGGCTCGCCGGGCTCGATCACCCACACGCGGTCCGCCGGCACGCCGGCCGCGGCGGCGGCGCGCGGAACGTCGGCGCGCGCCGCATGCGCGTCGTCGGTGCCGAGCGCGAACGTGCCCCAATGCATCGCCAGCATGCGCCGCGCGCGCAGATCCGCGAACGCGCGCAGCGCCTCGGCGGGATCGAGATGGACGTGGCGGTTGACCACGCGCGGGCCGTAGGCGGCGACCGGGAGCAGCGCGAGGTCGATCGGGCCGTGGGCGGCGCCGATGCGCGCGAAATGCGGCCCGTAGCCGGTGTCGCCGGCGAAATAGACCCGCCTGGCGCGGCCGCCGCGCGTCTCGGCGAGCCACGAACCCCACAGCGCGCGGTTGCGATCGAACAGGCCGCGGCCCGAATCGTGCCGCGCCGGCAGCAGGCGCAACGTCACCGCCGTCGCCCCCTCCCCGAGCCGCGCCGCGCCGCCCCAATCGAGCCGCAGCGTGCGCGCGCAGCCGAAATCCTCGCGCCCGCCGACGCCGAGCGGCAACAGGCACACCGGCCGGTCGCGCGCCGCGATCCGGCGGATCGCGTCCGGCTCGAAATGGTCGTAGTGGTCGTGCGAGACGAGGATCGCGTCGACGCGCGGCAGGTCCGCGAGCGCGATGCCGGGCGGCACGAGCCGGCGCGGACCCGCCGGCGGCACCGGCGTCGCGTAGTCGCCGAACAGCGGATCGAACAGCAGCGTCTTGCCGCCGAGCCGCACCAGCACCGTCGCATGGCCGATCCACAGCACGGCGTCGGCCCCGCCGGTCGCGTCCCAGGCCGCGCGCGCGGCGGCCGAGCCTTGCCGCGCCGCGCGCGGCTGTGCGTCGGGATTGGGAAGGATCGCGAGCCGCAGCCGGTCGAAGCCGAACGCCACCGCATCCGGCGGGCGCGCCGCCGGCACGTTGCGGAACCCGCCCTCGACGTGATGCGCAGGCGCTCCGGGAACCGGCGTGGCGGGCTCGCTCGCACAGGCGGCGATCGTCGCGGCCAGGGCCGCCAGCGCGGTGATCCGGAGCCTCATCGAAATAAACGCTAACACGCCCGCGCGGCGGCGGCGTTGCGCCAGGTCAAGCCGCGCCGCACTACTCCGCCTCGTCTCCGCCGCTTCCCTTCCGCCGCGCATGCTTCGGCTCGTCGGCGGCGTAGCGCGTGTCCGCGTCGAACACGATGCGATGCTCGCCGGCCAGCGCGACGAAGCGCTTGCCGCGCGCGCGGCCGATCAGCGTGAGATCGGCCTTCTTGGCGAGTTCCACCCCCCAGGCGGTGAAGCCCGAGCGCGAGATGAGGATCGGGATCCGCATCTGCACGGTCTTGATCACCATCTCCGAGGTGAGGCGGCCGGTCGTGTAGAAGCTCTTGTTCTCGGGGCCCAGGCCTTTCAGGTGCATGTAGCCCGCGATCTTGTCGACCGCGTTGTGCCGCCCGACGTCTTCCATGTAGACGAGCGGCCGGTCTTCCTCGCACAGAACGCAGCCGTGGATCGCGCCGGCCTCGAGATAGAGCGAGGGGATCGTGTTGATCTTCTTCGTGAGCGCGTAGAGCCACGAGGTTTTGAGCGGCGCGTCCTTGGGCAGCCTGATCTCGTCGAACTTCTCCATGAGGTCGCCGAACACGGTGCCCTGCGCGCAGCCCGAGGTGCGCGTCTTCTTCTTGAGCTTCTCCTCGAAGTTGGTCGTCCGCCCCGTGCGGACGACGACGACCTGAAGCTCCTCGTCGTAGTCAATGGCCGTCACCGCGTCGTCGGCTTTCAGCATGTTCTGGTTGAGCAGATAGCCGACCGCGAGATACTGCGGGTAATCGCCGATCGTCATCATCGTGACGATCTCCTGCCCGTTGAGGAACAGCGTGAGCGGCCGCTCCTCGACGACGGCGGTCTCGACCGGCTTCCCGTCCTGGTCGATGCCGACGACGCGGCGCGTGAGCTTCGCGTCGGCGGGATCGGGCCGGACGAGGAATTCGGGCGCGGGTGCGGCGTCGGGCATGGCGGAAATATGCGGCGTGCGCCGCGCGGGGACAAGCGGGCGGCCATGGCCGGCCGCGCGCCGGCTCTAGGCGCGCACGGCGTCGGGCCGGCCGGCGATCTCGGCGCCGCACGCATAGGCCAGCACCAGCGGGTGCGCGGCGCCGACCGCCGCCGACCACCACAGGTCGCCGGCCGGCACGCCGAGCACGCTCGCGCTCGTGATCGCGTCGCGCGTCCACGATGCGAGGTAATGCGGCCACAGCAGGAATTGCAGCAGCAGCTCGAGCCAGCCGAACACCGCGCAGCCCGCCGCGCCGGCCAGCGCCAGGCGCCACAGATGCGGCTGCCGCACCAGCAGGACGCCGGCGATCAGCGCGGGCACGGCGAAGGCGACCCGCGCCGGCGGAAGTCCGAGGGCGCTGACGGCCAGGAATCCGGCGATCCCGAGGGCGGTCATCGCGCCGAGACGGCGCAGCAGCGTGGCCGGCGCCGGCGTCGTCCGCAGCCGCGCCATCCACGGCAGCGCCGCGAAGAACCAGGCGCGCGTTCCCATGCCGAACAGGTAGAGCACGTCTTCGACGCCGAACGGCCAGCCGAACAGCCGCTCCGGCGTCCAATACACGCGCTCGAACACCATCGCGAACGGAACGCCGGGCAGCGCGACGATGCCGGCGAACAGGACCATGCGGCGCTGCGGGCCGGCGGCGAGCAGCATCGGCACGAGGAACGCCAGCATCAGGAAACCGCATCCGAGATACGGATAGGCGTCGAAGAAGCGCATGGCGTTCGCGTCAATCGTGCCGGAGCGCCGCGGCCGGGCGAAGCCGCGCCGCGCGGAACGCGGGATAGAAGGCGCCCGCCGCGCCGATCGCCACCGCCACCGCGAGGCCGAGCGCGCCCAGCACCAGCGCCGTCGACGCCTCGAGGCCGCCGGGGACGATGACGCGGCTCAGCGCCGACAGTCCGAAGCCGCCGAGCAGCGCGCCGCCCAGGCCGCCCGTCGCCGCCAGGATCAGCCCTTCGCCGAGGATGAGCGCGAGAATCTGCCGCCGCGTCCAGCCCAGCGCGGCGAGAATGCCGATCTCGCGGACGCGCTCCTCGACCGCCATGGCCAGCGTGTTGAGCACCGAGAGGGCGGCGATCGCAAGCGCGATCAGCGCGATCGCCCGGCTCACCCCGGAGACGATGCGCAGCGTCCGGTTCTCGCGCGCGACCTCGTCGGTGGTCACGACCGCGATGCCCGGCCGCAGCGCCGCGATCGCCTTGCGCACGGCTTCGGTCTGCGCGGCGTCTCCCGGCCGGGTCAGGCGGATCTGGAACAGCGTCACTTCGCCCGGCCGCGCCAGCAGCGCCTGCAGATCCTCGAGCATCATCAGCGCCATGCCGCGATTGAGCATGCTGTTGAACCCCGAGATCGCCACCACCCGCAGCGGCGCGAAGCCGATCTTCACGGTGCTCCCCACGTCGGCCTGCAGCGCCTCGGCCAGGCTCTCGCCGAGCACGACCGCGCCTTCGCCGGGCGCCGGCAATCGACCGCGCAGCAGCGGCATCTCCCGCCAGAACGGGCTGTCGGTCCGCCAGCCGCCGACGAGCGCGTGGTGATCCTCGCCCGCCGGCAGGAACGCGCCGAGCTCGGGCGCGACGCGGGCCACGCCCGGCACCGCGCGCAGCTCCGCCTCGAACGACTCGGGCAGGCGGCTCGAGAAGAACTCGACCAGGCCGCGCTGCATGACCACGAGATGCGCGCTGCGCTCGTCGAGGCTGGCGCCCGCCACGGTGCTCAGGCCGCGCGACAGGCCGGCCAGCACCAGGAAGCTTCCCACGGCGAGCGCGACGCCGATCAGCGTGAACAGCGAGCGGCCCGGCCGCCGCAGCAGATTGCGCAGCATGAAGCCCAGCCACGTCATGCGGCGATCGCCCCTTCCGTCCGCATGTCTTCGGCGACGCGGCCGTCGATCAGGCGTATGCGCCGCGCGCACCGGGCGAGCAGGCTCGCATCGTGGGTGACCACCACCAGCGACACGCGGCGCGTTTCCGGAAGCCGGAGCAGCAGGTTCGCCACCGCGGCGCCGGAAGCGCTGTCGAGGTTGGCCGTCGGCTCGTCGGCGAGCAGCAATTCGGGGTCGTTGACCAGCGCGCGCGCGATGCCGACGCGGCGCCGCTCGCCGCCCGACAGCTCGCGCGGCAGGCGCGCGGCGCAATGCGCGAGGCCGACTTCCGCGAGCCGCGCGGCCGCCCGGCGGCGGCGCTCGGCCGCCGGCGAGACCCGGCCGAAGATCGCGACTTCGATGTTTTCCGACGCCGTCAGCGTCGGCAGCAGGTTGAAATCCTGGAACACGATTCCGATCCGCTCGCCGCGCAGGCGCGTCCAGCCGGCGGCGCTGGGGACGATGCGGCCGTCATAGGCCACCGTGCCGCGGGTCGGGACGTCGAGGCCGGCCATCAGGTTGAGCAATGTGGATTTGCCGCTGCCGCTCGGCCCGTACACCGCGGCGACCTCGCTCCGGCCGATGTCGAGCGTCACGTTGTCGACGCCGACGATGCGCCCGTCGTCGAACGAGCGGCTGACGCCGTCGAGCGCGAGGATGGGGGCGGTGCCGGCCATCAGCGGCGCTCCGCGAGGGCCGCGGTCATGGCGCGCTCTCCGTATCGCGCCGCTCGATCGCGTCGATGACCTCGTCGAGCGTCTGCCGGCGCAGCGCCTCGGCGACGTCCTGGCGCATCGTGATGACGGCGCTGGCGCCGTCGCGCATGGCGTCGACGATGCGCAGGCCTTGCGGCAGCGCGCGGACGCGCCAGTGGAGGACGGCCGCCTCGCCGCGCGGCGTCACGACGCTGCTCGCGACCAGCCATTCGCCGTCGATGGCGCGCACGCCCAGAATCTTGAGGTCGTCCTCGCCCGCCGGCTTGCGCCGCATCAGCTCGCGCATCATGCGCCGGCCGAGCACGGCGGCGAGCCGCTGCTGCTGCGCCTCCGACGCGCTCGCCGCACGCGCGCCCAGCACCGCGCGCGCGATGAACGCCAGGTCGAAGCTGTCCGCGACCAGCCGCGCGACGGCCGCGCGCTCCGGCGGCCAGCCCGTGGCCGCCTGCGCCAGCAGGCCGGCGTGCAGCCGCAGCAACGGGCCCGCCGGATCGCTCGACGGCGGCTGTGCCGCCGCGGCCCAGGCGAGGGCCAGCGCCAGCCCAACGGCCACCGCCCGCGCCGCCCGCCGCACCGCATCTGATGACGTCTGCTTCAAGCCCGGCCCCTGCCGCTCCCGTTCGCGCCAATATTCGCGATCCGGCGCGGTGCGGCATGATCCAGGTCAAATCGATCCCAAAGAAATCGGCGATTCTGTCTCGGGCGGCGGGCCGACGGCAGCTTCGCGGCGCGCGCATCGAGGGAGGCTGGCCACAAGCCCGGTTTGCGGCGTGATCGAGCGGTACCCCTATTTCGTGGCAGCCCTGCTGCTGCTTGCGACCATCCCCGTCTACCTGGCCGCGGCGGGCACGCAGCGGCGCGCGGCCGCATGGAGCGGCCTCCTGTTCGCGCCGCTTGCCCTCGGTGCGCCCCTGCTCGGCACGGATTACTGGGCGGCACGTCGGCTCGGCGGCATGCCGCTCGGTTTGGAGGACGCGATCTATTTCGGGCAGCTTGGCGTGGCATCTTGGTTTTTCGCGAGCCTGCCGCTCCGGCACCGCCTGCACCTCGATCTTCGCCCCGGCGCGTTGGCGGTGCGCGCGCTCGTGCTGGTCTCGGCTCTCATCGCCGGCCTCGCGGTCGGCGTGGCGGCCGGCGTCTCGGCCATCGAATGGGCGTTCGTCACATGGGGCGCGCTCATTGCCGGCGTGCTGGCGTGGCGCTCCGCGCTTTGGCCCCTGGCGCTCTCGGCAGCGCTGCTGCACGGCGCCGCGCTCGCGATCACGATGGCGATCCTCCTGGCGATGTGGCCGGAGCTGGGCCGCCTCTGGTCGCAGTCGCATCCGCTGGGACGACGCGTCCTCGGCATACCGTTCGGCGAGATTCTATGGGGTACGGTCGCGCCCGCGGCTATCGCATTGGCGTTCGGCTTCGCCAGCCGCGCGCAGCTATCGTCAGCGAGACCGCGGCGACGGGCCCGCCGCTAGAGCATGGTCCGAGCAAACCGAATCAAGGACGTCGTCCCGGGCGCGGTGCACCGCGGCGCTCTCGGGCGCCGGGGTGCTCCGCAGACCCGGGACGACGGGACATATTCAACCTGCTCGGACAATGATCTAGCGCAGCGACTGGATGTAGGCGGCGACCTCGGCCGCTTCCGCCGGCGTCAGCACCGGCGGCGGCATGTTCACGTGCGGCACGGTCATCATCTCGACGAGCGCCGCGCGCGTCCAGCGCGGGTTCGCCGCGAGGCGGCGGAAGCTCGGCGCGTCGGATTCGCCCGGCCTCTCCTGGGCTGCGGAGATCGCATGGCAGCGCGCGCAGAATTCCTGCGCCAGCGCCCGCCCGCGCTCGGTTCCGAGCCCCTGCGCCGCGGCCGGCGCGGACGGCAACGCGCCGCCCGTACCGAGTAGGGCGAGCGCGAGGAGCGTTGCTGCCGGCCCGCGAATCCGCATGCGCGCAATATGCGGCGCCCGCCGCGCCGGGACAAGCGGCGGCGGCCGCGCGCCCGGCACGGAAGCCTACATCGACCGCTTCGGCGCCGCGGCGAGCAGCTCCTGGAGCTGCTGCTTGTAGAAGCGCGCCATGCCCGTCGTGGCGTGGCCGCGCGTCTCCTCGCTCGCGGGAATGAGATGGAGCCTGGCGTTCGGAATGCGCTTCAGCGCCTGCTCCATGAGCCCGGTTTCCGGCGGATTGCGCTCGTCGTCGGCGGAATTGATCGCCAGCACGCGGGCCTTGATGCGATCGAGCCGGGGAGCCGGGTTGTAGTCGCGCGAGGAATCCCAGGCGTAGAGGAAATCGTTCGCGTCGGCGGCGAACGGCGCGGCGAGGCGCGCGTCGAGCAGCTTGTCGGCCGCGGCGCGGGTCGGCGCCATCTTCTGGAACGCGAGCGTGCCGCCGTTCGTGGCGATCGCATAGAACACGCTGGCGGCGCGGAACGCCTTGGGCTGCGCGGCGTAGTCGCCGTTCTTCCAGTCGGGATCGTTGCGGATCGAATCGATGATCAGCCGGCGCATCATCCAGTTGCGGCTCGACATCTCGGTGGGCTGCGCGGCCATCGGCACGAGCGCGTCCATGAAGTCGGGGTGCTCCGTGCCCCAGATCCACACGTGCATGCCGCCCATCGAGTTGCCGATGACGAGGCGCACGCGGCGCAGGCCGAGCCCCTCGGTCAGCAGGCGGTATTGCGCCGCGACCATGTCGTCGTAGTTGTAGCGCGGGAACTTGGCGCGCAGGCCGTCGGACGGCTTCGACGATTTGCCGTGCCCGATCGCGTCGGGCAGCACGATGAAGTACTTCGCCGCGTCGAGCGGCTGGCCGGGGCCGAACAGCTCGCCGGCGAAACCCGCG
Organism: Candidatus Odyssella sp.; assembly: GCA_016792765.1. Lineage (GTDB taxonomy): Bacteria > Pseudomonadota > Alphaproteobacteria > Bin65 > Bin65 > SBBV01. Next base: position 36,305 of record JAEULD010000216.1, read on the forward strand.
CCGAGCATGCCGGCGCCGGAGCCGGCGGTTCCGTGCAGCACCACGACCGGCTCGCCGGTGGGATCGCCGAGCGTGCGGTAGTGCAGCCGCAGTTCCGGCATCGTCTCGCCGGTGTGGAACTTGAAGTCGCGGGCGATCCACGTCGCTTCCTTGGGCGCCGGCGCCGTCTGCGCGGCGGCGGCGGCGGCGAGCGCCGCCGCCAGGACCGCGCCGGTCATGGCGCGGCGGCACGCACGGACGGCCAGCATGGCAACCTCCCCTGGGCACTTCGTTGTTATTGTGCCGCGCATCCTGCGCCCGCCCTCTGCCGCCTTCAACGCACGGATGCGCGAGGCGTCAGCAGTTGCCGGCGGCGGCGAGGGCCGTTCCGCGCTAACCGAACCCGCAAGTGTGTCGGCGGCGCCACACCCGGCACGAAACTCGCCGCAGGGCGAGCAGCGCACTACGCGCCCGGCCCGCCGCGGCGCCGCAAGATTACATGTAACTACATGATATCGTTATATTAACACTGACCGCCTGAAGAATCGCGAGAACTCGCTCGGCCGCAGTGGGCGGAGGCGCGGGCATTTTCAACGTGGCGCATTCGACCTATTTTCGGCACGGCGGTAAGCGAGCGCCGAACATGGCGCCAGGATCGATGTCGAGGGCATCTGACATACGGAGGGGTCGGCTGGGAGCGGCACTGGCCGCACCGCTCGTTGCGCTCGCCCTCGTCCTGCCGGCCGCCGCCCAGGACGCCGCGAAACAGATGACCCTCGTCGCCACCGACGAGGCCGCTCCGGTCTTGGCCGAGCTGCTGCCGCGCTTCAAGGAGCAGGCGGGAATCAAGGTCGATCTCACGCTCAAGACCGCCGGCGAAGCCGCGGCGCTGCTCCGCCAGGGCAAGGCGGACGCGGTGATGACCGACGATCCCGAGACCGAAGAGGCGCTGGTCAAGGGCACCGACGCCAGCAAGCGCCTCGACGTGATGTATGCCGAGCTGATCGTCGTCGGCCCGGCCTCCGATCCGGCGCGCATCGCCGGCATGGCCAGCGTCGTCCACGCCTTCGCGGCGATCGCCCGCACGCAATCGCCGTTCGTCTCGCGCGGCGACAAGAGCGGCCTCCACCGGACAGAGCGCAGCATCTGGGACGAGGCCGGCATCGCGAAGCCCGAAGGCGCCGGCAAGTGGTACGTCGAGGCCGGCGGCGACATGGCCAAGGCGCTGGGCGCCGCCGCCAAGGCCAACGCCTACGTTCTCTCGGACCGGGCCGCGTGGCTGCAGTTCACGTCGCGCGGACAGCTCGTGGTGATGGTGTCCGACGACCCGCGCCTGCAGCAGACCATCTCGATCACGCTGGCCAATCCGGCCAAGCACAAGGGCGCGAACGCCGACGCCGCCGCCGCCTTCGCCGAATGGCTGGTCTCGCGCGAAACCCAGCTCGCCATCGGCCGTTTCGCGCTCGGCGGCGAGCAGCCCTACGCCCCGCAATTCGGCCTGAGCGGCAAGTAGGCCGCGGCGCCTCCCCCGCGGGAGGGTTATAGCCGTGCGGCCATATCGCCCCGCCATTTCCCTTGCCGCTGCGCCCGGCTGATATTAACTCAGGGGGCGATGGACGCGCCGCTCTCCGCCGACGCCCGCCCCGCCCCGCTCGTCGACCCCTACGCGCGGCCGATCAGCTATCTGCGCGTCTCGGTCACCGACCGCTGCGATTTCCGCTGCGTCTACTGCATGTCGGAAGACATGCACTTCCTGCCCAAGGCCGAATTACTGACGCTCGAGGAGATGGCGCGGCTCTGCGGCGCCTTCGTCCGCCGCGGCGTGCGCAAGCTGCGCCTCACCGGCGGCGAGCCGCTCGTGCGCCGCAACGTGATGTGGCTGGTGCGCGAGCTCGGCAGCCATCTCGGCCGCGGCCTCGACGAGCTCACGCTCACCACCAACGGCAGCCAGCTCGCGAAATACGCCGGCGAGCTCGCCGCCGCCGGCGTGCGCCGGATCAACGTCTCGCTCGACACGCTCGACCCGGAGAAGTTCGCGGCGATCACGCGCTGGGGCCGGCTCGACCAGGTGCTGGCCGGCATCGACGCCGCCAAGGCCGCGGGGCTCGCGGTGAAGATCAACGCGGTGGCGCTCAAGGGCGTCAACGACGGCGAGTTCGACCGGCTCGTCGAATGGTGCGGCCGCGACGGCCACGACCTCACGCTGATCGAAGTGATGCCGATGGGCGAGCTCGGCGGCGAGTCCGGCCCCGGCGACCGGCTCGCGCAGTACCTCCCGCTCTCGATGGTGCGGGCCGATCTCAAGAAGCGCTGGACGCTCGAGGAGACCGACTACCGCACCGGCGGCCCGGCGCGCTACTGGCGCGTCAAGGAGACCGGCGGCCGGCTCGGCTTCATCACGCCGCTCACCCACAATTTCTGCGAATCGTGCAACCGCGTGCGCCTCACCTGCACCGGCATGCTCTACATGTGCCTCGGCCAGGACGACAGCGCGGACCTGCGCACGCCGCTGCGCGCTTCGCCCGACGACGCGGTCCTCGACGCCGCGATCCGCGAAGCGATCGCGCGCAAGCCCAAGGGGCACGATTTCGTCATCGATCGCCGCCGCGCCGGCGCCGCGGTCTCGCGCCACATGAGCGTGACCGGCGGCTGAGGCCGCTGCGGCCGGCCCCGCCCGTCCCGGCGCGGCTACTTGATCGCGATCTGCAGCGTGAAGCTCTTGCCGTCGCTGACCGTCACCTGATCGAAGCCGAGCATCTTGAGGAGATCGAGGAAGGTGAGCCGGTGCTCGGCGTCGACCTCCTTGAACGCCTCGGTGAAGCGCGCCTGCGCGGTGAGCTGCGCGAGCAGCGCACGCGCCTGGTAGACGTTCGAGACGTAGTCGCCCATGCCGACGATGATGAGCTTCTCGGCGTCGGCGCCCTTGACGAACATCACGTAGGTCGGCGCGAAGGACGACGTCGCGGCGCGGTTGGTGATCGCCGAGATGAGCCCGATGCGCCGCACGCGCGACGCTCCGGAGACCGTCGTGGCTTCGGGCTGATAGGATTCGGTCACGGTGGGCGGCGGATAGTAGTAGCCGGCGTGGCGGTCTTTCTCCTGCGCCCCGGCGCCGGCCGCCGCCAGCAGCGCGGCCAGGCCCGCGCCGATCGCGGACCGGCGGGCCGCCGCCCGAATGGTTGACGCCATGATCGATCCCCCGTTCGCGTCTGTCCCGGCTGCATAGCACCGCCGCCTGGCAGGCGCCAACCGGCCGGGCGGGCGGCCCGCGGCGCTTGACCGAAATCAACGCAGCGCGCGAGGCTTCGGCCAGACTGCCGCCAGACACCGGAGGATTCGCCCCTTGACCCAGCCGCGAAAGCGCGTCGCCATCCTCGGCGCTGCCGGGCGCGATTTCCACAACTTCAACATGCTCTACCGCGACGACGCCTCGGCGGAGGTGGTGGCGTTCACGGCGACGCAGATTCCGGGCATCGCCGGCCGGCGCTATCCGCCGGCGCTGGCCGGGCCGCGCTACCCGAACGGTATCCCCATCGTCGACGCGGCCGGGCTCGAGGATCTGATCCGCCGCGAGCGCATCGCCGAGGTGATGTTCGCCTACAGCGACGTGACCCACGCCGAAGTCATGCATCAGGCCTCGCGCGCGCTGGCCGCGGGCGCCGATTTCGCGCTGGCCGGGCCCGCGCGCACGATGATCGCGGCCGACAAGCCGGTGATCGCGATCTCGGCCGTGCGCACCGGGTGCGGCAAGTCGCAGACCGCGCGCCATCTCGCGCGCCATCTGCGCGGGCGCGGCCTCGGCGTCGCGGTGCTGCGCCACCCGATGCCCTATGGCGATCTCGCGCGCCAGGCCGTGCAGCGCTTCGCCAGCCGCGCCGATCTCGACGCCGCCAACTGCACGATCGAGGAGCGCGAGGAATACGAGCCGCACATCGACGCGGGCGGCGTGGTCTTCGCCGGCGTCGATTACCGCGCGATCGCCGCCGCGGCCGCGCGCGAGGCCGACATCGTGCTGTGGGACGGCGGCAACAACGACTTCCCGTTCCTCAGGCCCGATCTGCACGTCGTCGTCGCCGACGCCCTGCGGCCCGATCAGCTGACCACGCATCACCCCGGCGAGACCGTCCTGCGCATGGCCGACGTCGTGGTGGTCAACAAAACCGACGCCGCGGCGCCCGAGGCCGTGCGGCGCATCGTCCACGGCATCCGCGCCGTCGTCCGCGCGACCGTCGTGCTGGCGGCGTCGCCGGCCGCGCTCGAGAATCCCGACGCCGTGCGCGGGCGGCGCGTCGTCGTCGTCGAGGACGGGCCGACGATCACCCATGGCGGCATGCCGCACGGCGCCGGCGTGGCGGCGCTGGCCGGAATCCGGGGCGTGACGCTCGTCGATCCGCGCGACTCGGCCCCGCCGGCGCTGCGCCAGGTGTTCGACGCCTACCCGCATATCGGCCGCGTGCTGCCCGCGATGGGCTACTCGCCCGCGCAGCGCGCCGCGCTCAAGGAGACGATCGAGCGCTCGGCGGCCGAGATCGTGGTGTCGGCGACGCCGATCGACCTTGCCGCGCTGCTCGGCCCGGGGAAACCGGTCGTCCGCGTGCGCTACGACTATGCCGATGCCGGCGAGCCGCGCCTCGCCGATCTCGTCGATGCGTTCCTCGCGCGCCGGTCCCGCTAGCCATGGCCATGCCCCGCCACCTGCTGCGCACGCTCGATCTCGGCCCCGCCGCTCTGACGCGCCTGCTCGACCTCGCCGCCCATCTCAAGGCCGATCCGTTCTCGCGCGCCGGCGTGCTGCGCAACCAGAGCGTCGTGCTCTACTTCAACAAGCCCTCGACGCGCACGCGCATCTCGTTCGAGACCGCGATCGCGCGGCTCGGCGGCACGCCGATCGCGGTCGGCGCCGCCGAGCTGCAGCTCGGCCGCGGCGAGACGATCGAAGATACGGCGCGTACGATCGCCCGCTACGCGCGCGCGTTCGTGATCCGCACCTACGGCGACCAGGACGTGGCGCGCTTCGCCGCCGCCTCCTCGATCCCGGTCATCAACGCGCTGACCGACCGGCACCATCCGTGCCAGAGCCTCGCCGACCTGATGACGCTGCGCGAGCGCTACGGCAGCCTGAAGGGCCGCCGCGTCGCCTATGTCGGCGACGGCGACAATGTCTGCCACAGCCTCGTCGAAGCGGCCGCGCTCGCCGGGATCGCGCTCGCGGTCGCCTGCCCGCGGGGCTATGCGCCCGCCGCCGAAATCGTCGCCGAGGCCCAGGCGATGGCGCGGCACACCGGCGCCACGATCGCGATCGGCGACGACCCCGCGGCCGCCGTGGCCGGCGCCGAGGCGGTCTATACCGACACGTGGATGTCGATGAACGTGCCGGAATCCGAGCGCGCGGCGCGCCTCGCGGCGTTCGCGCCGTTCCAGGTCAACGCCGCGCTGATGGCGCGCGCTCGGCCCGACGCGATCTTCATGCATTGCCTGCCCGACCATCGCGGCGAGGAGGTCACGGCCGAGGTCGTCGACGGGCCGCAATCGGTCGTCTTCGACCAGGCCGAGAACCGCCTGCACACCGCGGCGGCGCTGCTCGCGACCCTCTGCGACTGATGCGCGTCGTCGTCGCCCTCGGCGGCAATGCGCTGCTGAAGCGCGGCGAGACGCCCGACATCGCCACCCAGGCGCGCAACGCCGAGGCCGCCGCGCGCTCGGTCGCGGCGCTCGCCGCGGCGCACGACGTGATCGTCACCCACGGCAACGGGCCGCAGATCGGCCTGCTCGCGCTGCAGGCGATGCGCGGCGCCGCCCCCACGCCGCTCGACGTGCTCGGCGCCGAGAGCGAGGGCATGATCGGCTACCTGCTCGCGCGCGCGCTGGCGGCGCGGCTGCCAGACCGGCCCATCCTCTCCGTGCTCACGCAGGTGGAAGTCGATCCGGACGACCCGGCCTTCGCGCGGCCGACCAAGCCGATCGGGCCGTTCTATGCGCCCGAGCAGTGGCGCGCGCTCGCCGCCGCGCATGGCTGGACCGGCGTCGACGACGGCGGGCAGGTGCGCCGCGTGGTGCCCTCGCCGCCGCCGCGGCGCATCGTCGAGCGCGAGGCGATCGCGCGGCTGTGGCGCGCCGGCGTGCTCGCGATCTGCGCCGGCGGCGGCGGCATCCCGGTCGTGCGCGAGCCGTCCGGCGCGCTGCGCGGCGTCGAGGCCGTCGTCGACAAGGACCGCACCGCGGCGCTGCTCGCCGCCGAGCTCGGCGCCGACGCGCTGCTGCTGTTGACCGACGTCGAGGGCGTCTACGCGAACTGGGGCAAGGCCGACGCGCGAATGCTGCGGCGGCTGACCGCGCGCGACGCAGCCGCGCTCCGGCTGCCGCCCGGCTCGATGGGGCCGAAGGTTGAAGCGGCGGCGTGGTTCGCGCAGCGCGGCCGGGCCGTCATCGCGGCCCTCGACCGTGCCGCCGCGGCGCTCGCCGGCGATGCCGGAACGGCCATCGAGGCGTAAGGCGCATTACACTTCCAGATGGTATTTCACGTGTGAATGGCAATTTTTGCTTGACGGCGCCGGCTGTACCTGCAATGTTCCCTCCGGCTTGTTTCCGCAAGGAGGAACCGATGCGCCGCCTGCTCCTTCTCGCCTTCGCGCTCTCGCTCGCCGCCGCGCCTGCCCTCGCCGATGCGGCGGCCGCGCCGCCGACAGCGGCGCCCGCGGCCTGCACCGGCGCGACGCAAGCGCCGGGCGCTCCCGCGATCCAGCTCGCGGAAAGCGATTGCCGGGGCCGCTGCAGCAGCACGCGCGGCTACTGCCTCTCCACCTGCCGCGACAGCTTCTGCCGCGCCGTCTGCAACGACCGGTACCAGAGCTGCGTCTCGTCCTGCCGGCGATAGCGGCCCGGTCGCCGGCGCCAGTGTCGGGCGCCGGGACATTCGCCACGAAGACACGAAGGCGGCGAAGGCCTCCGATTGCGACCGGAAACGAAGTCGGGGCGGCTCCAGGCCCAAGCGGCTCCGTTGCGGAGCGAAATTCCGAGCCAAGGCCGCGCCGCGCTTCGAGAGCGATCTGGCGCGGCGGGGTTCGGCGGCTATACTGCGCGCTCCCTCCGCCGCAGCCGAGCGTAAATGCCCTTTCCCCCGATCGCGTTCGCCGCCGCCCCCACCAAGGAGGCCGAAGCGGCGCGCCGCATGCTCGCGCGGCTCTATCCGCATGTGCCACCCGACCGCGCCGCGATCGTCGTGGCGCTGGGCGGCGACGGCTTCATGCTCGAAGCCCTGCGCGCCAGCATCAACCGCGACGTGGCCGTCTACGGCATGAACCGCGGCAGCGTCGGCTTCCTCATGAACGAGTTCCGCGCGCGCGGCCTGCTGCAGCGGCTCGCGCGCGCCGAGCGCGTGAAGCTGCGCCCGCTCGAGATGACCGCCGAGACCGTGCGCGGGCGCCAACGCCGCGCGCTGGCGATCAACGAAGTCTCGCTGCTGCGCATGACGCACCAGACGGCGAATCTGCGCATCCTCGTCAACGGCGTGAAGCGGCTCGACAATCTGGTCTGCGACGGCGCGCTGATCGCGAGCCCGGCGGGCAGCACGGCCTACAATCTCTCGGCCTTCGGCCCGATCATCCCGATCGGCGCGCACCTGCTCGCGCTGACGCCGATCAGCCCGTTCCGCCCGCGGCGCTGGCGCGGCGCGCTGCTGCCGGCCCGCAGCACGATCGAATTCCGCGTGCTGGAGCCCGACAAGCGCCCGGTCGCCGCGGTGGCGGATTCGTTCGAGGTGCGCGACGTGGCCCGCGTCCTGGTGCGCGAATCCCGCGCGCATCACTGCACGATCATGTTCGACCCCGAGCACAATCTCGAAGAGCGCATCCTGCGCGAGCAGTTCATGCCGTGACGGCCGCTCTGCCGGGCGCGCCGGCGCCGCCCGAGACCCGGGCGCGCCGCATCGCCGCCGCCGTCCTCACGCTGGCGCTCGGCGCCCTGGGCGGCTGGCTGGCGACGCTCGTCCACCTGCCGCTGCCCTGGATGATCGGCGCGATGGTGGCGACGACGATCGCCAGCCTCTCGGGCATTCGGCTGTTCGTGTATCGCTGGGTGCGCGGGCCGAACGTGGCGGTCCTCGGCGTGATGCTCGGCAGCAGCTTCACGCCCGCGGTCGCCGCGCGGTTCGGCGACTGGATCGCGACGATCGCCGGACTCGCCGTCTACGTGGCGCTCGTGACCGCGATCCTCTACTGGTATTTCCGCCGCTTCGGACACTTCGACCGGGTCACGGCGTTCTTCGCCGCCAGCCCCGGCGGCCTCAACGAGATGGTCATCGTCGGCCGCGAGCTCGGCGGCGACGACCGGCTGATCGCGCTGGTACACGGCGCGCGCATCCTGATGGTCGTCATGACCATCCCGGTCGGCTTCATGCTGTTCCTCGACTACAGCCCCGCCGCGCGTCCGCCGATGGGCGGCGGGCTGTTCGAGATTTCGCCGCGCGAGGCGCTGATCCTCGGCGGCTGCGCGCTGGCCGGCGCGTTCGGCGCGCGCGCGATCGGCTTCCCGGCCGCGTTCGTCACCGGGCCGATGTTCCTCTCCGCGTTCGCGCATCTCGTCGGCTGGTCGGAGGCGCGTCCGCCCGAGATCCTGATCGCGGTGGCGCAGGTCGTGATCGGCTCGGGCGTCGGCGCGCGCTTCTCGGGCGTGAAGCTCTACACGATCGCGCGCGTGCTGCTGCTCTCGCTCGGCTCGACGGCGGTGATGGTCTCGCTGACCGCGGTCTTCGCGCTCGTGCTGCGCCGCGCGGCCGATACCGGCATCGAGGCCGTCGTCCTCGCCTACGCGCCGGGCGGCCTCGCCGAGATGAGCCTGGTGGCGCTGGCGCTGGCGATCGACTCGGCCTTCGTCGCCTCGCACCACGTCCTGCGCATCGTGATGATCGTGATCGTGGCGCCCGCGCTGTTCCGGCGCGTCGTGCTGCGGCCGCCCCGCCCGCCCGCGCCCTGACCGACGCCCTAAACCCTAACCCCTAACCGCCGGTTAACCAGTCGCGCGGCATTCGGTTTCGTGCCACAATCTTCCGCTACGCGCGGATACGCGAACAGAACAAGGGGCACACGACCGCAATGCCGATTTCCTCCTTCGCCATCTTCGTCATCGTCCTCGTCGTCCTTGCCATCATGCTGGTGATGATGGGCGTCAAGACCGTGCCGCAGGGCTACGAGTACACGATCGAGCGCTTCGGCAAGTACACGCACACGCTGAAGCCGGGCCTGCACCTGATCGTTCCGCTGATCGACAAGGTCGGCACGCGCATCAACATGATGGAGAACGTCCTCGACGTGCCGTCGCAGGAGGTCATCACCAAGGACAACGCGATGGTGACGGCCGACGGCGTCGTGTTCTTCCAGGTGCTCGACGCGGCGAGCTCGGCCTACGAGGTGTCGAACCTCGAGCGCGCGGTGCTCAACCTCACCATGACCAACATCCGCACGGTCATGGGCTCGATGGACCTCGACGAGCTGCTCTCGCAGCGCGACACGATCAACGCGCGCCTCCTGAAGGTCGTCGACCAGGCGACCGAGCCGTGGGGCGTCAAGATCACGCGCATCGAGATCAAGGACATCCAGCCGCCGCAGGACCTCGTCGATTCGATGGCCCGCCAGATGAAGGCCGAGCGCGACAAGCGCGCCGCGATCCTCGAAGCCGAGGGCTTCCGCGAGGCCGCGATCCGTAAGGCCGAGGGCGAGAAGCAGTCGAACATCCTCGAGGCCGAGGGCCGGCGCGAGGCCGCGTTCCGCGACGCCGAGGCGCGCGAGCGTCTCGCGCAGGCCGAAGCCAACGCCACCCGCATGGTGTCGGAGGCCATCGCCGGCGGCAGCGTGCAGGCGATCAACTACTTCGTGGCCACGAAATACGTCGACGCGCTCGGCAAGTTCGCCTCGGCGCCGAACCAGAAGATCCTGTTCATGCCGCTCGAGGCCTCGAGCGTCATCGGCGCGCTGGGCGGCCTCTCCGAGATCGCCAAGGAGGCGTTCGGCAAGGACGGCACGGCGAGCGTCCCGCGCACGCGGGCCTGAGGGGGCCGCGATGTTCCAAATCGAATTCTGGCACTGGATGGCGCTGGGCGTGGCGCTGGCCGCGGTCGAGACGGTCGTGCCGGGCGCTTTCTTCCTCTGGCTCGGCATCGCGGCGATCGTCACCGGCCTGTTCAAGCTGGTCTTCGCCGGCATGGGCTGGGAGGGCCAGGCGATCGTCTTCGGCGTGTGCGCCGTCGTCTCGACCGTCATCTGGATCATCCTCTGGCGCCGCCGGCCGATCGACACCGACAAGCCCGAGCTCAACGTGCGCGGCGAGCGCATGATCGGCCGCCAGATCACGCTCGAGGAGCCGCTCGTCAACGGCGAGGGCAGCGCCAAGGTCGGCGACACGATGTGGCGCATCCGCGGGCCGGACTTCGTGCGCGGCACGCGCGTCAAGGTCGTCGACGTCGAGGGCACGGTGCTCGTCGTCGACAAGGTCTGAGCGGCGATGCCGGACAGCGCCGAGGGCGCCGCCGCTCCCGCCCGGGCGATCGGCACGGCCGTCGTGCCGGCGGCCCTCGGCCCCGATCGCATGCCCGCGCGCCGCGCCTTCGTGCCCGAGCAGTCGCGGCCGTTCGATCCGTTCCTGATGCTCGTCCAGTTCGGACCCTGCGAACTGCACGAGACCGAGTGGGGATTCGGGCCGCATCCGCACAAGGGCTTCGAGACGATCACCTACATGCTCGAGGGCGGCATCGAGCACCGCGACTCGCGGGGCGGCCACGCAGTGCTCGGCCCCGGCGACGTGCAATGGATGACCGCCGGCGCCGGCATCGTGCACGCCGAGGAGCCGCCGGCCGCGCTGCGCGAACGCGGCGGCGTCGTGCACGGCTTCCAGATCTGGCTTAACCTGCCCGCCGCGCTGAAGGAGACCGCGCCCGGCTTCGGCGTGCTGCGCGCCGGCGACATTCCGCGCGCGCAGCCGGCGCCCGGCGTCGCCGTGCGCGCGATCGGCGGGCGCTGCGGCGAGGCCGAGAGCCCGTTGCGGCTGCACTCGCCGCTGTTCCTCTGGCACGCCACGCTCGCGCCCAGCGCGCGCTGGACCTTCGCCAAGCCCGCCGGATGGAGCGCGCTCAGCTATGCGTTCTCCGAGCCCGCGCGCGGCCGGCTCACGGCCTTCGACCGCGCCGGCGAGGCCGTGGCGCTCGCGAACGACGGCGCGGCGCCGCTCGACCTGCTCGTGATGGGCGGCCGGCCCTTCGACGAGCCGATCGCGAGCTACGGGCCGTTCGTGATGAATACGCGCGCGGAGATCGCCGCCGCGATTCGCGACTACCAGTCCGGCGGCATGGGAGACCTGCCCGCATGAAGGCGCCGTACGCCGCCCTCTTCGTCCTCGCGCTTGCGGCGGCTCCGGCCTTCGCGCAGAGCGGCGGCAATCTCTTGCGCTGCGTCGTCCACGACGCGCCGCAGGCGGGCCGCCTCGCCACCTGCACCGGCCGCGTCGGGCCGAAGCAGCCCCAATGGACGTTCGTCCTCGTCGGCCACGCGCCCAACGTCGTCACGCGCATCGAAATCCACGAGGTCGGCCGCGACGGCCCGCGCCAGGTGATCGACGGCCTCGACCTGCGCCCCGCGCTCGTGCCCGGCGACGGCCGCGACCCCGGCCGCGTCGATTTCGTGCTGCAGGACGTGAATTTCGACCGCAGCGCCGATCTCCGCATCGCGGTCGCGCCGGGCGGCGAGGACGGCGTCGCCTATCGCTGGTTCCTGTTCGACGGCGACAGCGGGCAATTCGCGCCGACCGATTTGCTCGACCGGATCCGCAATCCGGTCGTCAACGCCACGCGCAAGCTGATCCTCGGCGCGTTCAAGGACGAGCGCGGGCGCACCGGGCGCGTCTCGTTCAAGTGGCGCGACGGCAAGCTCGAGCCGGTCGGCGCGCTGGCCCAGGAGCGCACCGAGGACGGCCGCTGCCTCGCCTCGCACTACGTCGTCCGCGACGGCAAGTTCGAGAAGATCCGCGAAAGCGAGTGCCGCCCCGGCGCATCGCCCGACGTCGAATAGGTCACGCCGGCGATGCCTCGGCGCCCGCCGGCGGCGGCGCTTCCTTGCTTTTCTTCGCGCGCACGCGGCGGCGGAACGTGACGTTCACGCGCCGCGACAGCAGCACGTAGGCGATCGCCAGCAGATGCAGCGGCACCGCCGCGGCCACGCCGGCGAACACCGCGCCGTGGGTGACGTGGGCGAAGGCCAGGCCGAACAGGCCGAGATAGATGATGTAGAACATCGTATAGGCGACGAACGCGACCGGAAACGCGCGGCTGCGGGCGAGCAGCAGGACGAAGATCAGCGCCGCCCAGAGCGCCATCAGCGAGCGCAGGCCGGCCATGATCCACGCCGAGAGGCCGCCGTGATCGGTCGTCGCCCAGAAATCGACCAGCTCGACGATGCCCATCGCGAAGCCGACCGCGACGAAGATCGCGAGCACCACGAGCCAGCCGCCGATGCCGTAGAGCCGGTGCTGCGCCGCCTGCGCGCGCGTGAGCTTGATCCAGCCATGCGCGTCGGGCGCCGGCAGCGCTGCCGGCGGCGCGCGGCCGAGGCTCGGCGCCTGGCGCTCGTCCGGCTCCGCGAGCGGCGGCTCCGCGACCGGCGGCGGCTCGGCCGGCGGCGGCTCGCGCGGCACGGCGGCGGCCATCACGTCCGCGATCGCCGCGCGCCGCGCCTCGTGCGAGATCGTGAACGAGGGCTCGCGCAAGTCCTCGTCGCGCGGCGCGGCGGCAGGCGCAGCCTCCGCGGCATGCTCCGGCACGACCGGCGCCGCGCCGCGCCTGGCGCGCGAGGGCCGCGCCCAGAACGGCTCGATCTTGTCGCGTTCGCCCAAGGGGCGGCTCAGGCCGCCTTCGGCTTCGGCGGCGGCGGCGCGATCTTCTCGACCGCGCCCGCGGCCTTTACCCAAGCGCCGAAGCCGCCGGCCATGTGCGCCACCGGCGCCAGCCCCATGTCGTGCACCGACTTGGCCGCCAGCGCCGAGCGCATGCCGCCCGCGCAGAAGAAGACGAACTTCTTGCCCGAGGCGAACAGGTCCTTGTGATAGGGGCTCTCGGGATCGACCCAGAATTCCAGCATGCCGCGCGGCGCGTGAAACGCGCCGGGAATGCCGCCGTCGCGCCACAGCTCGCGGATGTCGCGGATATCGACCAGCTGGACGTTGGGATCGGCCATCGCGGCCTTCACCTGATCGACGCTCATCGTCTGGATCGCCCGCTCCGCCTCGGCGACGAGATCCTT
>JAEULD010000332.1 GCA_016792765.1 Candidatus Odyssella sp.
TTCACGTCGCCGGGCTGCATCGGCGCCGGCTCGAGGAAGGCCTTCTTGCCGAGTGCCGCCTCGATGGTGGCGATGAAATCCAGCAGCTCCTCGCTGCGGTGGTTGCCGAGGTTGTAGACCCGATGCGGCGCGTCGGCCCGATGCGGCGCATCGGCCCCAAGCGGCGCATCGGCCCGAAGCGGCGCATCGGCCCCGGCGCCTGCTGCGGACGCGCCCGCGATGGCCCGTGCGGGCGAGGGCGGGCGGTCGAGCGCCGCCAGCACGCCGGCAACGATGTCGTCGATGTAGGTGAAGTCGCGCCGCATGTCGCCGCGGTTGAACACGCGGATCGGCTCGCCGGCGAGGATCGCGCGCGTGAAGATGAAGGCCGACATGTCGGGCCGGCCCCACGGGCCGTAGACGGTGAAGAAGCGCAGCCCGGTCTGCGCGAAACCGTAGAGATGCGCGTAGCAGTGGCTCATCAGCTCGCACGACGCCTTGGTGGCGGCGTAGAGCGAGACCGGCTTGTCGACCTTGTCGTCGACGGAGAAGGGCAGCCGCTCGTTGCCGCCATAGACCGAGGAGCTCGAGGCATAGACGAGGTGGCGGACGCCGCCGCGCGTGCGGCAGGCCTCGAGCACGGCGAAATGGCCCTCGATGTTCGCGCGGATATAGGCGCCGGGATTGGCGAGCGAGTAGCGCACGCCGGCCTGGGCCGCCAGGTGCACGATGCGATCGGCGTCTTTCTCCCGCTCGAACAGCGCGGCGAACGCGCCGGGCGCCGCGATGTCCTGGCGGACGAAGCGGAACGCGTCGCCGAACAGCCTCGCCAGCTCGGCGAGCCGCGCTTCCTTGAGCGCGGGGTCGTAATAGTCGTTGACGTCGTCGACGCCGATCACCCGCTCGCCGCGCGCCAGCAGCGCGCGCGAGACATGCATGCCGATGAAGCCGGCGGCGCCGGTGACGAGGACGGACATGGACGCGGGGCGTTCCGTTCGCGGGCGAGACTGGCGCCGGTCTAAACCACAGAATCGGCGTCGAGACAAACGCAACCCGCAGCCTCGCCTGCGCCCCCGCCGCGTTCCGGGCGCCGGCGCATTCCGGCCGCGCAGGGCCGCCCTGCGCCGCGAAGTGTGAGCCAAGTCACTTTCGGCGGCCCGGCGCGCGCGGATAGTGCCCGCGAGGCGCGCCCCGGCGCGGCATGGCTTCTACATCCCTGGGAGGGGAGCGATGCACGATCCCGAGTTCGCCGATGCGGGCGAAACGGCGGAGCAATCCCGGCCGCCGGAGCCGCCGCACCCGCCGCCCCGCGCGCGGCGCCGGCGCGGCGCATGGACCGGCGAAGGGCCGCTGACGGCGATCGAGAAGAAGCGCCTTGCCGCCCGCGAGCTGCGCAAGGCCTACGGCCGCATCAAGGCGGATTTCAGCGAGGCCTACGAGCATTGCCGCAACGACGCGCAGCGCCGTGCGCTCGAACTTGCGCACCACGCCGCCAAGCAGGCGTGGCTGCGCGCGCTCGACGAACGTTCGCTCGACGACAAACAGGTGTGGCGGCTGCTCGCCGGCGGCTTCCGGCCCGAGCGGGCGCGCGCCGAGCGGCACCTCGCGCGCCTCGTCGCGGCCGAAGCCGTGCTGCGCATCCTGAAGCGCCTCGCCCTGATCGATGCGATGCTCGGCGCGCTGTCGGACTGAGCCGCCGCGCGCTACCCCAGCGCGCCGTGGCAGTGCTTGTATTTCTTGCCCGAGCCGCACGGGCAGGCGGCGTTGCGCGAGACCTTGCCCCAGGTGTCGGGATCGTTGGGATCGACGGCGGCCTCGGCGCGGCGGCTGCGCACCGGCTGCAGCGTGGTGACGCCGCCCGCGGGCGCTCCGGCGCCGTGATCGAAGCCGAGCGGCAGGCCGTCGGTGCCGGCCGCCGCCAGCGCCGAAGGATCGGGGTGCTCCTCGACCATGCGCTGCGGGCGCTGCGGCATCGGCATCGGCTCGGGATGCGATTCGTCCTGCATGCGGATCTCGAGATGCGCCAGAACGCCGGTCACGGTCTCGCGCAGGCCCGCCGTCATGCGATGGAACATCTCGAAGGCCTCGCGCTTGTATTCGATCAGCGGGTCCTTCTGCCCGTAGGCGCGCAGATTGATCGCCTGGCGCAGATAGTCGAGATGCAGCAGGTGATCCTTCCAGGTCTGGTCGAGGATCTGCAGCAACAGGCTCTTCTCGGCCATGCGCATGATGTCGGGGCCGTACTGGGCCGCCTTCTTCGCCATGTGCTCGTCGGTGGCCTTCTTGATGCGCTCCTTCACCTCTTCGTCGGCGATGCCTTCCTCGGCCGCCCAGCCCTTCACCGGAAGGTCGAGGCCGAAGACCTGCTGCACGCGATCGTGCAATTCGCCGACGTTCCACTGCTCGGAATAGGCGCCGGCCGGGATCGCCGCCGAGACCAGCTCGTCGATCAGCTCGCCGCGCATGTCGGACACGAGCTCGGCGACGTCTTCGGCGCGCATGATCTGGATGCGCTGGTCGTAGATGACCTTGCGCTGGTCGTTCATCACGTCGTCGAAGCGCAGCAGGTTCTTGCGGATCTCGAAGTTGCGCTCTTCCACCTTGCGCTGCGCCTTCTCGAGCGCCTTGTCGACCCACGGGTGGATGATCGCCTCGCCTTCCTTGAGCCCGAGGCGGCCGAGCCACACGTCGAGCCGCTGCGACCCGAAGATGCGCATCAGGTCGTCGGTCAGCGAGATGAAGAACTTCGAGTTGCCGGGGTCGCCCTGGCGGCCCGAGCGGCCGCGCAGCTGATTGTCGATGCGGCGGCTCTCGTGGCGCTCGGTGCCGATCACGTAGAGGCCGCCCGAGGCGAGCACCTTCTGCCGCGCCGCCTCGATCTCCTGCCTGATCAGGGCCGCGCGCTTCTCGCGCTCGGCCGGATCGGTCACGTCCTTGAGTTCGTCCTCGACGCGCATCTCGTAGTTGCCGCCGAGCTTGATGTCGGTGCCGCGGCCGGCCATGTTCGTCGCGATCGTGACCGCGCCGGGCTTGCCGGCCTGCGCGATGATGTGCGCCTCGCGCTCGTGGTTGCGCGCGTTCAGCACCTCGTGCGGCACCTTCTTCTTCGCGAGCTTGGCCGCCAGCGATTCGGATTTCTCGATGCTGACCGTGCCGACCAGCACCGGCTGGCCGCGCTTGTGGGCCTCTTCGATCAGCGCGATCACCGCCGCGTCGCGCTCGTCGCCGGTGCGGTAGACCTCGTCGGAGTGATCCTCGCGGATCATGTCCCGGTTGGTCGGGATCTCGGCGACTTCGAGCTTGTAGATCTGCTGGAACTCGGCCGCCTCGGTCATCGCCGTGCCGGTCATGCCGGCGAGCTTCGGATAGAGGCGGAAATAGTTCTGGAACGTGATCGAGGCGAGCGTCTGGTTCTCGGGCTGGATCGTCACGCCTTCCTTGGCCTCGAGCGCCTGGTGCAGGCCCTCGGAATAGCGCCGGCCCTCCATCATGCGGCCGGTGAACTCGTCGACGATGACGACCTGGCCGTTGCGCACGATGTAGTCGACGTCGCGCGTGAACAGCTTGTGCGCGCGCAGCGCCTGGTTGACGTGGTGCACGACCGGCACGTGGTTGACGTCGTAGAGGCTGCCCTCCTTGACGATGCCGGCCTCGCGCAGCGCCTGCTCCATCGCCTCCTGGCCCGCCTCGCTGAGCGCGACCGTGCGGCTCTTCTCGTCCTTGTCGTAGTGCTCGGGCTTGAGCTGCGGGATCAGCTTGTCGATCGCCTTGTAGAGCTCGGAGCTGTCTTCGGCCGGGCCCGAGATGATCAGCGGCGTGCGCGCCTCGTCGATGAGGATCGAATCCACCTCGTCGACGATCGCGTAGTTGAACGGCCGTTGGCACATCTCCGCGATCTGGTACTTCATGTTGTCGCGGAGATAGTCGAAGCCCAGCTCGTTGTTGGTGCCGTAGGTCACGTCGCAGGCATAGGCCTCGCGGCGCTGGTCGTCGCTGAGCTCGTGGACGATGCAGCCGACGGTGAGGCCGAGGAATCTGTAGACGCGGCCCATCCATTCCGAGTCGCGCCTGGCGAGGTAGTCGTTGACCGTGACGACGTGGACGCCCTTGCCCTCGAGCGCGTTGAGATAGACCGGCAGGGTCGCCACCAGCGTCTTGCCTTCGCCGGTCTTCATCTCGGAGATCATGCCGCGGTGCAGGACCATGCCGCCCATCAGCTGCACGTCGTAGTGCCGCTCGCCGAGCACGCGCTTGGCCGCCTCGCGCACGGTCGCGAACGCGTCGGGCAGGACGTCGTCGAGGTCCTCGCCGTCGGCCAGCCGCTTCTTCAGCCAGGCGGTGCGCTCCTTGAGCTTCTCGTCGGAGAGCGACGTCACGTCCTTCTCGAGGGCGTTGATCTCGTCGACGGTGGGCTGAAGCGACTTGACGAAACGGTCGTTGGCCGAGCCGAAGAAAAGGCGGGCAATGCGGCCGATCATGCGGAATCCTCGGGAGAGCAAAGGTGGGGGCCGGCGGCTCGGGGCGGGACGTGGGGCCGGTCGCCGCGGGTGGGTGAGAGATAGGGGGTGGGGCAGGGGCTGTCAACGCGCGCCGGGCCGCGCCGGGCCTCCGGAAATGCCGAAAATGCGTGTCTTTTGCGGCGGTTGCAGGGCGGGGCGCGGGCGCCGCCTACGCGCATGTGATCGCCCGGCCGGGGCCGCCGCCTTGTTTGCGCCCGCCCTTTGTGTCACATCCCGGCCGAGCCGGGCGCGCCGGTTTTCATGGCGAGGACGCCGCTGCGCCGACCGGCCGTCTCTGACGCGCCCTCCCTCGCCGGATCGGACCCTCGTTCCATGCTCTCGACCGTGCTCACGCGCTGCGCCGCAGCGGCTTTCGTCGCGCTGGCGCTGGCCGCGCCCGCCTTTGCCCAGGACAAGGCGCCGGACCCGGTCGTGGCCGACGTGAACGGCGAGAAGGTCCATCTCTCGGACCTCGTCGCCACCTATCGCGCGCTGCCGCAGCGGCTGCAGCAGGTGCCGTTCGAGCAGCTCTACAAGGCGCTGCTCGAGCACCAGATCGCGATCCGCCTGCTCGCCGCCGAGGGGCGCAAGGCCAAGCTGCAGGAGACCGAGGCGGTGCAGAAGCGCCTCAAATACATCGAGGGGCAATACGTCTACGAGGCCTATATCGAGAAGATCGTCGGCGAGCGCGCGACCGAAGACAAGCTCAAGGCCGCCTATGCCGCCTTCGTCAAGGACCACAAGGGCGAAGACGAGGTGCGCGCCTCGCACATCCTGGTCAAGACCGAGCAGGAGGCGAAGGACATCATCGTCCAGCTCGAGAAGGGCGCCGATTTCGCCAAGCTGGCGAAGGAGAAATCGACCGATCCCTCGAAGGACCGCAATTCCGGCGATCTCGGCTTCTTCAGCAAGGAGCAGATGGTGAAGGAGTTCGCCGAGGCCGCCTTCGCGCTCAAGAAGGGCGAGACGACGAAGGCGCCGGTGAAGACGCAGTTCGGCTGGCACGTGATCCGCGTCACCGACCGCCGCGCCGCCGCCGCGCCGAAATTCGACGAAGTGAAAGAGCAGCTCCGCCAGAAGCTGGCCGAGGGCATCGCCCAGGACGAGATCGCGAAGTTGAAGGGCGCGGCCAAGATCGCGCGCTTCGACGCCGAGGGAAAGCCGCTCGCCGAAGAGCCGAAGACGGAAGAGAAGAAGTAGTCCGCCCCGTCAAGGCTTGCGCGCGCGCGTCAGGCTCGTGATGCCGTCGAGCATCGGCTCGGTGCGCTCGACGGCGAAGCCCGCGTCCCCCAGCGCGCCTTCGACGAAGCCCGGCGTCAGGCATTCGGCGCCGGGATTGTCGAGGATCGCCGCGAGCAGATACCAGGCCGCGAAATCGGGGCCCTGGTGCGCGTCGTCGACCATGAAATCGTGGATCAGCACGCTGCCGCCGGGGTTCAGCGCGTCGAACGCGCGGCGCGCGAGCGCGGGAATGTCGGCCGCGCCCACCGCGCTCCACACATAGGACATGAGCACGGCGTCTTGCCCGCCGGGCCAGGCGGTGGTGATCGCATTGCCGCCGACATGCGCGATGCGGCCGCTCAAGCCGGCTTCGGCGGCGTAGCGCCGCGCGGTCTCGAGTGTCTCCGGAAAATCGAGGATCGTCGCGCGCATCTCGGGATAGCGGCGCAGCACGGCGTGGGCATAGGCGCCGCTGCCGCCGCCCACGTCGAGGAAGCGCCGCGCGCCGGCGAGGTCCACGCGCTTCGCGAAGATCCGCGCCGGCCCCAGCGAGCCCTTGTGCTGCGCGGCGCCGAAGGCCTCGGCGCCGACGCCGCCCTCGGAATAGACGATGCCCTCGTAGAAGCCCTTGTCGGGAAAGACGCGCTCGCCGCGCAGCGATTTCTCGACGTGGCGCATGCCTTCGTAGAGGAAGCCGCCATTGACGACGCGTACGTAGTCGCGGAAATCGCCCGGCGCGCCGGCGACGAGGTAGGTGGCCGTCGCCGGCGCGTTCGCGAAGGCGCCGTCGGCTTCGGAGATCAGCCCCACGGTCTTGAGCGTGGTCAGCAGCGTCCGCAGCCGGTTGGGCGCGACGCCGGTCGCCTCCGACAGCGCCGTCAGCGTCGCGGCGCCGCCGGCGATCTTCGTGAAGATGTCGAGATCGAGCGCCGCGAACAGCGCTTTCGACGCGAGGAAGCCGTAGGTGATCGCGGAGATCTGCCGGACGTCGTCGATGGGCTTCATGGGGATCCGCCTTTGCGACCGCGGACCTTAGCCCGAAACGGCGCGGATGTGGCGAGCGGCCGTCACGCTTCCCATTGACGCCCGCGTCCAAAACCGCTTCTCTCGCGGCGCCATGATGAACCGGCTGCACTTCCTTTCCGCCGTCTCCGGCGGGCTTCGGCTGCGATGCGCGCGCGAGCGACGACGCGGCGACGCCTAGCGTCTGCCCCGTCCGCTCGTCCCCGCGAACGGCGCCTCGGCGCCGTTTTGCGCATCCGCCGATAGGAGTGCCGTTCCATGCCGCCCCTCAGACGCTCGCCGCTCGCCCCCGCCCAGCATCCGGTGCTGCCGCCGATCGCCGGCGCTCGCCTCGCCGCGCTCGCCTGCGGCATCCGCTACAAGGAGCGCAAGGATCTCTGCCTGTTCGCGTTCGAGCCGAGGGCGACCGTCGCCGGCGTGTTCACGAAGTCGCTGACCGCCGGCGCGCCGGTGGAGTGGTGCAAGGCGGCGCTCAAGGGCAAGAGCGCGCGCGCGTTCCTGGTCAATTCCGGCAACAGCAACGCGTTCACCGGCCGCGTCGGGCGCAAGGCGACGAAGATCTCGGCCGCCGCCGCCGCGAAGCTGCTCGGCTGCAGGTCGGCCGAGGTGTTCGTGGCGTCGACCGGGGTCATCGGCGAGCCGCTGCCCTACGAGCGCATCGTCGGCGCCATTCCCGACCTGATCGGGTCGCTCGCCGCCGACGCCTGGCAGGGCGCGGCCGAGGCGATCATGACGACCGACACGTTTCCGAAGCTGGCGACCCGCACCGCGCGCATCGGCGATACGGACGTGACGATCAACGGCATCGCCAAGGGCTCGGGCATGATCGCGCCCGACATGGCGACGATGCTCGCCTTCTGCGCCACCGACGCGGCGATTCCGGCGCCGATCCTGCAGAAGCTCCTCGCCGACGGCACCGAGAAGAGCTTCAACTGCATCACCGTCGACAGCGACACCTCGACCAGCGACACGCTGCTGCTCGCCGCCACCGGCAAGGCCGGCAACCGGCGCCCGAAATCGCCGGGCGATCCGCTGTTGCGCGGCTTCAAGGCGGCGCTCGACGACCTGCTGCTCGATCTCGCGCTGCAGGTGATCAGGGACGGCGAGGGCGCCACGAAATTCGTCGAGATCGCGGTGAGCGGCGCGGCCAATGCCGGCGCCGCGCGACGGATCGGCCTCGCGATCGCCAATTCGCCGCTGGTCAAGACGGCGATCGCCGGGCAGGACGCGAATTGGGGCCGCATCGTCGCCGCGATCGGCAAGTCCGGCGAGCGCGCCGACCGCGACCGGCTGCAGGTCCGCATCGGCGGCGTGCTGGTGGCCAAGAACGGCGGCCGCGTGCCCGATTACGACGAGGGCCCGGTCGCCGCGCACATGAAAGGGCAGGAGATCAGGATCGAGGTCGAGATGGGCCTCGGCAAGGGCCGCGCCACCGTGTGGACCTGCGATCTCACCCACGGCTACATCGACATCAACGGCTCCTACCGAAGCTGAAGAAAAAATTGAACAGGAGCCGGGGAGTCGGGGAGAAGAACGAAAGCGCGGCTTTGCCGCGCGCGTTTTTTCCTCCCCGGCTCCCCGGCTCCTGTTCGCTTGGCTTTGTTTCCGCATGACCGCCGATCGCAGGATCGTTCTCGTCGCCGCGGTGGCGCTGGTGGATGCGGACGGGCGGGTGCTGATCGCGCGGCGGCCCGAGGGCAAGGCGATGGCCGGGCTGTGGGAATTCCCCGGCGGCAAGGTGCAGGAGGGCGAGACGCCCGAGCGGGCGCTGGTGCGCGAGCTGAAGGAAGAGCTCGGCATCGACGTCGGCGAGAGCTGCTTGGGTGCGTTCACCTTCGCCTCGCACGCCTATGCCGATTTCCACCTGCTGATGCCGCTCTATCTCTGCCGCAAGTGGAAGGGCACGCCCACCGCGCACGAGCACAGCGCGTTGAAATGGGTGCGCCCCGACCGGCTCGGCGACTACGAGATGCCGCCCGCCGACAAGCCGCTGGTCGCGATGCTCAGGGACTTCTTGTGACATGCCTTTCACGCGTAGGGGCGCGCTGCGCGCGCCCGTTCCGCCGCGCGTAAGGCAAACGAACGGAAGCGGAGGTGTCGCCGCGAATCGTGAGCGATTTGCGTACGGGCGGATGTAGGGCGCGCGCAGCGCGCCCCTACGCGGCAATAGCCGAACGAGCTACTTCGCCACCGCCTCGCTCGTGATCGCGTCGAGCGCGCCGCCCATGGTCTTGATCACCGCGTCCCGATCCGTGATGCCGTGCGCCTGGGCCAGCGAGGCGGCCGCCCAATAGCCGACCATGACGGCGCCGGCCGTGTCCTGCCACACGAGCACCCGCATCGGCAGGTCGAGCCCGGCGGCGGGGTTGCTCTGCATCAGCGGCGTGCCGAGCTTGGGATTGCCGAAGATCACGACGACGGCCGGCCGCAGTTCCATGCCGTTGGCCTT
The DNA here is from genome assembly GCA_016792765.1 of Candidatus Odyssella sp. Lineage (GTDB taxonomy): Bacteria > Pseudomonadota > Alphaproteobacteria > Bin65 > Bin65 > SBBV01. The sequence goes on from JAEULD010000332.1 coordinate 9,172, forward strand.
CGCCGCGGCGGCATGATCGACCTTGGCCACGATGGCGGCGCCGCGCTTCTTGATCGCTTCCTCGAGCCGAGCGACGGTGTCGGCGGCGTTGTGTGCGCTATTCTTCGTCACGAGCTGCGGGGCTTGCGCCGATGCGGGCGCGGCGGAAAAGGCAAGGATCGTGGCGAGAACGGCAAACTTGCGCATGCGGCGGCTCCTTCGCTCGGGTTCCGCTCCGCATATTCGTTCACGACGGCCCCCGTGGCGCTTCAAGATCGCGTGTTCGGGCTGCGAATCTGCGCCCGCGTTCCGGCTGGGCGGCGCGCTCGCGCCGCCTTGCGCGGCGGCGCGCCCGGCGTGATCATCGCCGCATCATGTGCGTCCTCGAGTTCTTCCGCCGCCACGCATTGCTGCGCTTCATGCTGGCGCATTGCCTGGTCGGCATCGCGGCGGGCTGGGGATTCGTCGCTGGCCTGCTCGCGCTCGACATCGGCGGGCTGGCCGGGCTGGTCTTCGGCTCCGACGAGCCCGCGCTGGCGCTCGCGCTGCTGCTGTTCGGCACCGCGATCACGTTCGGCAGCGTCGCGATGGGCGGCGCCATTATGAACCTCGGCGGCGACCGGTAGCCCCCGGACGGGCGTGCGCGCATTGCGCCGGCGGAATGCCTCGCGTGCCGGCGGCGTGCTAGCAACCGGGGCATGACAGAAGAATCGACGCCGGGTCCGGGCCGCACGCCTTCGGCGCGCCGCGGGCTCCTGCTCGGCCTGTGCGCGGCGCTGATCTGGGGCGCCTATGTCGCGTTCGCGCGGGCCGGCGTCGCCGATGGGCTCAAGCCCGAGGATTTCGTGCTGCTGCGCTTCGGCGTCGCCGGCCTCCTCCTGCTGCCGTGGATGCTGCGCCGGGGGATCGGCACGCTCGCTGGCGTCGGCTGGGGCCGTGGCTTCTGGCTCATGCTGTGCGCGGGGCCGCTGTTCATGCTGCTCGTTCCGGCCGCGTTCCTGTTCGCGCCGCTGCCGCACGGCGCGGTGGTGCCGCCGGCCTCGACCGTGCTGTGCAGCATGGTGCTGGCCGCGCTCGTGCTCGGCGATCGCCCGCCGCGCCGGCGCATCGCGGGCGTGCTGCTGATCCTCGCCGGCCTCGTCTGCGTCGCCGGCAGCGGATTCCTCTCCGGCGGCGGCGGGCGCGCCTGGATCGGCGATCTCATGTTCTTCGGCGCCGGCCTGCTCTGGGCGTGCTTCACGGTCCTGCAGCGGCGCTGGCAGGTCGCGCCGATGCAGGCGGTCGCCGCTCTTTCGGTGTTCTCGATGCTCGTCGTCGTGCCGCCCTACGTCGCGTGGTCGGGCTTCGATCGGCTGCTCGCCCTGCCGCTGCCGACGCTGATCGTCCAGGTCGTTGTCCAGGGCGTGCTCGCCGGCGCGGTCGCGGTCCTGGCCTATTCCTCGGCGGTGGCGATTCTGGGTGCGAGCCGCGCGGCGGCGTTCCCCGCCATCGTGCCCGGCACCGCGACGCTGATCGGCATCCCGCTCACCGGCGAGTGGCCGACCGCGCTGCAATGGACCGGGATCGCGGTGGTGACGCTCGGGCTGGTCGCGGCGCTCGGCGTTCGCCTGCCGCGACGCGTCGCGAAAATTCGCTAGCCACGGCCGCGTTCGTTCCTATTCTCCGAATTTCTGTCACGAGGGAGTAGAGGATGATGCGTATCGACGGAATCTACGGATTGGCGCTGGCGGCGGCCCTTGTTGCGCCGGCAGCGCCCGCCGCGGCGGCGGATCTCGTGTGTTTTTCGACCACGGGCCGCGGCGCCACCTGCCTCAACGGCGGGAAGATCGAGCATCACACGCGCGCGAGCGCGCGGCTGCCATCCGACAGCCTCGGCACGATCGTGGCTTGCGGCGAGACGATCGTCGCCACGGTGGGCGGCTCGGTCGTCACCTACGACGGCAAGGCGTGGTCGCAGCCGAACCGGCCGCCCGGCGGTTTCGCCTCGCGCATCGCCTGCGCCGGGCCCGGCAAGTACTGGGTCTCGCTCACCGGCGGCGTCGCCTATTGGGACGGCGCCGCGTGGTCGAGCCACACGATGGCGCAGGCCGTTCCCGCCGCCGGCACGACGATCGTGTTCGACGTCGCCGCCGGCCCGAACGGCACGGCCTGGGTCGCGATGTCGAACGGCGTCGTCGCGCTGTTCGAGGGCGGGCAGTGGACCGTGTTCAAGGAAGGACAGGGCTTCGACAAGCGCTATCCGTTCACGCGAATTTTCGCCGACGCGAAGGGGCAGGCGTGGATTCCGGCCGGCGCCGCGGTGCTGGCGTTCCGTGACGGCAAGTGGCAGCCGGTGGCAGGCTTGGCGAGTTTCAGCGCCATCGCGTTCGGCGCCGACGGCAAGCGCTGGACCGCGAGCGGCAGCAAGCTCACGATGCACGACGGCGACCGCCGCGCGGAATACGATCTCGGCCATGCGATCCGCGGCCTCGCCGTGGACGCGGGCGGCGCCGTGTGGATCGCCAGCGAATTCGGCATCGCGCGCTTCGCCGACGGCAAGTTCGAGACGCGCCACATGCACGACTCGCCGCTGCCCGACAACGACTTCATGGCCGTCGCCGCCACCGGCAAGGGCTCGGCGCTCCCGCCCGCGGCGCCGCAGCAGCCCGGCTCGCTCGAAGGCCGCCTCGAATGGAGCGACGGCAAGCCGGTCGCCGGCGCCGAGATCCAGATCTGCGGCGTCTCCGCCAGCATCTTCACCGGGCCCGAGGGGCCGTGCGGCAAGCGCCCGCTGTTCTTCCAGGCAACCGCGAACGCCGAGGGCAGGTTCCAGTTCCCGAAGACGCCGCCGGCCGCGTACCGCATGGCGGTGAAGCCGGTCGGCGCGCCGCGCTGGATCGTTTTCCTCGGCACGAGCGATCGCCTGCGCGTGGGCGCCGGCGAGGCCAAGAACGCCGGCACGCTCGGCATGGATACGCGCAACCGCCCGAACTGACGCGGCGCGGCCGCGCGACGCGCGCGGCCGCCGCCCCGGCACTGTCGCCGCGCATCGTTCGTATATGAGCGCAGGGCGATCCGGGGGCGGACCCAGTCAGAGGAGAATAGCGATGGACTTCAAGATGTTGACGGCGGGCATCGGGTTGCTCGCCGCGGCCGCGCTTGCGTCCGGGCCGGCTTCGGCGCAGGCGCGCTGGGAGCTGCTCGGGCAGCGCCAGGTCGGCTTCGCGGTCGACCGCGATGCGGTCAGCGGCCGCGGCCAGGGCCGCTTCAGCGTGATCCGGCTCTGCGTCGCGAACAACGCGGTGCAGTTCCGCGACGTCGAGGTCGTGTTCGGCAACGGCGAGCGCCAGCAGCTTCCGGTCAACGCGTTCGTGCGGCCGGGCACCTGCACGGCCAATCTCGATCTGCGCGGCGAGGCGCGGCGCATCGAGCGCGTCGAGATGGTCTACAACGCCGTGCCGAACTTCCGCGGCCGCGCGCTCGTCTCGGTCTACGGCCTCCATCCGATGGTCGGCCCCGGCCCGGGCGCGCCGGCGCAGCCCGGCATGTGGGACCGGCTCGGCACGCGCATCGTCGGCTTCCAGGTCGATCGCGACACGTTCGAGCTGCAGGGCGAGGGGCGCTTCCGCGCGTTGCGCCTGTGCGTCGCGCGCAACGCGGTGCGGTTCCGCGAGGTCGAGGTGCAGTTCGGGAACGGCGAGCAGCAGCAGCTGCCGGTGAGCCATTTCGTGCGCGCCGGCGCCTGCACGCCGCCGCTGGCCTTCGACGGCCGCGAGCGGCGCATCCGCCGCGTCGTGATGATCTACAACGCGGTGCCGAACTATCAGGGCCGGGCCGCGGTCACGCTCTACGGCCAGCGCTAGGCGCGAGGACGAAGGCTGCGCGCGGCCGCGCCGGGAAACCGGCGCGGCCGTTCGCGTTCCGCGGGATTTCCGCTCGCGCGCGCGGCGGGCGCCGGGATAGTGTGGCGCGGAGGTCCGCCATGCACGTCGTCTTCTCGCCCGATCACGCGCGCCACCGCCCCGAGACCTATTTCCGCGCGGGCGGCTTCGTGCCGCATCCCGAAAAGCCCGAGCGGGCGGAGGCGATCGTCGCGGAGCTGCGCCGCGCCGGCTTCGCCGTGGAGCCGCCGCACGACTACGGCCCGGCGCCGCGCGCGGCCGTGCACGCGCCCGACTATCTCGCATTCCTCGATTCCGCGCACCGGCGCTGGCGCGCGATGGGCGCCGCTTCGGCCGAGGTCGTGCCCAACATCCATCCCGGCCGCCACATGCAGAGCCTGCCCAGGGGCCTCGTCGGCCAGGTCGGCTGGTACACGACCGACATGTCGAGCCCGATCGGCCCCGACACCTTCGCCGCCGCCGTTTCGAGCGCCAACGTCGCGCTGCACGCGGCCGAGCGCGTGCTCGGCGGCGCGCCGGCGGCCTACGCGCTGTGCCGCCCGCCCGGGCACCACGCCTTCGCCGACATGTGCGGCGGCTTCTGCTTCCTCAACAACGTCGCGATCGCGGCGGAATACGCGGTGCGCCGCGGCCGGCGTCCGGCGATCCTCGACGTCGACGTGCATCACGGCAACGGCACGCAGGGCATCTTCTACCGGCGGCGCGACGTGCTCACCGTTTCGCTCCATTGCGATCCGGCGGATTTCTATCCGTTCTTCTCCGGCCACGCGCACGAGCGCGGCGAGGGCGAGGGGCGCGGCGCCAATCTCAACCTGCCGCTCGCGCGCGGCACCGGCGACAACGCCTATCTCGAGTCGCTCGCCGAGGGCCTCGCCACCTTGCGCGCTTTCGCGCCCGACATCCTGTTCGTGGCGCTCGGCCTCGACGGCTACGAGGGGGATCCGTTCGCGGGCTTCCGCATCACGACCGCGGGCTTCGGCCGCATCGCGCGCGCGATCGGCGAGCTCGGCCTGCCCACCGTGCTCGTGCAGGAGGGCGGCTACAATTGCGACGATCTCGGCAAGAACGTGCGGTCGTTTCTCGAGGGCTTCGCCGCCGGCAACCGGCCGTGAGCGTTGCCGGCCGGCGATCAGGCGACGAAGCGGTGCAGAACGAACGCGACGGCGAGCAGCCCCATCAGCGCATAGGCGATGTGGGCGATGGTGCCGCGCCGCGCGGCGCCGCTCCAGCGGCTGACGAGGCCGTTCGGATCGTGAGGCATGACGTGATCCCCGATTCCAGCGCGCCCGGCTGCGGTGCCGGCGGCGCGCGATCCCTTCGGCAGCGGTTCCGAAGTTATCCACAATACTTTCGGGTCGCGGCCCGCTTGTAAAGCTAAAAGCATTGTGCTCCGCAAAATAGCGGTGGCAGGCCAGTGGCTTAGACGGACCGCCGCGGCTCGGATAGGGCGCGTTCCCCGAGCCGCGGCCTGTGGACAGCGCTGGGGACGATGGCGTTCGGCGGCCAGGTCCGGCGCCGGCGGCTCAGCGCACGGTGTGTTTGGGCGGCGACTGGCAGGCGTAGGCGCGCGGCCGGCCGGCTTCCACCGCCTTCAGCGCGTCGGCGGGCTTGAGGCTCTGGTGGCAGAGCGGCGGCAGGCGCCGGTAGTCGGTCGTGGCGAGGCGCTTCCATTCGAGGTCCTTGTCCGTCACCTCGCGGATGCGCTTGGCCGGGATGCCGGCCATCATCGAGCGCGGCGGCACGATCTCGTTGGCCTTGACCAGCGCCTGCGCGGCCACGATCGAGTCGGCGCCGATCTCGCAATAGTCGAGCAGCACGGCGCCCATGCCGATCATCGAGTTCCGGCGCACGACCGCGCCGTGGATGATCGCGTGATGGCCGATATGGCCGTGCTTCTCCACGATCGTGTCGCGGTCGGGAAAGCCGTGCACGACGCAGTGGTCCTGCACGTTCGCCTCCTCCTCGATCACGAGGCGGCCGAAATCGCCGCGCAGCACCGCGCAGGGCGCCACGTAGACGCCCGAGCCGATGATGACGTCGCCGATCAAGACGGCCGTGGGGTGAACGTAGGCGGAGGGGTCCACGACCGGGACCATGCCTTGGAACGAATAGACGGGCATGAGGCGCTTCCTGCTTTTGCGACTGGCGGCGGGGCTGTCATATGCTACAGAGCCGCAACGGTCATCCTTTCCTTTGCCGCGGCCGAGCATGCCGCGCATGACACCCCGCAACCGCGCAGAACGCCGCCAATGTCGAACGCGCCCGTCCTCTACGCCGTCCGCGACGGCTATGCCGAGATCACGCTGAACCGTCCGGACAGCCTGAATTCCTTCACCGCCGAGATGCATGCCGGGCTGCGCGACTCGTTCGAACGCGCGCCGGCCGAGGGCGCTCGCGCGATCCTCGTCACCGGCGCGGGCCGCGGCTTCTGCGCGGGGCAGGACCTCACCGAGCGCAAGCTGCCGGCGCCGGGCGAAGTGCTCGACCTCCGCGTCTTCCTGCGCGAGCGCTACAATCCGCTGATCAAGCGCATGCGCGAGCTGCCGCTGCCGATCGTCGTCGCCGTCAACGGCGTCGCGGCCGGGGCGGGCATGGGCTTCGCATTGGCCGGCGACATCGTGCTCGCGGCGCGCTCGGCGAAATTCATCCAGGCCTTCATCAAGATCGGTCTCGTGCCGGATGCCGGCTCCACCTATTGGCTCCCGCGCCTCGTCGGCCCGGTGCGCGCCCGGGCGCTGGCGATGACCGGCGATGCGCTCTCCGCCGACGATGCCGCCGCCTGGGGCCTCGTCTGGAAGAGCGTCGACGACGACAAGCTGATGCCCGAAGCCCGCGCGCTCGCCGCGCGGCTCGCGGCCTCGCCCACGGCGGCGCAGGGCCTCACCAAGCAGCTGATGAACGCCTCGCTCGACAACGCGCTGGCTGCGCAGCTCGATCTCGAGCGCGACACGCAGTTCATGGCCGGCCACACGAAGGACTATCTCGAAGGCGTCAAGGCCTTCCGCGAGAAGCGCGCGCCGAAGTTCGAGGGGAAGTGATGGCTTCTCTCCCCACGTCCGCAACCGTCGCCGTGATCGGCGCGGGCACCATGGGCGCCGGCATCGCGCAGGTCGCGGCCGCGGCCGGGCATCCGGTGCTGCTGTACGACGTCGCCGCGGGCGCGGTGGCGAAGGGCATCGCCGGCGTCAGGGCCGGGCTCGACAGGCTCGTCGAGCGCCAGAAGATGACCGCCGGCGAGCGCGACGCGCTCGTCGGCCGGATCGCGCCGGTGGAGAAGCTCGACGGGCTCGCCGGCGCCGCGCTCGTGATCGAGGCGGTGATCGAGAAGCTCGCGGTCAAGCACGAGATCTTCGCCGCGCTCGAGCAGGTCGTGAAACCGGAGGCGATCCTCGCGACGAACACCTCGTCGCTGTCGATCACCGAGATCGCCGCGCACCTCAGGCATCCGGGCCGCGTCGTCGGCATGCATTTCTTCAATCCGGCGCCGGTGATGGCGCTGGTCGAGGTCGTCACCGGCGTCGCCACCGCGCCCGAGGCGGCGGCCGCGGTGTTCGACACGGCCAAGGCCTGGGGCAAGGCGCCGGTCTATGCGAAATCGACGCCGGGCTTCATCGCCAACCGCATCGCGCGCCCGTTCTACGGCGAGGCGCTGAAGCTGTTGGAAGAGGGCGCCGTCGACGCGGCGACGCTCGACGCGATTCTGCGCGATTGCGGCGGCTTCCGCATGGGGCCGTTCGAGCTGATGGACCTCATCGGCATCGACGTGAACTTCCTGGTCACGAAATCGGTGTGGGAAGCCTTCTTCAACGATCCGCGCTATCAGCCGAGCCTGCTGCAGCAGGAAATGGTCGCGGCCGGCCGCCACGGGCGCAAGACCAAGCGCGGCTGGTACGATTACCGTCCGGACGCAGAAAAGCCGGCGCCGCAGGAAGCGCCGCCGGGCCCGAAGCCCAAGACGATCGTGCTCTCGCAGAATCCGGCGCTGGCCGCCGGGCGCGGCGCGTTCGATCCCGCCGCCGATCTCGTGGCGCTGGCGCGCGAGGTGGGCATCGCGGTCACGTTCGAAGAAACGCAACCGGATTTCCAGCCGATCGACGATCCGTTCGCGCCGCGCGGCGGAACGCAGTTCGCCTCGGCCTCCGCCGGCGAGGAATTCGAGTTCGCGCCCGGCACCGCCGAAGACCGCTACGAGCCCTACGCGGAAACCACGATCGGCCTCGACGGCTGCCGCCTCAGGCTGACGCGCGGCACCACCGGCCACGAGCCCGGCTGGCGCGAGCCCGACGACCTGCCGGTCGTGCTCTACGACCTCGCGCTCGATTATCGCGCCGCGCCGCGCATCGCGATCGCGCCGCCGGCCGGTGCGCCGCGCAACGTGGTGCTCACGGCGGCCGGCTTCTTCCAGGCGCTGGGCAAGCGCGTGACGGTGGTCGCGGACGTGCCGGGCCTCGTCGCGATGCGCATCCTCGCGATGCTCGCGAACGAAGCCGCCGATGCGGTGTATCGCGGCGTGTGCAGCGAAGCCGATGCCGACACCGCGGTGCTGAAGGGCCTCAACTATCCTGCCGGGCCGCTCGCCTGGGGCCGGAAGCTCGGCTGGCACCGCATCCACGACGTGCTGCGCGGCCTCAATCTCTACTACGGCGATCCGCGCTACCGCGTGGCGCCGCCGATCCGGCGCTGGGAACACGCGGCGGAGGCGGCGCGCAATGCATGACGGCAAGGCCCGTGCGGCGGGCGACCGCGAGCCCCAGGCGGTTGCCGAGGAATCGGCCCGCGTGTTCTCGGCCGAAGACCGCGGCACGTTCTTCATCGGCTCGGAGCTGGTTTCGATCGGCCCCGGCCGCGCGGCGGTGCGCCTCGAGATCCGCGCGCATCACCTCAACTCGGCCAAGGTGTGCCACGGCGGCTTCGTCTTCGCGCTCGCCGATTCGGCGCTCGGCTTCGCCTCGTGCTCCTACGGCATCCAGACGCTCGCCCAGCACGCCGATATCCACTGGCTGAAGCCGGGCCGCGAGGGCGACGTGCTCGTCGCGACCGCGAGCGAGGTTTCGCGGAGCGGCCGCACCGCCGTCTACGACATCGCGGTGACCAACCAGGACGGCGAGCTCGTCGCCACCGTGCGCGGCATGACCCGCAGCACCGGCCTGCCCGTCGGCGCGGGGCTCGAGAAGAAGTAGCGCGGCACCGGCCCTCGCTTCCCAAACCGCCTTTGCGGTTTGCGAAGTGAGGGGCGGCGCGGCACGGCTTTGACGGCCACCGGGAATGGGTTAAGTCACGGCATCCAACCCGAAGCGAACGGCTCCCATGACCGAAGCCTATATCTGCGACACCATCCGCACGCCGATCGGCCGCTACGGCGGCACGCTCTCGTCGGTGCGGCCCGACGATCTCGCCGCGATCCCGCTCAGGGCGCTGATGCAGCGCAACCCCAAGGTCGATTGGGGCCGGATCGACGACGTGATCTTCGGCTGCGCGAACCAGGCCGGCGAAGACAACCGCAACGTCGCGCGCATGGCGCTGCTGCTCGCGGGCATTCCCAAGGACGTGCCGGGCGCGACCGTGAACCGGCTCTGCGGCTCGGGCTTGAACGCGGTCGGCATCGCGGCCGCGGCGATCAGGGCGGGCGAGGCCGAGATCGTCGTCGCCGGCGGCGTCGAGAGCATGTCGCGCGCGCCGTTCGTGATGGGCAAGGCCGAGCAGCCGTTCCAGCGCGCGAACGAGATCTACGACACGACGATCGGCTGGCGCTTCGTCAACAAGCTGATGCAGGAGAAGTACGGGATCGATTCGATGCCCGAGACGGCCGAGAACGTCGCCGCCGAGCACCAGATCGCGCGCGCCGACCAGGACGCGTTCGCGCTGCGCAGCCAGCTGCGCGCGGTGGCCGCGCAGCAGAACGGCAAGCTCGGCGAGGAGATCGTGCCGGTCACGATCCCGCAGAAGAAGGGCGAGCCGAAGGTCGTCGGGAAAGACGAACATCCGCGCGGCGACGCGACGCTCGACGCGCTCGCGAAGCTGCCGGCGCCGTTCCGGAAGGGCGGCACGGTCACGGCGGGCAACGCCTCCGGCGTCAACGACGGCGCGGCGGCGCTCATCGTCGCCTCGGAGGCGGCGGCGAAACGGTATGGCCTCACGCCGGTCGCGCGCGTGCTCGGCGCGGCCAGCGCCGGCGTGGCGCCGCGCGTGATGGGCATCGGCCCGGCGCCGGCCACCGAGAAGCTGCTCGCGCGGCTCGGGCTCAAGGTGTCCGAGATGGACGTGATCGAGCTCAACGAGGCCTTCGCGGCGCAGGCGCTCGCCGTCACGCGCATGCTCGGCCTGCCCGACGACGCCGAGCACGTGAACCCCAACGGCGGCGCGATCGCGCTCGGCCATCCGCTCGGCATGAGCGGCGCGCGCCTCGCCGCCACCGCGGCGCGGGAATTGCAGCGCCGCAAGGGCCGCTATGCGCTGGCCACCATGTGCATCGGCGTGGGGCAGGGCATCGCGCTGGCCATCGAGCGGGTCTGACCGCCGGCCGCGGCGTTCGAGGGGCCGCGCGTGCGGCGTCGTTAACCCTGTGATGGCGGTCACACGTGGCCTGTGACAGCCGTCACAGCCGCGGCGGGGGCCCGGTCCTAAGGTTTGCCCAGCGGTCGCGAGACCGCCGCGGTCGCAAGACCGCAATTCCCCTATCCCCTGTATCTCCAACTCGAGCCTCAGGCCCCCCAGCCGGAGGCTCTTTCTTTTTGCGCGATCGGCGGGGGCCCTGTGATGTCCCTCACAGCGCGGGGCAGGGCACCGGGGTAGGTTTCGCGCGTGGCCGACGAGGTCACCCCTCCCTCCCTTCTCCCCTCCCTCCGCATATTTGAATCGGCCCCGGCGTCCTCCCCGCCGGGGCCTTTTTCGTTTCGCCGCAGCGGCGCAACCGTCGCGCGCGCCGCGTTAACCACGCCGGCCGTGACGGCGGTCACAGATTCTTCGGAGATGGCGGCGTAGGGTTTCGAGCATGGCCGACGCGGTCACGCTCCTCCCTCCCTCCGCATTTTTTATCGGGCCCCGGCGTCCCTCCCGCCGGGGCCTTTTTCGTGGGGCGCCGCCTGGAAATTTCGCCCGAGGTGACCCCGGTCACTGTGTCGCCGAGGGCCTTCGCGTAGGGTGGCGGCGGCTGGATGTCCCAGCCACTCCCTCCCTTGCATCTCCCTGACTTGGCCCCGGTTGCGACCGGGGCCTTTTTTTCAGAGCCCCACCGGCTCCTTGAAGTGCTTGCTCAGGCGCAGGCCCTGGGCCTGGTAGGTGGAGCCGATGCCGGTGCCGTAGAGGCGCTCAGGCAGGGCGGCGAGGCGCTCGTAGGCGAGGCGGCCGACGATCTGGCCGTCCTCGAGCATGAACGGCACTTCGTGCGGACGCACCTCGAGCACCGCGCGGCTGCCGCTGCCGCCCTGCTCGCGATGGCCGAAGCCGGGATCGAAGAAGCCGGCGTAGTGCACGCGGAATTCGCCCACCTCGGTGTCGTACGGCACCATCTCGGCGGCGTGGTCGGGCGGCACGCTCACCGCTTCCTTGGAGGCGAGGATGTAGAAATCGTCGAGGTTCAGCACGATGAAATCGTGCTGGCGCGCGTAGATCGGCTCCCAGAAATCGAGCGGGTCGTAGGCCGCGATGCGGTCGTAGTCGATGACGCCGGCGTCGCGCTTGGCCTTGAAGCCGACGAGGCCGGTCTCGGGATGGCCGGCGAGATCGATGCTGACGCTGAGTCGCCCGCGCTCGATCGTGGCGGCCGCGCCGGCGCCGGTCTGCTCGAACAGCGGATCGCGCGCGTGCAGGCGGCGGAGATCGGCGTTGCTCGCTGCGGTGCGCCCGCGGCGCAGGCGAAGCTGCGAGAGCCGCGTGCCGGTGCGCACCCGCACCCCGAAGGTGCGCGGCGAAATCTCGGCATAGAGCGGGCCGGCATAGCCGCCACGCACGCGGTCGAATTCCGAGCTGCGGTCGGCGATCAGGCGCGTGAAGATGTCGAGCCGCCCGGTCGAGCTTTTCGGATTGGCGGTGCCCGAGAGGCTCTGCGGCAGGTCGAGGGCCTCGAGCAGCGGCACGATGTAGACGCAGCCGCGCTCCAGCACCGCGCCGTCGGAGAGGTCGAAATCGTAGAGGCCGTATTTGCGGATTTTCTCCTCGACCGTGGCGTCGGGCCCCGGCAGGAAGCTCGCACGCACGCGATAGGCGCGGCGGCCGAGGCGAAGGTCGAGGCTGGCCGGCTGCAGCTGTGCGTCGGTGAGCGGCTCGGCCGGCAGAATCGCGCGGCCAGCCAACGCGCGCAGCTCCTGGAAGGGCAGGACGCCCGGCGCCGATCCCGGCC
>JAEULD010000354.1 GCA_016792765.1 Candidatus Odyssella sp.
ATGTCGCTCGACAACGTCGTGCTGCTGCCGCACATGGGCTCGGCCACGATCGAGGGCCGCATCGACATGGGCGAGAAGGTCATCATCAACATCAAGACCTTCGTCGACGGCCACAAGCCGCCCGACCGCGTGATCGAGGCGATGCTGTAGGTTTGTCCGCGGCGCGCGGCATGGCTATGATCGCGCCATGCCACTGACGATCCTCGGCTACTCGCTCGGCACCCTGCCGGCCTGGCTGCCCATCTGGGCGGTGCCGGCGGCGATGATTCATGCCGCGCTGTTCGTCGCGCTGATCGTGCCGGCGTGGGTGGGCCTCGCGCGGGCGCGGGCGGGCGGGCCGCTTTCGCTCGTGCTGCTGCTGCCGGTGCTCGGCCTCCTGATGCTGGCGCCGCTCTACATGAACCGCGTGCTGCCCTATGCGCATTGGGGCCGGTTCTGGGGCATTCTCGTTCTGATTCCCGGGATCAACATCTTCTTTCTCTGGATCTTCGCCTTCGCGCCCTGGAAGCGGCGCTACATCCCGCTCGACCAGGAGGAATACAGCGAGCCCGCGACCGGCATGCCGCGCACCGGCAAGAGCGAGCCGCGCCTCGAAGGCCGCTCCGGCCAGCCCGGCGCGCGGACGCAGGGCGCCGAGACCATCGGCCCGGGCGCGCCGCGCGGCGACGCGGGCGCGATGACGATGATACAGGGTGCGGGGGTGCAGGGCTCGGCGACGCAGGCGCCGGGCGCGCCGGCGCCGCTATCGCCGATGAGCGGCGAGCCCGGCACGATGATGGCCGGCGCCGCGCCGCCGCCGCCCTCCGGCCGCAAGATGCGGCCGGCGCCGCCGATGAGCGCGCCGCCCGAAGCGCCGCCCGCCGCCACGATGATCGCCGGCCGCGACGGGCCGCAGCCGCTCGACGAGCCGGTGGCGCCCACGCCGCCGATCCCGGCGCGCTCGCTGCATCCGCCGCAGCCCCCGGCCGTTCCGGCGCCCGCGCCGCCGGCGCCCGCAGCGGCGGAGCCGCCGCCGGCCGCCGCGCGCCGCAAGCCCGAGCGCACGCAGGACGTGACCGCCCGCCCGCCCGCCGCCGAAGAGGCCGCGACGATGCGCATCGCCGCGCCGCCGCGCCCCGGCGGACGCGCCTGGCGCCTCGTCGGCGCCAACGACGTCGCCGCCGCGCTCGATTTCGCCGTCGACGAGCCCGCGCTGGTCGACAACGATTCGGGCCTGCTCGTCGGCCGCAGCGCGCGCGCGAATTTCGTCATCGAGCACGATTCGGTGTCGCGCAACCACGCCCGCTTCGTGCTCCGGAACGGCGCGCTCTGCCTCGAAGACCTCGATTCGATGAACGGCACCTGGGTGGACGGCCAGCGCCTCGAGGCCAACGAGCCGGTGCCGCTCAAGCCCGGCGGCATCGTCGAGATCGGCAAGATCAGGCTGCGCGTGACCGGCGGCTGAGCGGGGCTTGACGGAGATCAATGTCCCGCCGCCGCCGCGGGCGGACATTGCAGCGTTCGTATTTCCGATCGAAGGAGCACCGGCATGGATCGGCCGGCGTCGAACGCTGCGGCGACGCAAGACGTTCTCGGCCTGGGCCGCGGCGGCAAGCCGCGCCGCTTCACGTGGCGCTCGCTGCTGTGGGCCGCCGGCACGCTCGCGCTCGCGGCGGGCGCCTACGTCGTCTACTTCGACGGCAAGGGCAAGGCCGGCCAGACCTTCGTGACCCAGCCGGTCACCCGCGGCAACCTCACGGTGCAGGTGACCGCCACCGGCTCGGTGCAGCCGACGAACAAGGTCGACGTCTCGAGCGAGCTCTCCGGCGTCGTGCGCAAGGTTCACGTCGACTACAACAGCGTGGTGAAGATCGGCGACCTGCTCGCCGAACTCGACACCGACAAGCTCAAGGCCACCGTCGAAAGCTCGCGGGCCAAGCTCGAAACCGCGAAGTCCAAGGTCACCGAAGCCGAGGCCACGCTCGACGAGAAGCGGCGCGACTACGACCGCAAGAACGCGCTGGTGACGCGCCAGGCGGCTTCGGTGCAGGACCTCGACGCGGCGCGCGCGGCGTTCGACCGCGCCGCGGCGGCCGTGTCGAGCGCGCGCTCCGAGGTGGGCGTAGCCGAGGCGCAGCTGCACCTCGACGAAACCAACCTCGCCAAGGCGCGCATCACCTCGCCCATCGACGGCATCGTGCTGAGCCGCAACGTCGATCCCGGCCAGACCGTGGCCTCGTCGTTCCAGGCGCCGGTGCTGTTCACGCTCGCCGAAGACCTCAAGAAGATGGAGATCCGCGTCGACGTCGACGAAGCCGATGTCGGCGCCGTGGGCGAGGGCCAGACCGCGACCTTCACCGTCGACGCCTATCCCTACCGGCGCTTCCCGGCGCGCATCCGCATGCTGCGCTTCGGCTCCGAAGTCGTGCAGGGCGTCGTCACCTACAAGGCGGTGCTGACGGTCGACAATTCGCACCTCCTGCTGCGGCCGGGCATGACCGCGACGGCGACGATCACCGTGAGCGACGTGAAGGACGCGCTGCTGGTTCCGAACGCGGCGCTGCGCTTCTCGCCGTCCGCCGCCAACCCCGGCGGCAATCGCTCGCTGCTGCAGCGCCTGATGCCGAGCGGGCCGCCCCGCTCGACGGCGAGCCGCCCCGACGCGCGCGGCCCGAACCGCACCGTGTGGGTGCTGCGCAACGGCGCGCCCGCGGCCGTCGCCGTGACCGTGGGCCTCACCGACGGCAGGCTCACCGAGATCAGGACCGGCGAGCTCAAGCCCGGCGACCGCGTCATCGTCGATGCCGTCGCCGCCAAGCCCTGAGGCCGCCGCGATGCCCTACGATTCCGGCGCGCGGCCGCTGATCGAGCTGATCGGCGTCACCAAGGTGTATGGCCACGGCGACGCCGCCGTGCACGCGCTGGCCGGGGTCGATCTCAAGTTCGAGCGCGGCGACTTCGCCGCGATCATGGGGCCCTCGGGCTCGGGCAAGTCGACGGCGATGAACGTGATCGGCTGCCTCGACGTGCCGAGCGGCGGGAAATACCTCTACGACGGCGTCGACGTGGGCGCGCTCGACCGCAACCGGCGCGCGCTGCTGCGGCGGCATTTCCTCGGCTTCGTGTTCCAGGGCTTCAACCTGCTCGCACGCACCAGCGCGGTCGAGAACGTGGAGCTGCCGCTGATCTATCGCGGCCTCGCGCACGGCGAGCGCCGCAGGCTGGCGATGTCCGCGCTGGAGCGCGTGGGCCTGAAGGGCCGCGAGCATCACGGGCCGAGCGAGCTTTCGGGCGGGCAGCAGCAGCGCGTGGCGATCGCGCGCGCGATCGTGACCAACCCCGCGGTGCTGCTGGCCGACGAGCCGACCGGCAATCTCGACACCAGGAACAGCCGCGAGATCATGGAGCTGCTGACCGGCCTCAACCGCCAGGACATCACGGTGATCATGGTCACGCACGAGACCGACATCGCCGCCTACGCGCGACGCGTGATCCGCTTCGTCGACGGCAAGATCGAGAGCGACCGCCTCAACAGCGTGCGGGAGAACGCCTGATGCTCTGGGAGGCCGTCAAGCTGGCGTTGCAGGCGATCCGGCGCAACGCGATGCGCTCGTTCCTGACCGTGCTCGGCATCGTGATCGGCGTGGGTGCCGTGATCGCGATGGTGACGATCGGCAACGGCACCACCGAGAAGGTGCGCGTCGAGATGGCGAAGCTCGGCACCAACCTCCTGTTCATGCGCCGCGGACAGTTCGGGCCGGGCCGCTCGAGCGCCACCGCGAAGCCGTTCAACGCGCGCGACATCGAGGCGATCCGCTCGCAGCTGCAGGGGTTGCGCGCGATCGCGCCGGTGGCGCAGCAATCCGCGACCGTCGTCTACGGCACCGAGAACCGCACGACGCTCGTGATGGGAACCGACAACGAGTACTTCACGACGCAGGACTGGCTGCTGACCGAGGGCCGCCAGTTCCTCGACAGCGAGGTTCGCGCCGGCCGCGCCGCCTGCGTGATCGGCCAGACCGTCCGCGAGAAGCTGTTCGGCGCCACGAGCCCGATCGGCGAATCGATTCGCGTGAAAAACGTCTCGTGCGAGGTGATCGGCGTGCTCGCCGACAAGGGCGAGACCAGCTTCGGCTCCGATCAGGACGACGTCGTGATCATGCCGCTGCGCGCGTTCCAGCGCCGCATCGCCGGCAATTCCGACATCTCCTCGGTCAACCTGTCGGCGCAGAACGGCGTGAACACCGCGCGCGTGCAGGCGGATCTCGAGCGGCTCATGCGCGAGCGGCGCGGCATCGTGTCCGGCAAGGAGGACGACTTCTCGGTGCGCGACACGCGCCAGCTCGCGCAGACGATGACGGGCACGACCGAGATCATGACCCAGCTGCTCGGCGCCGTGGCCTCGGTGAGCCTCCTCGTCGGCGGCATCGGCATCATGAACATCATGCTCGTATCGGTGACCGAGCGGACGCGCGAGATCGGCATCCGCCTCGCGATCGGCGCGCTGGAGCGGCAGGTGCTGAGCCAGTTCCTGGTCGAGGCCGTGGTGCTGTCGGGCTTCGGCGGAGTCATCGGCATCCTGCTCGGGCTCGGGCTCGCGGCGCTCGCCACCGAGGCGCTGGCGGTGCCGTTCCTGCTCGATCCCGGCATCGTGGTGCTGGCCTTCTCGTTTTCCGCGCTGGTGGGCGTGATCTTCGGCTATTTCCCGGCCCGCCGCGCCGCCCACCTCGATCCGATCGACGCGCTGCGGCACGAATAGGCGCGGCCGCCGTCAAGCCTTCGCCGCGGCGGCCGGGACGATTTGTGACATCCCCGCCCCGGCGCAGCCGCTTGCCGCTCGCCGCGGCATTCCTATACTCCGCGCGCCTCACGCGGGCCGCCGCCCGCATCCCCCCTGAAACGTTCGAGAATTCCCATGACGCGCCCCGGCAAGGTCAACAAGGTCGTGCTCGCCTATTCGGGCGGGCTCGACACCTCGGTCATCCTGCGCTGGCTGCAGGAAACCTATCGCTGCGAGGTGGTGACCTTCACCGCCGACCTCGGCCAGGGCGAGGAAGTGGCGCCGGCGCGCAAGAAGGCCGAGATGATGGGCGCCAAGCAGATCTTCGTCGAGGATCTGCGCGAGGAATTCGTGCGCGACTTCGTGTTCCCGATGTTCCGCGCCAACGCGCTCTACGAGGGCGTCTACCTGCTCGGCACCTCGATCGCGCGGCCGCTGATCGCCAAGCGCCAGATCGAGATCGCGCGCGAGACGATGGCCGACGCGGTGGCCCACGGCGCCACCGGCAAGGGCAACGACCAGGTGCGCTTCGAGCTGACCTATTACGCGCTCGAGCCCGGCATCAAGGTGATCGCGCCGTGGCGCGAATGGGAGCTCACCTCGCGCACGACGCTCATCGACTTCGCCGAGAAGCACCAGATCCCGATCGCCAAGGACAAGCGCGGCGAGGCGCCGTTCTCGGTGGACGCGAATCTCCTGCACTCCTCCTCGGAGGGCAAGGTGCTCGAAGATCCGTGGCACGAGCCCGACGAGATGGTCTATCAGCGCACGATCGCGCCCGAGGCCGCGCCCGACAAGGCCACCTATGTCGAGGTCGAGTTCGAGAAGGGCGACGCGGTCGCCATCGACGGCAAGCGCATGTCGCCGGCGACGCTGCTCACCCGGCTCAACGAGCTCGGCAAGGCGAACGGCATCGGCCGCGTCGACCTCGTCGAGAACCGCTTCGTCGGCATGAAGTCGCGCGGCGTTTACGAGACGCCGGGCGGCACGATCCTCCACGCCGCGCACCGCGCGATCGAATCGCTCACGCTCGACCGCGGCGCCGCGCACTTGAAGGACGAGATCATGCCGCGCTACGCCGAGCTGATCTATTACGGCTTCTGGTACAGCCCCGAGCGCGAGATGCTGCAGGCGCTGATCGACAAGAGCCAGGAGCACGTGGAAGGCACGGTGCGCTTGAAGCTCTACAAGGGCAACGTCATCGTCGCCGGCCGCAAGTCGCCGAAATCGCTCTACAGCCTCCGCCACGTCACCTTCGAGGAAGACGCCGGCGCCTACGACCAGCGCGACGCCGAAGGCTTCATCAAGCTGAATGCGCTCAGGCTGCGGCTGGCGAAGATGGGAAGGGGCTGACGCCCCAATTCCGCCGCGAGTTTTCCCCGCCTCCACCGCACGGCGCCCGAAGCGCGGCCCGAAACGCGCGCCAGGGTTGCGCCTGGACAGGTTCTTCGCCGAGGGAGGCACCCCGATGAGCGCGACCGCGAGCGGCGCGCCGGCAACGCCGGCGCGTGCGGACGAATTCGGCGACGCGCTGGGGCGCTTCGGCATCTATCTCAAGCTCGTGCTGCTGCTGGTGCTGGCGGCCTTCGCGACCGCCGCGCTCGCGATGATCGACGGCGCGGTGGGCGAGCGGCGCGCGCGCCAGGCGCGCGTGGCGAGCGAGATCGGCGCCGCCTGGGGCCATCCGCAGCGCGTGGTGGGGCCGATCCTCGCCGTGCCGTACACCTATCGCGTCGTGCACGACCTTCCCGACGGCCGCACCCGCACGGAGATCAAGACCGGCACGCTCTACGCGCTGCCCGAGAACCTCGTTCTCGACACGGCGCTGGCGCCCGAGGAGCGCTATCGCGGCATCTTCCGCACCGTCGTCTACACGGCGACGATCAAGCTTTCCGGCAGCTTCGCGCCGCTCGACCTCGCGGCGCAGGGGCTGTCGCCCGACGACGTGCATTGGGACCAGGCGCAGCTGGCGCTCGGCATCTCCGACCTGCGCGGCGTCGCCGGCGAGCCCAAGCTCGCCTGGGACGGCGCCGAGATCGCGTTCCGGCCCGGCGCGCCGGGCAACCTCGTCGGCAACGGCGTGAACGCGCCGGTGCCGCTGGCGCGCGACCAGTCGCGGCCCGCGGCCTTCTCGCTCGAGATCAAGACGACCGGCAGCCGCGATTTCTTCGCGACCCCGCTCGGCAAGACGACGCGCGCCAGCATCGCCTCGCCCTGGCCGCACCCATCGTTCGGCGGCGCCTATCTGCCGAATGCGCGCACCATCGCCAAGGACGGCTTCGCGGCGCAGTGGAGCATCTCCTACCTCGGCCGCGACTACCCGCAGGCCTGGAAGAGCGCGGGCGGCGAGCCGGCGTCGGGCCCGCGCGCGATCCAGGCGCGCATCGCGGCCTCGCAATTCGGCGTCTCGCTCCTGTCGCCGGTCGATTTCTACCAGCAGAGCGAGCGCGCGGTGAAATACGGCATCCTCATCGTCGCGATGGTGCTGGCCGCGATCTTCATCTACGAATTCGCCGGCGGCGCCCGCTTCCACCTCGTGCAATACGGCTTCGTCGGCGCGGCGCTGTGCCTGTTCTTCCTGCTGCTGCTCTCGTTCGCCGAGATCGTGGGCTTCGCGCCGGCCTATGCGGCGGCGGCGCTGCTCTCGGGCGCGCTCATCGCCTGGTACGCGGGCCGCGCGCTCGGCGATGCCAGGCGCGGCTGGTTCATGGCCGCGCTGCTGGCACTGGTCTACGGCTTCCTGTTCGTGGTGCTGCAGATGGAGGATTTCGCGCTGCTGACCGGCGCGCTGGGCCTCTTCGCGGCGATCGCCGCCGCGATGATCGCGACGCGCAACGTGGACTGGTACGCGCTCCGCCGCGCCTAATCGTGCCGTGCGATGAACGCGGCCACGCGGGGCGCGATCGCTTCGCGCCAGCGGCGGCCGTTGAAGATGCCGTAGTGGCCGACGCCCTCCGCCAGCAGGTGCTCGCGCTTTGCGGCCGGGAGGCCGCTGCAGAGCTCCTGCGCGGCGAGCGTCTGCCCCGGCGCCGAGATGTCGTCGAGCTCGCCCTCGATCGTCATCAGCGCGGTGTCGCGGATCGCGGCGGGCTCGATCTTGGTGCCGCGCGAGACCCATTCGCCGCGCGGCAGCGCGTGCTTCTGGAACACCAGCTCCACCGTCTGCAGATAGAACTCGGCGGTGAGATCCATCACCGACATGTATTCGTCGTAGAACTTGCGGTGCGATTCGGCGCTGTCGCCGTCGCCGCGCACGAGATTCTCGAACATGCGCAGATGCGCGCCCAGGTGCCGGTCCATGTTCATCGACATGAAGCCGGAGAGCTGCAGGAAGCCGGGATAGACCGAGCGCCCGTAGCCCGGATAGCCGTAGGGCACGCGGCTGACGACCGTGTTCTGGAACCACGAAAGCGGATGGCGCGTCGCGAACCGGTTGACCTTCGTCGGGTTGACGCGCGTGTCGATCGGGCCGCCCATCAGCGTCAGCGAGCGCGGGCGGCACCGGTCTTCGGCCGCGGCCATCAGCGAAGCCGCCGCCAGCACCGGCACCGAGGGCTGGCACACCGCGATCACGTGCGTGCCGGGGCCGAGCACGCGCAGATACGAGATCAGATGGTCGATGTAGTCGTCGAGATCGAAGCGGCCGTCGGCGGCGGGGACGGTCTTCGCGTCGGTCCAGTCGGTGATGAAGACGTCGTGGCCCGGCAGCAGCGCCTGCACCGTGCCGCGCAGCAGCGTGGAATGGTGGCCCGAGAGCGGCGCCACGAGCATCGCGCGCGGAAGGCGCTCGGCGCCCTCGCGCGCGAAATGCACGAGGCCGCCGAACGGCGTGGCGGCGACGATCTCTTCCTCGACCGGCAGCTCGCGGCCCCTGATCGTCACCGCGTCGATGCCGAAGGGCGGCTTCGGATAGGTGCGGGTCGAGCGCTCCACCAGCTCGCAGGCGGCGGCGATGGCGCGGGCGGTGCGGGTATCGACGAACGGAAACGTGGAAGCGCTGAAGAAGTGCTGGCCGGCGACGGCCGCGAGCCGCAGCGGCGCCAGGGCCGTCTGCTGCCACGCATAGAGCGTGTAGAGCATGTCCGCGCTTACCCCCGGCTTTCCGACAACGTTGACGCCCCGGTCCCCGACCGTCTTTTCGCGATTGTAAGCGAACATAACGATCGCGGACTCTTGCCGTCCAGCTTCATTCCGAAACAATAACGCTTGACAGGCATGCGCTTGCCGTCGGCCGCGGCCTAGAGGCGCCGCTCCAGCGCCTTCGCCAGCTCCTCCGCGGGCACGGCGTGGCGGAAATGCGTCAGATACTTGCCGTCGCCGTCGAGCAGATAGATGTAGGCGGAGTGGTCCATCGTGTACTCGCCCGGCTTCTCGAGCGGGCGTTTCGCATAATAGACCCGATAGGCGCGCGCCACCGCCGCGATCTCGGCGGCGCTGCCGGTGAGCATCACGATGCGCTTGTCGAAATTCTGGGCGTAGTTCTTGAGCTGCGCGGGCGTGTCGCGCTCGGGATCCACGCTGACGAAGATCGGCGCCAGCCGCTCGGCCTTGGGGCCGAGCTTCTCGAGCGCCTGCGTGATCGTGTAGAGCGCGGTGGGGCAGAAATCCGGGCACTGCGTGAAGCCGAAGAACACGAGCATGTGCTTGCCGCGGAACTCGGCGTCGGTGCGGCGCCGGCCGTCCTGATCGACGAGCGCGAAGGCGCCGCCGACGAGGGCCACCGCCTCTTCGGTCTTGGGCCGGTCGGGCCCGGGCCACAGCCCGATCGCGGCCACCGCGGCGGCGAACGCGGCGGCGGCGATGGCGGCGAGGCGAAGGGCGGCGCGCGCGTTCATCGGATCAGGCCACCGGCAGGTGATTGACGGCCACGATGCGCCAGGCTGGCGGCTTGCCGCCGCCCTCGACGTGGTCGAGGCGGGTCAGCGCGCAATTCGCCGTCTCGAACGCCAGCGCGCGCGCCGGCGGCAGCCCGAGCGCGTGGCCGAGCGCGGCGCGGATCGTGCCGCCATGCGCGACGGCGACGATGTCGCGGCCGGGATGCGCCGCGGTCCAGCGCGCGATTCCGCGCCCGACGCGGTCCATCAGCGCGGCGAAGCTTTCGCCGCCGGGCGGGCAGAATTCGGCCGGGGCCAGCCACATGCCGTGGTCGGCGCCGTGCAGGCGGAAGATCTCGGCGCGGTTCCGGCCCTGCCACTCGCCGAAATGCTGCTCGGCGAAGTCGCGCTCCTCGGCGGGCGGATCGCAGGCGAGGCCCGCCGCCGCGATCGCCGCCGCCGTCTGCTTCGTGCGCTGGAGATGGCTCGTCACCCACAGCGCGCCGCGCGGCAGCCGGCGCGCCAGCACCGCGAAGCCCGCCTCGTCGGAGACGTCGCACGCGATATCGACCTGGCCGTAGATGCAGCCATTGTCCGCCGTCACCGGCGCATGGCGCACCCACCACCAGCGCGTGACGCGCGCGGGCGCGGGAGAGGTGGGTTGCGTGGCGCCGAAGCCGCTGTCGCTCATGTCCGGCCGGTCCGTTTCCGCGTCTATATAGGCGCGCGGCGGGCGCGCGCCAAAGGACGCGATGCCGCTACTCGCCGATCTGCAGGATCAGCCCCCGCCGCCGCGCCGCGCGGAAGCAGTAGAGGAACGCCGCCACCCCGCCCGCGATGTAGACGAGGTTCAGCAGCGCGGCGGCGACGACGTAGTCGACCCGGAACGTCTTCTCGATCAGCACCGCGCGCATGCCCTCGAAGACGTAGGAGGCCGGGATCGCGTAGGCGATCCAGCGCAGCCACTCCGGCAGCACCGACAGCGGATAATAGATGCCGCAGATCGGCGCGAGCACGAACAGGGCCATCCACGCCATGCTTTCCGCGCCCAGGCCGAAGCGCAGGATGAGGCCGTTGATCGCGAGGCCGATCGCCCAGCCCAGCACGACGAGATTGACGAAGAACACGAGCAGCGGCAGGCCGAGCGTGAAGATCGAATAGTCGTAGAGGCCCCAGGCGAGCAGCGCCGCCGGCCCCACCCCGATCAGCACGCGCATCAGCGCCACCACGAACAGCGCCGCGATGTATTCGTAGGGCCGGATCGGGCTGACCAGGATGTGGCCGAGATTGCGCGACCACACCTCCTCGAGGAACGCGAGGCCGAGGCCGAGCTGGCTGCGGAACAGCACGTCCCACAGCAGGATCGCGGCCAGCAACAGGCCGGTCGCCTGCGCGAACAGCGAGGACTGGCCGACCAGGAACACCGTCATGAAGCCCCAGAGCGTCATGTTGATGACCGGCCAGTAGGCCAGCTCCAGGACGCGCGCCCACGAGCTGCGCAGCAGGTAGTAGTGCCGCAGCACGATCGCGCTCGTGCGCCGGACCGAGAAGCCCCATTCGCGCTCCGGGGCGGCAAGGCCGAGACCGTCGTTCACGCCACCGTCTCCTTCTCCGCCTTGCGTCGATCGCGGGCGATGTCGAGGAACACCTCCTCGAGATTGTCGCGGCCGTACTTCGCGAGCAGTTCGCCGGCCGTGCCGCGATCGACGAGCCGCCCCGCCTTCATCATCAGCACGAGCGAGGCCATGCGCTCGACCTCGCCCATGTTGTGCGAGGCGAGCAGGATCGTGGCCTCGTTCTCGGCCACGTAGCGCTCGAGATAGGCGCGCACCCAATCGCCGGTGTCGGGATCGAGCGAGGCGGTGGGCTCGTCGAGCAGCAAGACCTCGGGCCGGTTGACGAGCGCCTTGGCGAGCGCGGCGCGGGTTTTCTGGCCGGCCGAGAGCGTGCCGGTGGGGCGGTTCACGAAGTCGCCCATCTGCAGCTCTTCGGCGAGCGCGGCGATGCGTCTCGTCGCGTCGCGCACGCCGTAGAGCTGCGCGAAGACGGCGAGGTTCTCGCGCACCGTGAGCCGCTTCGGCAATTCCACGTAGGGCGAGCCGAAATTCATGCGCGGCAGGACGCGGTAGCGGTGCTTCAGGATATCGATGCCGAGCACGCGCGCCTCGCCCGAGCTGGGCAGCAGCACGCCGAGCAGGATCGCCAGCGTCGTCGTCTTGCCGGCGCCATTGCCGCCGAGCAGCGCGGTGATCGAGCCGCGCGGAACCGCGAAGCTCAGATCCTCGATCGCGGTGACGGCGCCGTAGCGCTTGGCCAGGCGCCGGACCTCGATGGCCGGCTCCGCTGCGTGCACCGGGGCGTTCATCGGGCGCGCACGCTGCCGCGCGCTTCGGCCCCGCCGATCCGGTATAATCGCGCGCCAACAGGGGTGGAAACCGCGCCATGAACGGTGAACGCCGCACGCAGCCCGTGCTCGGGCGCCTGCGCCTCAGAACGCTGATCTCGATCCGCTGGGCGGCCGTGCTCGGCCAGTCGGCGGCGATCCTGCTGGTGCATTACGGCCTCGGCTACACGCTGCCGGTCTTCCATTGCGCGGCGGCGATCGGCGCCTCCGCGCTGCTGAACGTGGTGTTGACGCTGCGCGGCCCGCTCGGCCGCCATCTTCCCGACTACCATGCCGTCCTCTATCTCGCCTACGACGTCTTGCAGCTCACCGCCCTGCTCTACCTCACGGGCGGGCTGAACAACCCGTTCGCGCTGCTGATATTGGCTCCGGTGATCGTTTCGGCCACTGCCCTGTCGCGGCCGGCGACGATCGGCCTCGGCGGCCTCGCGGTGGCGGCGCTCACGCTGCTCGCCTTCTTCCACCAGCCGCTGCCGTGGCCGGCGCCGGGCTTCGCGCTGCCCGAATATTACATGCTCGGCGTCTGGCAGGCGCTGGTCATCGGCATCCTGTTCATCGCGGCCTGGGTGGGCAGCGTTTCCGAGGAGGCGCGCACGATGAGCGACGCGCTGGTGGCGACCCAGGTGGCCCTGTCGCGCGCGCAGCGCCTCTCGGAGCTGGGCGCGCTGGCCGCCGCCGCCGCCCACGAGCTCGGCAGCCCCCTGGCCACGATCGCCGTGGTGGCCAAGGAGATGCGGCGCGAGGTGCCGAAGGACGGCCCGCTGGCCGAAGACGTGGCGCTGCTGATCGAGCAGAGCGACCGCTGCCGGGAAATCCTGGCCCAGCTCTCGCGCCGCCCCGACCAGTCGCAGGGCTTCGAGCCGGGCCGCTTCATGCCGCTCGGCCAGTTCCTCGACTTCGTCGCCGAACCCTATCGCAACGAGGGCAAGCCGATCGTCATCCAGGCGGCCGCCGCCGGCGAAAGCGCCGGCCCCGAGCCCGAGATCGAGCGGGTGCCGGAAGTGATCCATGCGCTCGGCACCCTGATCCAGAACGCCACCCAGTTCGCCGGCAGCGCGGTGCGCATCGAGGCCCAATGGGGGGCGTCCGAGATCGGCATCGAGATATCGGACGACGGGCCGGGCTTTCCCCCGCTCTTGCTCGACCGCCTCGGAGAACCCTATGTTTCCTCGCGAAAGGACCAGGGCGGGCATATGGGCCTGGGGTTGTTCATCGCCCAGACGCTGCTGGGGCGCTACGGTGCCCGCCTCGCGTTCGGCAATCGCCGCGAAGGCGGCGCGCGCGTGACCGTGACTTGGGACCGGGCTACCGCCGAAGGGATCGCGGGGGGAGACGAACATGAGTGACGTGGGCGGACAGAAACAGCTCGGCGCCGGCAAGTCTCTGCTGCTGGTCGACGACGACAAGCCGCTGCGCGAGCGGCTGCGCATCGCCATGGAGCGGCGCGGCTTCAAGGTGCTGGCCGCCGAGAGCGTGGCCGAGGGCATCAAGTTCGCGCGGTCGGAGCCGCCCGATTTCGCGGTGATCGACCTTCGCCTCGCCGACGGCAGCGGCCTCGACGTGGTGGCGGCGCTGCGCACCGCGCGGCCCGACACGCGCATCGTGATGCTGACCGGCTACGGCAACATCGCGACCGCCGTCGCCGCGGTCAAAGCCGGCGCCGTCGACTACCTGCCGAAGCCGGCGGATGCCGACCAGATCGAGGCGGCGCTGCTGAACCTCGAGCGCCCGCTGCCCAAGCCGCCCGAGAATCCGATGTCGGCCGACCGGGTGCGCTGGGAGCACATCCAGCGCGTCTACGAGCAGTGCGACCGCAACGTCTCGGAAACCGCGCGCCGCCTCAACATGCACCGCCGCACGCTCCAGCGCATCCTCTCGAAATACGCGCCGCGCGAGAACTGAGCGCCGACACGATCCGTAGGGGCGGGTCGGAGACCCGCCCCTACGAGCTCTTTGTCGGCCGCTACTGCAGCGTGACCGCACCCTCGATGCAGAAGCTGCGGTTGCCGCTGAGCTGCTTCGCCGCGAAGGCCTGGCCCTGGCGGTGGAACGAGAAGCAGCCGGCCGAGCGCTGGCCGAACGAGGCGCTTTCGGTGCAGAACGCGTTGTCCTGCACGTTCCAGACGCCGATGTCGCGCGGGCCGGCGACGTTCACGCGCTCCTCGCCGATCTGCCGGCACGCGCCCCACGGCCCGTTCGGCGAGCGGGCGGCCTGGCACGAATGCACCGCCGAGCCGTCGGCGCGCAATTCGCGCGTGAGGCTGAACCAGAGCCCGGCGCGCGTGCCCTCGCGCACATAGAGCAGCCGCTTGCCGGACAGCGCCTGGCGCAAGGCCGGGCCGGTCAGCCGGTTCGCGTCGCTCGCGGCGAAGGGCAGCGCGCCGTTCTTGCAGAACGAGGTGGCCGCGTTCTGGGCCTGGGCGGCGCCGGGCAGCGCCAGCGCGGCCAGCAGCGCCATGGCACGACGGATCATTTCGGCTCTCCTGCGTTGCGCATCGGGCGGCCGGCATCGGCGCGCCGCCGGGCATCATACACCAACGCGGGGAGGAACGCCGGCCCCGGCGCGGCTCCGGTCCGCGAGCGGCCCGCCGCTATTTGCCGCCGGGTCGAAACATCTCTTCGAGTCGTTCGCCGGGCAGCGCCACGTCCTCGCGTTCGTTCTCGCGCGTAGCGGCCGGGGCGGGCGGCGTGCGCGCGGGGCTGGTGGCGGCGCGCAACACCGCATCGAAGGCCGGCGGCGCCTGTGCCACGCGCGGCGGCGCGTGCTTGAGGTGCAGCGCGCGCCAGGCCTCGATCGGCCGCGGCGCGCGCGCGGCGAGCCGGGCGGCGCGCGCCGGCTTGTGGCGCAGATGGGGCGAGCGCGGCGGCTCGGCCGCCACCGCCCGCTCGCGCTCGCGCGGGCGTTCCGCGGCCTTCGCGAGCGCGGCCGCGGCTTCCGCCGCCGACGGCGCCGCGTACGACCACCAGCCGTTCTCGCTGATCGCGAAGATCGGCACGTAGCGCGCGATCGCGCGGTGCTCGGTGACCTCGGCGATCTCGATATCGAGCACCCAGGCGTTGCCGCCGTGATAGGCGATCAGCGCCGCATGGACGAGATCGCGCGCATTGTCGTGCACGACGGCCACGCGCAGGCGCTCGGCGGGCCAGCCGAGCGCGCGCAGCGAGAGGAACTTCGCGATCGCGTAGTCTTCGCAGTCGCCGCCGCGCGCGAACAGCTCGCGCGGCGTCGCCCAATAGTCCTCGACGCCGTAGTTCTCGAGATCGGTACGGTAGGGCAGCCGGTTGAAGTAGGCGTTGACGGCGCGCAGCTGCGCCGGCGCATCGCGGCCGCGCAGCGTTTCGAGGAATTCGCGCCAGCGCGAGAGCGCGCAATCGCCGGCCTCGCACAGCGCCTTTTCCCGGCCGCGCTCGCGCGCGTAGCGCGCCATGGTCTCGGTCCATTTCGCGAAGCCCGCGGCGGGCGGATGCGCGATCTCGCCGACGCCGAACAGATCGGCCGGCAGGACGGGCGCCGCGCGCTCGGGCGCCGGACCGGTCCGCGCGAGTGCGGCCTCGCCCGCGACCGCGATCGCCAGCGCGGCCATGGCCGCCGGCACGGCGCGCCGCCATTGCCGGCGCGTGCTCCCCGTCTTCGCCCCCCGCACGTCTCTTCCCCTTTGCCTGAAGTGATTACGCGGGCAATGCCGGCGCCGTTTCCCGCCGGAACGAATTCGGCGGCCAATCGTGGCTCGATTTCCCAGAATCGGGCGCCGCACAACGAAAAGCCGCGCGCTCGGGGGAGCGCGCGGCTCTTCGACGGGCAGCCGGCCTTCGGGGGAGAGCCGGCCGCCGCTCGGGGGATTCTCAGCGCCGGCTGCCGGCGTTCGTGAAGAGATCGGCCAGGCTTTCCCGCGCGTTGCCGGCATAGGAGCGGGCGGCCGGAAGCGGCGCGGTGCGGACCGGATCGGGCCCGCTGGCCCGGCGCGGGGCGGCATGGACGGTTTCGGCCGCCGGCGGCAGCGGCGCCGCTTCGAACTGCCGCGCGGGCTCGGCGGCCGGCGCTTCGGCCGGCAGCACCCGCGCGGCGCCCGTGGGACGGCGCGGCTCGGCCGCCGCGACCGGGGCGACGCTGCCCGGATTCCAGTCGCGGTGATAGTGCCAGGCGGTCTCGTTGATCGAGAAGATCGGCCGGTAGTAGCGGATCGCGGCGTGCTCGCGCACGTCGGGGATCAGGTTGTCGAGGACGTAGGCCGTGCCGTTGTCGTAGGCGACGAGCACCGCGTGCAGCTCGTTGCGGACCTCGTGCTTGAGCACCACGATGCGCAGCGCGGCCGCCGACCAGCCGAGCTTCTTGAGCGAGAGGTATTTGATGATCGCGTAGTCCTCGCAGTCGGCGGAGCTGGCGAAGCTCTCGCGCGGCGTCGCCCAATAGTCGGCGATGCCGTGGCGGTCGAGGTCGGAGCGATACGGAATGCGGTTCGCATAGGCGTTGACCGCGCGCAGCTGCGTCATCCGGTCCTTGCCGCGGAGCGACTCGACGAACGCCCTCCATTCCTGGAGGCGGCAGGCGCCGGCGCCGCAGGGCGCGTGCTCGAGAGGGCGCTCGCGGGCGTAGCGCGCGAGCATGCCCGTCCACTTCGGAAACGGCGAGATGTCGAGGTTGGCGTTCTCGCTGCTTCCGAAGAGGCGGACATGGGCGGCCGGCGCCGGATCGGCGGCCGCGGCCGGCGCGGCGAGCGCGGCGCCGGCGAACAGCGCGGCGGCGGCGATCGCACCCCAGGCGCCGCGTGTGAAACCGAGAGACATCGAGCGAACTCCCCTTCGCGCACTGCATCGCGCGGATCGAGAAGTACGGCCGACGGCCTTAATGCCGGCTCACGGGTTACGGTTAGGCGCTGCTTGCGCCTCATGGTTAAGCGATTCTTGATGGCGCGCGAATCGCGCGTTTCCGGGCCTTTCCGCGCGCCGGCGGCGGGCCGGGGAATTGCGGAATCTCATGCCATTGGTTAATTCCGCTGCAGCGGGGCGCGAATTCTTTCCGGAACCGCGCCGCCGCCGCCGGCCCGGTCCGTTCGCCGGCGGCCGGCGCTGCGACATACCGTACCGGTTGCTGGATCGGGCGGCCAAAGCCTAATAAAAGCGAATCATGCTCGACGTCGGAACGGCGCTCACGGTCAACGGCAAGATGCCCAAGGTCCCCGAGGGGACGCTCGTCTATGCCGTGGGCGACGTGCACGGCCGCGCCGACCTGCTCGAGAAGATGCACGCCGCGATCCTCAAGGATTCGCTCGACGTGCCGGCGGAGCGCAAGGTCGTCGTCTATCTCGGCGACTACGTCGACCGCGGGCCCGGCTCGAAGAAGGTGGTCGACATCCTGCTCGACAAGCCGCTCAAGGGCTTCGAGCGCGTGCACCTGATGGGCAACCACGAGGCGTTCCTGATCGAGTTCCTGAACGATCTCGAGGCCGGCCCCGGCTGGTTCTTCAACGGCGGCCTCGCCACGCTCTCGTCCTACGGCGTCAAGATCGGCAAGAACGACGAGCTCAGCTACGAGGTGCTGCAGCGCGTGCAGTCGGAATTCCTCGCCAAGGTGCCGAAGGCGCATCTCGATTTCTACAAGACGCTCGAATTCTCGCGCACCGAGGGCGATTTCTTCTTCGTCCACGCCGGCATCCGCCCCGGCGTGCCGCTCGACAACCAGACCGACGAAGACATGCTGTGGATCCGCGAGGAGTTCCTCGGCTGCGACGACGATTTCGGCAAGGTCATCGTGCACGGCCACACGATCACCTGGGAGCCCGAGGTGAAATCCAACCGCATCGGCATCGACACCGGCGCGTTCGCCTCGGGCGTGCTCACCGCCCTCGTGCTGGAAGGCCGCGAGCAGGATTTCCTGACCGTCAGCGGCCCCGCCTAGGGCCACGGCGCGGGCCGGCTTAGACGCCCTCCCCCTTCGGCGTCGACAAACGTCAACAAACGTAAACATCCGTCAACATGCGGCCGCGCGGGACGGGCCTTGCACTGCGCCCCTCCCCCTCTCCCGCGTCGGCAAACGTGGGCTCTTGTAGGCATTCGCGGGCAAACGCGGGCATCCGGCGGGCGGCGGCGGGCTTCTTCCGGCGCCCGATTCGCGCACCCTCGCGCAGCTTGGCTTTCATTGGCTTTACTTGGCTTTCCTTGGCTTTTCCGGCCGGCGAAAGCCAAGGAAAGCCAAGGTGACGCGCCGAAAAGCCAAGGGGCACCTTGGCTTTCATTGGCTTTCCTTGGCTTCCGGCGCGGGGCGCACCGTCTCGAGGAAAGCGCCGCGCGCCCCGCGCCGCCGATTCCCGGCGACCCTCGGCAGGCGCGGCAGACACGGTCGGCGCCTGCATCGGCGCGCGGCCGCGCCTGCGGCCAGCCGCCCGATCATCCCGATTCACCTGTCCAAACAGCCGCGCGCCGCGCCGAAGCCCGGCCGCGCCGCCCCTCCCGCGCCGCGCGCGGCGGAAGAAGGGCAACCTAGACGAGCAGAAGAGTGTGGCCGATTTATGTTCTTGATACGTTCAGCGGCCCGCGCCGCCATGCATCGGCTCGGGCATAGGGCCGCTTCGCGCGACGAATCGCCCCGCGCATCGCCTTGGCGGCGGCGCGGCGGCTGCCTTATGCCTGCCGGCTCGGGAGGAGACGATGAGCGGCTCCGAGGCGGAAATGCGGGCGCGGCGCGCGGCGATCGTGGACGAGATCGTGGCGCGCACCGGCATCGACGAGGCGATGATCGAGCGGCTCGTGCACCGCTTCTACGACGCGGTGCGCGCCGATCCGCTGCTGGCCCCCGTGTTCGCCGCGCGCATCGCGGATTGGGGGCCGCATCTCGCGCGCATGTGCGCGTTCTGGTCGTCGGTGGCGCTGATGACCGGGCGCTATCACGGCCAGCCGATGGCCAAGCACCTGCCGCTGGCGGCCGACGGCCGGCATTTCGACCGCTGGCTCGCGCTGTTCGAAGCGACGGCGCGGCGCGAATGCCCGCCGGCGGCGGCGGCGCATTTCGTCGAGCGCGCCCAGCGCATCGCCGAAAGCCTCGAGCTGGGCATGGCCGCCGCGCGCGGAGTTTTCCTGCGGCCCGGCGAGCGCTTTCGCCTTCCCGACGCCGGCGGCGCGGGCTGACGCCGGCGGCGCGGGCTGACGCCGGCGCCCGCCGAAGCGGGCCGGCGCGCTCCGTGATCCGGCTCACAGAATGGGCCATCCCCACGTGACGCCGGCCACGCGAGCCGGCTGCGGGCCGATGATATTTCTGCGGGCGCTGCAACGATTGGGAGGCGCGCCATGCCTTCGATCCGCCCGCACGACGACCGTTCCGAGGCCGAGCGGCCCTGCGCCGCCAAGACGCCCGCCGGCGATGCGCCGATGAGCGCCGGCGCGCGCTATCGCCAGCACCTCGACTGCTTTCCCGAGCGCGCCGCGGACACGGCGTTGGAACGCGCGGCGCGGGCGCTGATCCGGATCGCGCAGATCCGCTCGAAGGCGCCGCCGCGCGCCGATTGATCTGTATCAACGCCACGCGACGCCGCGCAGGCTAGCCAGGAAACCATGAGGAGCCGTGGCTCTGGGAGAGCGGCGTGGCGGCGCGCGTTGCGCGCGGCGGCCCGGCTTGTCCTGTGCCTCGGGCTGCTCCTGCTGCCGGTAGCGGGGGCGAGCGCCGCGCACGCCGCGAGCGCCGTATCGGCCGACGGCCACGCGCACGGCCCCGATTCTTCTGCGCCCGATGCCCACGCGCCGCTCTGCCATCAGACCGGCGCCTGCCAGTGCGTCGTCGCGCCGGCGGCGCCGAGCCTGGCGCGGCCCGGGGCCGGCGCCGTGCCGGAAATTCCCGCCATGCAGGTGCCGGCCAGCGCGGTCTTGCTCCGGTTGCTCCGGCCGCCGATCGCCGCCGCCCGCGCCTGACGGCGTCCGCGCCGTCCGCCGCGCGCGCACCGCCGCGACCGGAGGTGCGCCTTGTCTCTCCGCCACGACGCAACGTCCCGCGGCCTCGCCCGCTTCGCCGCGGTTCGACACGCCCCGCGCAGGGCTTCGAGATGCGATCGCCGCATGCGATTGCCGCGTTCGACCCCGCGCCTCTCCGACCGAAGGAGATATCCATGTCTATCCTCCGCCGCGCCCTTCTTCCGGCGCTCGTCGCCGCTTCGCTCGCGCTCCCGGCCGCCGCCGAGGACGCGCATCATCCGCCCGCCGATTCGGCCCGGCCGCCCGCGCAGCCCGGCGGCATGATGATGGGCAACATGATGCAGATGATGCAGCGCATGATGGCGGGCATGCA
>JAEULD010000028.1 GCA_016792765.1 Candidatus Odyssella sp.
GCCAGCTGCTCGGAGAGCCGCATGCGGTCGATGCCGGTCACCGGCACGCCGAAATTCTTGAGCGCGCTCACCATCGCGTCCATGAAGTCGCCGCGGCGGCGCACGAGGATCATCACGTCGCCGGCGTGGATGGGCCGGCCGAGCGATTCCAGCGTCTCGCCGTCCGCGATCCACCCGGCGATGCGGCGCGCGATCTGCCGCGCCAGCAGGGCCGGGGGTTCGGGCGCCGCGTCCTGGGGCGCCGCCTCGGTCCACGGCGCCTCGTCCTCGCTGTCGCGCGGCGCCACGGTCGGCCATATCTCGACGAGGCCGGCGAGGCCGCCGCGCGCGGTCAGGTGCTCGATCGTCTCCTCGCCCTCGGCCACGCCGTCGCGCGCCTCGGCCAGCGCGAACACCTTGTCCACCGCCTCGAGCACGGCGCCGGTCGAGCGGAACGAGACGATCAGCGGCACGTCGGCCCAGGGCATCTGCGCCTGGCGCGCCCGCTCGCGCAGCGCGGCGTGCATCCGGCGGAACTCGCCCGGCGCGGCGCCCTGGAAGCTGAAGATCGACTGCTTGAAGTCGCCGACCACGAACAGCGTGCGGCCTCCGCCCGGAAGGTGGGCGCGCTCCGCGCCGGCGCCGGCGAAGAACTCGTCGACGAGCAGGCGGATCAGGTCCCATTGCTCGGGGCTCGTGTCCTGCGCCTCGTCCACCAGCACGTGGTCGATGCCGCCGTCGAGCTTCCACAGCACCCAGGCCGCGCGGCCCGGCGCCGCGAGCAGCGCGCGCGTGCGCGCGATGAGGTCGGCGAAGTCCAGCGCCGCGCGCGCCTGCTTGTGATGCTCGTAATGCGTCAGCACCGCGCCGCCGAGGCAGAACAGCGCCGCGGTCGCCGCCGCGGTGCGCGCGCGCCTGCAGCGTTCGCGTACCGCATCGAGCCGCGCGGCCTCGGCGAGCAGGATCGCCTCCGCCTCCGCCAGCAGCTTCAGCGTTCCCTTCGAGACGAGATTGGCGCGGCGCTCCTGCTTGCCGGTCTTCGTGAAATAGACGCCGAGATAGTCGGCGAATCCCGCGGCGCGCGCGCCCGCGTCGCCCTGAAGCCACCCGTGGAGGGTTTCGCCGTTCGCCACGTCGGTCTTGCCGCCGCTCATGCGCATCGCCTCGGCGGCGATGTGCAGCTTCGCTTCCATCGCCGCGTGGGGGGCGCAGGCCGCAGCCACGATGCGCGCCTCGGTGTCGTCGGGCGAAAGGCCGAGCGCCGCGTAGAGCCGCCGCTCGAACGCGGCGAATCCGCCCTCGAGCGCGGCGCGCAGCCGCTCGGGCCGCGCCAGGAGCGCGCCGAGCAGCTCGGCGAAGCTCTCCTCGCCGGCGAATTCGGCGACGGCGGCGAGCGCCTGCGCGAGTGCGCCGCCCGGATTCGCGCGCGCTGCCTCGATCGCCGCGCGGCGCGAATCGGCCAGCGCCGCCGCCGCATCGCGCTCGTCGATGACGGCGAAATGCGGCGCGAGGCCCGCCTCGATCGGAAAGCGCTTCAGCACGGTCTGGCAGAACGCGTGGATGGTGAAAATCTGGAGGCCGCCGGGCGTCTCCAGCACGTGCGCGAACAGGCTGCGCGCGCGATCGAGCCGGCGCGCGTCCGGCGCCGCGCCGGTCAGCGTCTGAAGGGTCTCGACGAGCTTCTCGTCCGCGGCCACCGCCCAGCGCGCCAGCTCGGTGTCGATGCGGTTGGCCATTTCGGCCGCCGCGGCCTTGGTGTAGGTGATGCACAGAATCCGCTCGGGCCGTACGCCCTCGACGAGCAGCCGCAGCACGCGGCTCACCAGCACCGTCGTCTTGCCCGTGCCGGCGCTGGCCGAGGTCCAGGCCGAGCTGCGCGGATCGCCGGCGCGCCGCTGCTCGCGGTCGGCCACGGCCCGCGCCCGCTGCTCCGCGATCGCGCGCGCGCCGCTCATCGGCCGAGCCACTCCTGCGTGCGCGCGAGCTGCACGTAGTCGTCGAAGCGCGCCGCGCGCGCCGGCCGCGGCGAGGCGGGATAGGTCTTCTCCGCGCGGTCGTAGAGCGCCACGAGCGCTTCGAAGCCGGCGCGCGCCTCGGCGATCAGCGCCGCCACGTCGGCCTTCACCGGCTTGATCTCGCCGCCGCCGCGTCCGGCCAGGCGCCAATATTCCAGCGCCGCCACCTTGCCCGCGAACCTGCCGAACGCGCCGCTCTCGGCCATCGCCGCTTCGAGCGCCAGCTGCGGCGCGAAGCCGAGCGCAACGTCTTCGGTCCGCGGGATCACGCCGGTCTTGTAGTCGACGACGGCGAGCGTGCCGTCGGCGCGGCGGTCGATGCGGTCGGCGGTGCCGCTCAGCGTGAACGAGCCGAGCGGCGCCGCGATCGCCAGCGTCCCCTTCTTCTCGATGGCGACCGGCAGCGTGCCCGCGGCGCGCCGCTCGGCCTCGGTGGCGACGAACCAGCGCGCGATGCGCTCGAAGCGCGGCCGCCAGAAGGCCCATACGCCGGGGCGGTCGAGCAGCGTTACGAGCGCCGCCTCCGCATCGCGCATCAGCAGGCCGAACGCGTCCGCCGGCAGGGATTTGCCGGTCAGGCGATTCACGAAGGCGGCCAGCGCCTGGTGCAGCGCGGTGCCGAGATCGGCCGCGGAGGGATCGGCGTCGAGCGCGTCGAGCGGCGCGAGGCCGAGGATGTGGCGCGCGTAGATCGCATAGGGATTGCGCCGCCACAGCTCCACTTGCGTCACCGAGATGCGGCGCGGCCGCGCCTCGGGCGGCGGGCACGGCGCCGGCCGCGCGGCCGGCCGCGGCGGCTCGGTATCGATCGCGCGCGCGATGCGCTGATAGTGCTCGCTGCGCCAGGCGGCGAGCTTGTAGGGCGAGCCGGCGCCGAACAACCCCAGCCCCTCCAGCTCGGCTTCGACGCGCAGCAGCCAGCGCGAGGGCCGCGTCGGCTGGCCGTTCTGGCGCAGCGAGCGGGTCAGCAACACGCGCGGCGCCATCGCCGCCTGCACGAAATCGTGCGCGGAAAGGCCGATGCGGCGCTCGGCCAGCGGCAGGCCGAACTCCTTGCGCATCGGCCGGCTCATCCAGGGGTCCGCCGCGATCGCGGCCGGCCAGACGCCCTCGTTGAGCGAGCCGAGGATCATCAGGTCGAAGCGCTGCAGCCGCGCCTCGAGCGGGCCGAGGATCGCGAGGCGCGGATGCGTGCCGTAGCGCGGGCGCACGACCGCGCCCCCCAGCAGCGCCTCGAGCAGCTCGGAATAGTCGGCCGGGCGGATCGGCGCCATCGCGCGCAGCGCCGGCGCCAGCTCGTCGAGGAAGCGCGCGGCCGCCTCGCCCGCCTCGCCGGCCCAGAGGCGCGCCGCGCCGTCGCCGTCCGCCGCGGCGGCCAGCGCCTCGGCGGCCGCGATGTGCGCGCGCAGCAGCGCCTCGGCGGTCTGGCTCGGCGCGGCGAGCGCGCCGGTCAGCGGCGCCACGCGGCGCGCGAGATCGTCGAGCCAGGCCGCGCTGCCTTTCGCCAGCCGCTGCGCCGCGTCGAGGCCGGGCGGCGGGCGGGGTCCGCGCAGCGCTGCGCGCTCGAGCGCGCGCGCGCGGGCGCGCAGCGCGCCGGGCGCCATGCCGCACGCGGCCAGCGGGTGCTTCAGCAGCGCCAGCAGCGGAACGGGCGCGAATTCTTCGTGCGCGGCCGCGAGCACCAGGCGCAGGAACGCCATCGGCGGCGCGGCCGCGAGCGGCGCGCCGGCCGAATCGTCGATCTCGATCCGCCAGCGCTGCAACGCGGCCGCCACGCGCCGCGCGAGATCGCGGTCGGGCGTCACCAGCGCGGCCGTGGCGCCGGGGTCGTCGAGCGCCTCGCGCAGCCTGAGCGCGATCGCCCCGGCCTCTTCGCGCGGATTGGCGCATTCGAGATAGGCGACGGAATCGGCGAAGGCGCGCGAAACGGCTTCGGCGCTCAAGCCCTCGCCCGGCCGCCGCGCCGGCGCCCCGGCCGGGCGCAGCGCGGCCGAGAGCACGCGCAGGCGCGCTTCGGCGACGAACGGCGGATCGAGGCCTTCGCGCCCGGCCCCGGCCTCGCCCCACGGCGCCACGTCCGCCCGCTCGAGGCCCAGGCGCTCGAGCAGCCGCGCAAGCCCGTGCTGCGGGTGGCTCGGCGCCTCGCGCACGTCGTTCCACGCCGCGTCGTCGAGGTTCGTGTCGAGGCCGGGCAGGACGATCAGGCCCTGCGGCAGCGCCGCGATCGTCGCAATGAGATCGGCGGTAGCCGGGATGCTGCCGGTCGAGCCGGCGGCGATCACCGGGTCGGCCGGCGGCTTCGCGCGCCACGCCGCGGCCTGCGCTTCGAGCAGCCGGTTGCGGTGGGCGGCGGGGTCGAGCGCGCCCTCGGCGGCGAGGATCTTCGGCCACGCCCCGGTCAGGATGCCGAGGAACTTCAGCGTGTCCTGCCAGTGCGCGGCGAAGCGCTCGGGCACGAGCGCGGCGAGGCCCGCGGCGTCGCGCCGCTCGGTCTGCATCTCGTCGAGCAGGCGCGCGAGATCGGCGGCCAGCCACGCGGCCTGGTCCGGCGTCACGTCGCTGCCGCGGCTCGCCTCGAACGTGCGGATCAGCTCGGCCAGCAGCAGGCGGCGGCGCAGGCTCGGGATCGCCGGCGGTACGTCGGCCAACGCGCCGCCGGCCTCGTATTCGCCGGCGGTGAGAACCAGTTCCTCCTCGTCCACGTCGCCGATCGGGCGCAGGCGCGGCAGCAGCAGCGGGCGGCCGCCGCTCTGGCGCAGGAACGCCTCGCGCAGCGCGCGGCAGGCGCGCCGCGTCGGCAGCAGCACGGTCGTCCGCGCGAGCGCCTCGGCAGCGCCGTCCGCGCGCGCGAGCAGCCCGGCCGCGAGCGTGTCGGCGAACGGCAGCGTCGGCGGAATCGTGAAGACGTTGGACGGCACGGCGCACTTATAGCGCGAAGCGCCGCCCGCGCGCTAAGCCGCCGCGGCCCCTTCGGACCGGAGCCGCGCCTCCACCGCCGCGAGGCCGGCGGGATCGCCGACGTGATACCACGCGCCGTCGTGGCGCAGCCCGTAGAGCCGGCCGGCCGCCAGCGCCTTGTCGTAGACGCGGTTCAGCGACCACTTGCCCGGCGCTTCGTCCGCGAACAGCCGCGGATGCAGGATCTGCACGCCGGTGAACAGGAACGGCGCGATCCCGCGCTCGGCGCGCCGGCGCAGGCGGCCCAAGCCGTCCATCGTGAAGTCGCCGCGCCCCTCGTAGCCGAGCGTGCCGGGAACGACGGCGAGCAGCAGCAGCGCGTCCATCGCCGCGCCGTTCCATGCGCGCGCGAGGCGCGTCAGCGCCGGCAGCGGCCCGTTCAGCCACAGCGCGTCGCTGTTGGCGACGAAGAACGGTCCGGCGCCGAGCAGCGGCAGCGCGTTCAACACGCCGCCGCCGGTCTCCAGCAGCGCGGGCTCGTGCGAGAGGACGATCTCGGGCGCGGTCCGCGCCGCGACATGGGCGGCGATCTGCTCGGCGAGATAGTGCGTGTTCACCACCGCGCGCGCGAGGCCCGCCTCGGCGTAGTGGTCGAGCGCGCGGTCGAGCAGGCAGCGGCCTGCCACCGTCACCAGCGGCTTCGGCATCCGTTCGGTGATCGGCCGCATGCGCAGGCCGAGGCCGGCGGCCAGCACCATGCCCGCCGCGATCGTCTCGCCGGAGGCGGCGACGGGCGCGCTCACGCGGCCTCGGGCGCGCGGCGCTGCGCGGCCGGCACGTGCGCATCGAACCAGCGCCGCAGCGGCGCCAGCGCGGGGTGCCGCAACGCGCGCTCGAGCAGGCGCCAGACGCGCGGGATGTGCGCGAGATAGCGCGGCTTGCCGTCGCGCCGCCACAGCCGCGCGAACACGCCGATCACGCGCGCGTGGCGCTGCGCTGCCATCGCCGCGGCGGCGGCGAGGAAATCGGCGCGCGCCTGGCCGGGAAAGGCGGCGAGGTAGCGCTCGGTCATCGCCTGGCGCAGCGGCTCGGCCACGTCGCGCCGCGCGTCCTCGAGCAGCGAAACGAGGTCGTAAACGGCGGGCGCGCGGCTCGCATCCTGGAAGTCGAGCAGGCCGCAGCGGCGCACGCCGCCGCGCGCCGGCAGCCACATGATGTTTTCGGGGAAGTAGTCGCGCAGCGCGAGCGAAACGGGCACGCCCGTGCGCAGCGGCAGGATCGCGCGCCACGCGGCTTCGTATTCGGCGCGCGCTCCGTCCGGAACCGCGCCGCCGATCGCGGGAACGAACCAGTCGAGCAGCAGCGCGGCCTTCTCGATCAGCGTGCGCTCGTCGTAGTCGGGAACGTCCACGGCCAGCGCGGACGGGGCGCGATGCAGCGCCACCAGCGTGTCCACCGCGGCCGCATAGAGGGCGCCGGCATCGCCGCGCTCCAGCGCGCGCGGAAACGTCTCGTCGCCGAAATCCTCGATCACGAGCAGCCCCTGCGCCTCGTCGGCCTCGTAGATCGCCGGCGCGGAAAGGCCGAGCCGGTCGAGATGGCGCGCGATCCGGCACCATGGCCGCACGTCTTCCTGCGGCGGCGGCGCGTCCATCAGCAGCGCGGGCCGCGGCCCGCCGTCCAGGCGGAAATAGCGGCGGAACGAGGCGTCGTGCGCGAACGGCAGGCGCCGCGTGCCCTTCCAGGCGCCGCCCCGGAGGAAACCCTCGATCGCGGCCTCGCGCGGCGTCATGCGGCCGGTCCGCCCGCCGCGGACCGGGCTCCCAGCGCCCGCGCCATGCTCGTCATCCGCTTCATTTCCGGCACCGCAGTGTACAGGCGATTAACTGCGGAAGGCATGCGCCCGCAACCGTGAAATTGGCGTTCATGCGGCGAAGGCGGCGGCGAGCCGCGCCGCCGGGCCGGGCGGGGCCGCGATGTCGATGCGGCGTGCGTCCGGCGTCTCGCCGAAGGAGATGCGCACCGCGATGTGCCGCGCCGGCAGCAGCGGCCCGAGCCGCTCCGGCCATTCGATCAGCGCGATACCCTCGGCCAAGGCCTCCTCGATGCCGAGCTCCAGCGCGTCTTCCGGCCGCTCGATGCGATAGAGATCGAAATGCCAGATCGTGGCGCGCGGGAAATCGTAGGTCTGCACGAGCGTGAAGGTAGGGCTCGGCACCTCCGGCGGGGGCGATCCGGCCTCGGCCGCGAAAGCGGCGATGGCCGCGCGCGCGAACGTCGTCTTGCCGGCGCCGAGGTCTCCCTCCAGCGCCACCACGTCGCCCGGCCGCAGCGCGCGCGCCAGCGCGCGGGCGAGCGCCGCGGTCGCGCGTTCGTCCGCGGCCGCTTCCGTCATGCGATACGGCGCGTCCGTGTCCCGCGTGCTTGGTCCCGGCGTTCGAATGGGCTAAGACCCCGGCGTTCGATGCGCGCCCGCCTTAGTCCGAAATCCCATGCCGAGTAAAGCGGACGATATCCGCGCCGAAGCCATCGAGGTCGACGTCGCCATCGTCGGCGCCGGGCCGGCCGGCCTGTTCGCGGTGTTCGAGTGCGGCATGCTCGGCCTGTCGTGCGCGGTCGTCGACGCGCTGGAGGCGCCGGGCGGGCAATGCGCGGCGCTCTACCCCGAGAAGCCGATCTACGACATTCCCGGTTATCCGGTCATCGACGCGGCCGGCCTCGTCGCCAGGCTCGAAGAGCAGGCGGCGCCGTTCGCGCCGCGCATGCTGCTCGGGCGGCGCGTCGAAGCGGTGGCGCAAGACGGCGCGGCGTGGCGGCTGGCCACCTCCGGCGGAGACACGATCCGCGCCGGCGCGGTGCTCGTCGCCGCCGGCGCGGGGGCGTTCGGCCCCAACCGCCCGCCGCTTCCGCATCTCGCCGACTACGAAGGCAAAAGCGTCTTCTATCTCGTCCGGAAGCGCGAGGAATTCCGCGGCAAGCGCGTCGTCATCGCCGGCGGCGGCGATTCGGCGGTGGATTGGGCGCTGGCGCTCGCCGAGGTGGCGCAGGTCGCCGTCGTGCACCGGCGCGACAGGTTCCGCGCCGCGCCCGAAAGCGTCGCGCGCGTGAAGGCGCTGGCGGCCGCCGGCAAGATCGAGCTGGTCGTGCCCTATCAGCTCGCGGCGCTGGTCGGCAAGGGCGGCGGCGCGCTCGCCGCGGTCACGGTCGAAGACCTCGACGGGCGGCGCCGCGATCTGCCGGCCGATGCGCTGCTCGCGCTGTTCGGCCTGGCCGCGAGCCTCGGCCCGATCGCCGAATGGGGCCTGGCGCTCGAGCGGCAGCAGATCGCCGTCGATCCCGCCACCTGCGAGACCAACCGGCCCGGCATCTACGCGATCGGCGACATCGCGGCCTATCCCGGCAAGCTCAAGCTGATTCTCACCGGCTTCGCCGAGGCGGCGCGCGCCGCGCACAGCGCCTACGAGCGCTGCCGCCCCGGCGCGGCGCTGCATTGGGAATACTCGACGACGAAGGGCGTGCCGGGGCGGTAGGCCGGCGATCCGCGGCGCGGCTACGCGCGCAGCGCCTTCCGGATGCGCGCGCCGGCGCCGGCGAGTCGCGCGGCCGGCTCGTTGGCGAACACGAAGCGGATGTATTGGTCGCCGTGCGTCTCGCCCCAGCCCCGCATGCCGGTGGCGCAGATGCCCTCCGCGAGCAGGCGGTCCGACATGGTCGCGCCGTCGATGCCGAAGTCGGACACGCGCAGCAGCAACGACCAGCCGCCGGCCGGCACGCCGACGGGCAGCCCCGCGAGTTCCTTCAGCAGCACGTCGCGCCGGCGCTGCAGCTCGGCCACATAGGCCGGCAGCGTCTCGGGCGAGCGCTCGAGCGCGATCGCCGCCGCATCCTGCGCGATGCCGACCGGAACCACGACGTTGGCCATGCCCACCGCGGCAAGGTCGGGCAGGTAGGCCTCCGGCGCCACGATCCAGCCCACCCGCCAGCCGATCATGCGCAGCTCCTTGGATGCGGAGCCCACCGTGATCGTGCGCGATGCCATGCCGGCGAGGCCGGCAGGATGGATCGCGCGACGGCCGTCGAACAGCAGGCGCTCCATCGCCGCGTCGAGGATCAGCAGCAGGTCGTGCTCGATGCAGAGCTCGGCGACGAGCGACCAGTCGCCGTCATCGAGGACGCCGCCGCACGGCATCGCGGGCGACATCAGCAGCATCGCGCGCGTGCGCGGGCCGATCGAAGCGGCGAGCGCGCGGCGATCGAGCGTCCACGGCGCGCCCGGCGCGAACACGAACGGCACGAAGCGCGGCACGCTGCCGGCGAGCCGCACGCGGTTGACGAGCCCGGCATAGGTGGGATCGGTGACGATCACCTCGTCGCCCACCTCGATCGTCGCGAGCAGCACGTTCAGGATGCCGGAGAGCCCGCCGGCCGCGATCACGACGTTGCGCTCGCCCGAATAGGCGACGCCCGAGAGCCGCGAGACGTGCGCGGCGGCGGCATTGCGCAGATGCGTCTGCCCGACGAACGGCAGGTAGGAATTGTCGTCGTCGGCGCCCGCGGCGCGGCGGGTGCGCTCGATCGCCTCGGGGTCGGGCGGAACGTCGGTGTCGAGATTCTCGAGCCGCAGCAGATCGCGGGCGCCGGCGCGCCCTGGGGCGTCGGCGATGGCGCCCATGCGGTCGACGCCGATGCCGGCGATGTGTTCGAGGCGCCTGGGGCGTGCGCGGGTCATGCGCCCTCATAAACCATTGGCGCGGGGCCGGGCCAGTCCTCAGCGCGGCGCGGTGGCGAGCACGCAGACGGCGGGAACCGGTTCGAGGTCGAGTTGCTCGGTGCGGATTCCGCCGAAGCCGGCGGCGGCCAGCTCGCCCGAAAGCGCGGCGGCGAAATCGTGGGCGGTCTTGGCGGTGGCTCCGGGAAGCCGAGGCTGGAAGGTCACCGCGACCCGCCCGCCGGCCGCCAGTATCGCCCGCAGGCGCGCCAGCGCGTCGCGCCGCGCGGGGGCCGGCACGAATTGCAGGACGTTGACCGCGAACGCCTTGTCGAACGGTCCGGCGAGCTGCGCGAGCGCCGGGAGACCGGCGCAGAGAAGCGAGAGGCGCCCTTCTTCGAGCGCGGCGCGGTTGGCGCGCGCGGCCCGTGCGACCATGAGCGGGGAATGATCGAGGCCGAGCGCGCGGCCTTGCCGCCCCTCCGCCAGCGCGGCGGCGAGGCCGAGCCCGGGGCCGCAGCCGATCTCGAGCACACGATCCGTCGGCGCGAGGTCGAGCAGCCGCACGGTCCAGGCATTGCGCGCGCGGTTCGACGGCCGGTTGGCCATGACCGAACCGGCCAGCCGGCCGAGCAGACCGTGCGGGCGCCGAAACTGCCCGACGATCGCCGACCTGACGCTCACCGCGGGTCTCGCGCCGGCGCTGCGGCGCCGCGCCCGGCGATCCACCGGGCCGAGGCGATCGCGGTGGCGGCCACGACCGCGACGGCCAGTTCGAAGGCGAGCGCGTGCTTGAACTCGGCGCGCGGCAGATGCGCAAGGCCGGCCGCGAGCGTGTTCCACGCCCAAAGCAGCAGGATTGCGCCGATCGACAGCGCGGCCGCGAGCGCGAGCATGGCGATCGCTCCGCCGCGCAGCGCGCGCCGGCCGCCATTGTCACTCGTCGTCATGGGGTGCCTCCTTCCGAATGTGCAGTTCGAGCGCGTCCGCGAGCGCGGCGAGCGCCCGCAGCGCCGCGTCGACGTCGCCGGCGTCGATGTCGGCCGCCAGCGCCGCGAGCAGGTCCGCTTCGCGCCGCCGCATCTGCTCGAACGTGCGGCGCCCTTGGGCCGTGAGCGAGACCAATGGCGATCGCTTGTGCGCCGGATTCGCCAGAACGGCGACATGCCGCAGCGCTGCGAGCGCGTCGACGATGACCTGGATGTGCTGGCGCGAAACCGATTTCGCGCGCGCGATCTGCGGCACCGTCTGGTCGCCGTTCTCGTGGAGCGATTCCATGACGGCGCGCAGCGACGCGTTGATGCCGAGATCGCCGTGGAGCGCGTCGCCGGCGGCGCGAAGCCGCTGGAAGCAGCGCCTTACGAGGCGCGTCATCTGCTCGACCTGCCGCTCGTGGCGCGTCATGGGCGGTTCCTCGCGCCGGATGCGGCCGAAATGCCCGTCGCCCGCGCCGTCGCGAGCGCGCGCCACGGCATCGTCAGCAGCCAGGGCAGCGACTCGGCGCGCCCGTCGCGGCACGTCTCGAGGCCGAGCGTCAGTTTCGACAAGCGGTCCGGCGCCGCCTCGCGAAACGTCCGGAACAGCCGATCCCAGACGGAGAAGGTGGCGCCGTAGTTGCTGTCGGTTTCCGGCTGATGGGCCGAATGATGGATGCGATGCATGTCGGGCGTGACCAGGACGAAAGAGAGCGCGCGCGAAAGCCGGGCCGGCAGACGCAGATTGGCATGGGTCCAGACCGCCATCGCCGCGTCGAAGATCTCGTAGACGATGATCGCCAGCGGCGAAATGCCGAGCATCGCGACCGCCGCCAGCAGGATCGGCAGAGCGATCACGAACTCGAGCGGATGGAAGCGCACCGTGGTGGAAACGTCGAAGGCACGGTCGGCGTGATGAACGCGGTGCACGCGCCACAGGAGCGGGATCTTGTGCATGGCGACGTGCGTGGCGTATCCGACGAGGCTGCGGAGCAGCAGGCCGAGCGCGAATGCCACGGCCCCGTCCGGCGCGATCGCGTGGA
Source organism: Candidatus Odyssella sp. (assembly GCA_016792765.1). Lineage (GTDB taxonomy): Bacteria > Pseudomonadota > Alphaproteobacteria > Bin65 > Bin65 > SBBV01. Next base: position 11,618 of record JAEULD010000028.1, read on the forward strand.
GCAGGCCCCACCCGTGCATCTGCGCCCAGTCGGCGGCCGCCAGCGCCCCGATCGGGAGGGCGCCGAGCACGACGATGTTGATCAGCGTGAGGCCGAAGTTCGCCGGCCAGCGGCGCCGCCGCGCGGGGGCGTCGGCGCCCCGCGGCCAGAGCGTTTCCAGCGCGGCTAGCGCCGCGAGCGCGCCGAAGAACGCGGCGTACTGCAGCACTTCGCCGTCGGCCCGCAGCGTCGTCTCCAATGTCGCCCACGGCATCGCCGTCTCCATATTGACAATAGTATTGTCAATATGGAGAAAGACAATCTACTTGTCAATAGCATCGGGGTGCGCGGAGATCGCTACGCGGCGGCCTTGGGCGGGCCGCTGGCGCCCTTGGGCGCCTCGAGCGCGCGGCGCGCGCCGGCATCGTTCAGCGGCGGCGAGGCCAGGCGCGGATGGGGCCCGGGCGGCGGCTGCGGAACCTTGGCGCGCAGCGGCAGCCAGCACGTCACCTTGGTGCCGGCGCCGGGGTTGCTCTGCATCTCGACGCGGCCGCCATGCAGCTCGATCAGGCTGCGCACCAGCGCCAGGCCGAGCCCGGCGCCGGCCGGGCGGCCGTGCTTGTCCTTGCCGCGCACGAAGGTGTCGAACACGCGTTTCGCGTCTTCTTCCGGGATACCCATCCCGGTGTCCTCGACCGCGATCGCGATCTGCGCGCCGCTCCGCCGCGCCGATACCGCGATGCGCCCGCCGGCCGGCGTGAACTTGATCGCGTTGCCGACGAGGTTGAACAGCGCGTGCTTCAGGCGCCGCTCGTCGGCCTGGATGATGCCGATATCGGCCGGCACGTCGGTCTCGAGCTGCAGCTCCTGGCCGCGCGCCCACTCGCCGGTGATCTGCACGACGTTGTCCACGACGCCCTTCACCGACACCGGCTCGATGTCGAGCACCATGCGGCCCGCCTCGATGACGGCGAGATCGAGGATGTCGTTGATCAGCGTGAGCAGGTGCTGCGAAGCCTCGAGCACGCCTTCGGTGTATTCGATCTGGCGCTGGTTGAGCTGGCCGAAATACTGGTTGTTGAGGATCTCGGTGAAGCCGATGATCGCGTTGAGCGGCGTGCGCAGCTCGTAGCTGATGTTGGCGATGAAGTCGGCCTTCACGCGATCGGCCTGCTCCAGCGCCTCGGCGCGCTCGCGCAGCGCGCGCTCAACGCGCACCGAGTCGGTGATGTCGCGGCCGCTCATCAGCACGCCGCCGTCGGGCAGCGGCACCAGCGCGTAGGCAATGATGCGCCCGTCGGTCAGGCGCACGCGGCCCTGGCGCACGCGCCGGTTCGTCACGCGCGCCATGATCGCGGGCTTGGCCTTGTCCCACGTGTCGCGCACCGGCATCAGCGCCTTCACGTGCTCGAGCACCGCGCCGACATGCGGATTGCCGGCGGTGAACTCCTCGTCGAGCCGCCACATGCGGCGGAAGGTCGGGTTCGAGAGCTTGAGGCAGCCGTCCTCGCCGAACACGGCCACGCCGTCGAACAGATGGTCGATCGTGTCGCGCTGCACGGCGGCGAGCGTGTTGACCGAGCGCTCGAGCGCGAGGCGGTAGGTGACGTTCTCGAACGTGAACAGCAGCCCGCCCAGCGGATGCGGCGAAACCACCATCCAGATCGCCATGCCGTTCGGCAGGTGAAGCAGCTCCTGGCGCGGCTCGATCAGGCCCTTCACCCACGTCGTCCATTCGCTGCGCATGCCGGCGAAGTTGCCGGTCTCGGGCAGCATGCGCTGCTGGCGCAGCTGGTCGAGCAGGTCGGCGAGCGTCGGCCCGGCTTCGAGCCAGGCCTCGTTGATGCCCCAGAGGCGCGCGAACGCGCCGTTGAAGAACTTTATCGCGCCGTCCTGGCCCACGATGATGATGGCGATGGCGAGCCGCTCGAGCACCTCGTGGTGCGCGGCCGTATGGCGCGCGACGCTCTGCTTCGTCTCCTCGGTGGAGGTGATGTCGAGCGCGTAGCCCGCGGTGGCGGCGGCCGAGATCGGCTGCTCGCCGATCTCGAACAGGCGGCGCGTGCCGTCGACGACGATGTGCTGCTGCGCGGTCTGGCGCGCGCCGCGCGCCTGCGCCTTCTCGGCCAGCGCGCGCGCCGAGCCGGCCTCGGGCCCCTCGGCGAATTCGCGGCCTTCGGCGAGGACGCTGTCGCGGTCGGTCGCCTCCACCGCGCGCACATAGGCGGCGTTGCAGTCGCGGATGCGCTGGTCCTGGTCGCGGACCCAGATCGGCACCGGGATGGAATCGATCACCCCGCGCAGGCGCTGCGCCTCGCGCTCGCGCTCGATCAGCAGCGCCAGCGTGTCGCTGGTGTCCTGGAAGCCCAGGAAGTCCATCGCCGCATCGCCGGACGCGATGCGCTTGCCGTGCACGAGCACGAAGCGCGGCTTGTCCTTGAGCTTCAGCGTCTGGACGAAATCCCGGCCCTGGCTGCGCAGCTCGGCGACGGCGCTGCCGAGCGCGGAATGGCCCGAGCCCTCGAACGCGCCGAGAATGTCGGCGATGGCGGGCGCGCCGGCCTTGTCGATGCCGAGCAGCGTCTTGGCGTTCGGGGTGACGGCGATCGAGCCGTCGTCTTCCCAGGTGAGGGCCGCGGCCCGGGCGGTTTCGAGCCCGGCGCGCAGCAAGCGCTCGCTGGCCTCGAGCTTCACGGCGGTCGCCACGCTATGGCGCCGGCGCCAGTTCACCCAGAACAGCAGCCCGGCGAGCACGATCAGCAGCGCCACGGCCGCGAGGTTGATGATCGTGAGCCCGGAAGCGCCCGCGCCCTGCGCCAGCGCCGGCGCCGGCGAGGCCGCAACCGATGCCGCGAGCGACACCGCCATCGCCCGACCGAAACGGAACATCGTCGCTGGCCTCACCGCAATGCCATTCTGTGTGAGAGGCTAATCTGCGGGCACACGGTCAATAAAGCGTTAACGTCTCCCTTGGGCGTTCTGAAACGAAGGTCTTTGCGAGGCTTGCGCGGGGCGGGCCGGCCGGGCCCGCCCCGCCGGCCGTCAGTAGCGGTAGTGGTCGGGCTTGAACGGCCCGGCCTTCGGGATGTTCACGTACTTCGCCTGGGCTTCGGTCATCGTCGTGAGCCTGACGCCGAGCTTCTCGAGGTGCAGGCGCGCCACGTGCTCGTCGAGGTGCTTCGGCAGCACGTAAACCTTGCCCTTCTCGTATTTGCCGGGGTTGGTCCAGAGCTCGATCTGCGCCAGCGTCTGGTTCGCGAAAGAGGCGCTCATCACGAAGCTCGGATGGCCGGTGGCGTTGCCGAGGTTCACGAGCCGCCCTTCCGAGAGCAGGATGATGCGCTTCTTGTCCGGGAACTCGATCTCGTCCACCTGCGGCTTCACGTTGTGCCACTTCAGGTTCTTGAGCGCCGCCACCTGGATCTCGGAATCGAAGTGGCCGATGTTGCACACGATCGCGCGGTGCTTCATGCGCCGCATGTGCTCGATCGTGATCACGTCGACGTTGCCGGTGGCGGTCACGAAGATGTCGGCGATCGGCGCCGCGTCGTCCATCGTGACGACCTGATAGCCCTCCATCGCCGCCTGCAGCGCGCAGATCGGGTCGATCTCGGTCACCATCACGCGGCAGCCGGCCTGGCGCAGCGAGGCGGCCGAGCCCTTGCCGACGTCGCCGTAGCCGGCCACCAGCGCCACCTTGCCCGCCATCATCACGTCGGTGCCGCGGCGGATGCCGTCCACGAGGCTCTCGCGGCAGCCATAGATGTTGTCGAACTTCGATTTCGTCACGCTGTCGTTGACGTTGATCGCCGGGAACAGCAGCTTGCCGTCCTTGGCCATCTGATAGAGCCGGTGCACGCCGGTCGTCGTCTCTTCGGAGACGCCCTTGATCGCCGCCGCGAGCTTGCCGTACCAGCCGGGCTGCTCCTTGATCCGCTTCTTGATCGCGGCATAGAGCACTTCCTCTTCCTCGTTGGTCGGCTTCGAAACCAGCGAGGCGTCCTTCTCGGCGCGCGAGCCGAGATGCACGAGCAGCGTCGCGTCGCCGCCGTCGTCGAGGATCATGTTCGGCGTGCCGCCGCCGGTCCATTCGAAGATGCGGTGCGTGTAGTCCCAGTATTCCTCGAGCGATTCGCCCTTCACCGCGAAGATCGGCGTGCCCCGCTTCACGAGCGCGGCGGCGGCGTGGTCCTGGGTCGAATAGATGTTGCACGAGGCCCAGCGGATGTCGGCGCCGAGCGCCTGCAGCGTCTCGATCAGCACCGCGGTCTGGATCGTCATGTGCAGCGAGCCGGCGATGCGCGCGCCCTTGAGCGGCTGCTTCGCCGCATATTCCTTCCGGATCGCCATCAGGCCCGGCATTTCGGTTTCGGCCATGTCGATTTCGGCCCGCCCCCAATCGGCGAGACCGAGATCCTTGATCTTGTAGTCGGGCGTGCTCATGCGGCGGCTCCTCGAGCGTTGGCGCGTGTTGCGGGGAAAAGGGTGGAGCGCCGCCGGCGTCCGGCGGGCCCTGACGGCGTCTCTAACCGAGGGCCCGGCTATATGCAAGCATAAAGATATCCTTATGTACCCGCCTTGGCCACGGCAACTGACCGTCGTGTGAACGCATTCACTGCGGGCGCCCGGGCGGCGGAGCAAGGTTTCGGGCGTGACGCGCGGCTCGCAGCGCCGCAAACCCAGGAGTTCCGCCCGTGTTGAAATGCATCGTCCTCATCATCGGCATCGCCGGCTGGGCCGGGGCCGCCGCGGCAGAGCCGCCCGCTCCTGCTGCGCCCGATCGCCACCAGTTCAAGAGCCCGTTCCCGATCGCCGGCATCGCCGGCGGACTGCTGCCGAAGCGCGGGCGCTGACCGCGCCGCCGCCTTCGCCGGATCCCGTCAGGTCTCCCCGAACCCGCCGTCCACCAGCGCCACCACGGCGGCGAGCGCCGCGTCGGCGTCGGCGCCGCGCGCCTGGATCTCGATCTCCGCGCCCTTGGCCGCGGCCAGCATCATCAGGCCCATGATCGAGCGCGCGGAGACGGTCGTGTCGTTGCGGGCGACGGTCACCTCGGCCTTGAAGGTGGCGGCCAGCTTCGCGAGCTTGGCCGCGGCGCGCGCATGCAGGCCCTTCGCGTTCACGATCGTCGCGCGCGCGCGGCGCACCGGCTCGAACAGGTCGCTCACGGCCGCGTGCTCAATGCGATTCCCGGAGCAGTGCGGAGGCGACGTTGATGTATTTGCGCCCGGCCTCCTGCGCCGCTTCCACGGCCTTGGCGAGATCGGCCTTCTCGCGCATCGAGGCGAGCTTGATCAGCATCGGCAGATTGATCCCGGCGATCACTTCCACGCGCGCCTTGTCGAGGATCGAGATCGCGAGGTTCGAGGGCGTGCCGCCGAACATGTCGGTCAGCACGACGACGCCCTGGCCTTCGTCGACCGCGGCGACGCTGTCGAGAATCTCCTTCCGCCGCTTCTCCATGTCGTCGTCGGCGCCGATGCAGATCGTGCGTACGGCCTTTTGCTTGCCGACGACGTGTTCGAGCGCGGCGATGAATTCGTCCGCGAGCCGCCCGTGCGTGACGAGCACCATCCCGATCATGGCGGATTCGTTGCTTCCTGGGCTGTGGGGAAGGATAGGGCGCGAATTATGGCCGGCGCCGGGCGCCTGTCACCTGGCAATTTCGCTTGCTTTTTCCGCGATGCCCCGCCATCCGCGGCCGTAAAGGAAGTGAACGGGAGCCGGGGGAGCCGGAGAGAAGCAAGTCAGGAAGTCTCACCACCAAGGCGCCAAGACACCAAGAAATTGGGGTGCGCGCCAAGTGGCGCGCGAAGGAGCCGGTTCCATCTCTTTCTCGACCTGTCTTGGCGCCGCCCTTGCGGCGCAATCCGTTCGGTCTTCTTGGTGCCTTGGTGAAGCGCGATTCACACTTCTCCCCGGCTCCCCGGCTCTTCACCCGAGGATCTTGTCGCGCTCCAGCTCGCGGTGGCGGATGGCGGCGCGGTAGCCGTGTCCGGCGAGCCAGGCGCCGAGCTTCTCGGCGACGTAGACCGAACGGTGGCGGCCGCCCGTGCAGCCGATCGCGATGGTCAGGTAGCTCTTGCCCTCGGCGCGGTAGCGCGGCAGCAGCGGCGCGAGAAAGTCGGCGAGGCGCCGGAAGAAATCCGCGTAGCCGCGGTCGCTCTCGATATAGGCGCCCACCTCGGCGTCCTCGCCGGTCTTGTCGCGCAGCGCGTCGAGGTAGTGCGGGTTGCGCAGGAACCGCACGTCGAACACCAGGTCGGCCGCGCGCGGAATGCCCTGCCCGTAGGCGAACGACATCACGATCACCGACATCGCCGGCGTGCGCGCGAGGCTGAACGAGGAGCGCAGCTCGCGGCGGAGATCGCCTTCGGTCAGGTC
>JAEULD010000029.1 GCA_016792765.1 Candidatus Odyssella sp.
CGACCGCTCGCGCACCAACGAGCGCTATCGCTACTGGGGCATCAAGAGCAAGTCGAACGAAGCGATGCGCGCCGAATACTTCGCCGAGGTGATCGCCATCATCCGCGACAAATGGGGCGTCGACGTCCCCGCCCGGCTCGAGGACTGGTGGAACGGCAGGACCGCCCAGGCCGCCGGCGACGGCGGGTACAAATATGCGGGGATGAGTTTGAAGGCGTAGCGCGGCGGCCCTCACTTCCCATGCGCCAAGAGGCGCATGGGCCCCTTCTCTCCCGCTGCGCGGGAGAGAGAATAAATGGGCGTAGCGTCACTTCCTTTTCTCTCCCACGAAGTGGGAGAGAAGGGGCCCAAACCGCACTTGCGGTTTGGGAAGTGAGGGCCGGAACCGCCGCTACGCCTTCTTCCGCGTATCCCGCACCCGCTTCGCCTTGAATTCCGTCTTCGGCAGCGTGCCCGGGCGCAACACTTCGACGCCGACGCGGACTTCGCAGCGCGTGCGGACTTCTCCGGCCACCTGCTCGGCCACTTTCGCCGCGTCGGCCGGCGGCGCCGGGTGCTCGACGCGGATCGTCATCGTGTCGAGGCCGTCGGCCTCGGTGGCCAGCACGATCTCGTATTCGTCGCCGATGCCGGGCACCGCGCGCACGCCCTCTTCGATCTGGCTCGGATAGAGCTTGATGCCGCGGATGGTCACGATGTCGTCGGCGCGTCCCACGAACGAGCCGATCGCGCGCACATGCGTGCGGCCGCAGGCGCAGGCCGCGTCGTCGAACACCGTGTAGTCGCCGACGAGGAAGCGGAGCTGCGGCGAGCTTTCGGAATTGAGATTGGTCGTGACCGTGAGCCCGCGCTGCCCCACCGCCACCGGCGCCTTCTTCTCCGCGTCCACCAGCTCCCACACCCCGATGTCTTCCATGAGGTGGGTGGCCACCTGCCCGCCGGGCAGGACCGCGTGCGGGCACGAATAGCCGCCGGCATGCGGCGAGGCCTCGGTGCAGCCGTAGAACTCGACCGAGCGCGCGCCCCACAATTCCTCGAGCCGGCGGCGCGTCGCCGGGATGCCCATCCACGGCTCGCCGCCGAGGAAGATCGTCTTCACCGCCGTCTTGGCCGGATCGAGGCCCATCTCCTGCATCGTGCGGCCGAGATAGAGCGCGTAGGACGGCGTGCAGGCGAGGATCGTGGCGCCGTAGCGGGCGAGGAAGTTCGCGCGCATGCGCGCGTCGAGCCCGCCGCCCGGGATCATCGGGATGCCCATGCGGTGCAGGCCGACGCTGACGCCCCAGATCCACACATGCGGGCCGAAGCCCGAGATCAGCATCGCGCAATCGCCCTTGCGGAAGCCCATCGAATGCAGCGCGCGCGCGTTGGCCCATTCCCACTGCTCGCGGTCGAACTGGCTGTAGCGGAAGACGCGCGGCGTGCCGGTGGTGCCCGAAGTGCCGAAGATCATCCAGCCGCGCTCGGCCCAGAGCGCGTCGTCGTGCGCGCTGTAGGTGCCCCAGGGCGGATTGGCGAGCGCGTCCTCGATCATCTCGCGCTTGTCCACCACGGGCCATTTCGGCAGGTCGTCGACCGTCCGGATGTCGTCGGGCGTCATGCCGAGCCGCTCGAAGCGGCGGCGGTAGAACGGGCTGTTCTCGTAGAGGAACGGCACCGCGGCGGCGAGCTTCGTGTTCTGGATGCGGCGCAGCTCGGCGCGCGGCGCGGTGTCGAGCCGCGGCGACCAATAGTGCTCCGCGCCCGCGCGGTCCCAATCGAGCCGGTGCTCCGCGAGCACCTCGAGCCACCGCCGCCGCGTGGCCTCCTTGCGGTCCTTCACGCCAGCCTCCCTTCTTCCTTCTTCTATAACGCTATTGAAATCAACCTAGCCGCGGCGTCGTGCAGCGGCAAGCACCGGCGTTCCGCCATACGCAATCTCCGTAGCCAAAGGCGCGCGCCTTCGCCGTTGTCGCCGGCGAACGCGCGCCGCTATTGTCGCGGCACGCGGCGGATGACGCGCGGACGCCCGTGTTCCGCGCGCCTTCGCGCAAGTAGGGACGCGGCGGCATGGAGCGGAACACGCGCGAGGCGGAACCGGCGCGGCCGGGCGTGCTCCCGGATCTTCCCTGGCACGCGACGGCGGCCGCCGACGTGCTCGCGGCGCTCGGCGCCTCGCCGCAGGGCCTGACCGGGCGCGAGGCGGCCCTGCGCCGTGCCGCGTTCGGTCCGAACGCGCTCCCGGCGCCGGCCGGCCGCCATCCGCTGCTCCGCTTTTTCGCGCAGTTCAACAACGCGCTGATCTACGTCCTGCTCGCCGCCGCCGTCGCTGCGGCCGTGCTGGGCCACGCCGTCGATGCGGGCGTCATCGCCGCGGTGGTGCTGATCAACGCGATCGTCGGCCATGTCCAGGAAGGCAAGGCCGAGAAGGCGCTGGGCGCGATCCGCAAGCTCGTGTCGCCGCAGGCCGCCGCGCTGCGCGACGGGCGCCGGATCGCGGTACCGGTGACCGACCTCGTGCCCGGCGACATCGTCGTGGTCGAGGCCGGAGACCGCGTTCCGGCCGATCTCCGGCTGATCCGCGCGCGCGGGCTGCTGGTCGAGGAGGCCGCGCTCACCGGCGAATCGGTTCCGGCCGAGAAGCGCGAGGGCGCCGTGCCGGCCGACGCCGCGCTCGGCGACCGCGCCGGCATGGCCTATTCGGCGACGCTCGTGCTCGCCGGGCAGGGCACCGGAGTCGTCGTCGCCACCGGCCGGCGCACCGAGATCGGCCGCATCAGCACCCTGATCGAGGGCGTGGAGGCGATGACCACGCCGCTGCTGCGCCAGATCAACCGGTTCGGCCGCCGGTTCACCTGGGTCGCGCTGTCCGCCTCCGCGGCACTGTTCGCATTCGCGACGCTGCTGCGCGGCTTCGAATGGACCGAGGCGCTGATCGCCGTGGTGGCGCTCGCGGTCGGCGCGATTCCCGAGGGCCTGCCGGCCGTCATCACGATCACGCTCGCGATCGGCGTGCAGCGCATGGCGGCGCGCAACGCCGTGGTCCGCCGCCTGCCGGCGGTCGAGACGCTCGGCGCGACCTCGGTGATCTGCTCCGACAAGACCGGAACGCTCACGCGCAACGAGATGACCGCGCGCCGCATTGCCGCCGCAGAACACACGGTGCTGGCCGGCGGCGCCGGCTACGCGCCGGCAGGCGCGCTGACGGCGGAAGACGGCGGCGACGACGTGGCGGCGCTGGCCGCCGCTGCGCCGGTCATCCGCTGCGGTCTGCTCTGCAACGACGCCCATCTGCGCGAGGCGGACGGAACCTGGGTCGTCGAGGGCGACCCGATGGAGGGCGCGCTCGTCGCCCTCGCCGGCAAGGCCGGGCTCGACGCCGCGCATGTGCGCGCCGAGTGGCGGCGGCTCGACGAGATTCCGTTCGACGCAGAGCACCGCTTCATGGCGACGCTGCACGCCGCCCCCGGCGGCGGCGCCGCGATCTTCGTCAAGGGCGCGCCGGAACGGCTGCTCGAGATGTGCGCGATGGAGGATGCGGCAGGCGGCCGGCGCCCGCTCGACCGCGCCCGTTGGGAGGAGCGGATCGCGCGCGCGGCCGCCGAGGGCGAGCGCGTGCTGGCGTTCGCCGCGAAGCCCGTGCCGCCCGGCGCGCGCCTCACGTTCGACGAGACGCAGAGCGGCCTCGCGTTCCTCGGCATCGTCGGCTTCATCGACCCGCCGCGCGACGAAGTGATCCGCGCCGTGGCCGAATGCCGCGCGGCGGGCATCGCGGTGAAGATGATCACCGGCGATCACGCGGCGACGGCGGCGGCGATCGCGCGCAAGCTCGGACTCGGCGACGGCGACGGCCGCGCCGTGACCGGAGCCGAGATCGACCGGACGCCGGAGGCCGAGATGCCGGCGCTGGCGCGGCGCACGCACGTGTTCGCGCGCACCAGCCCGGCGCACAAGCTGCGCATCGTGCGCGCGCTGCAGGCCACCGGCGCGGTGGTGGCGATGACCGGCGACGGGGTCAACGACGCGCCGGCGCTGAAGCAGGCGGATGTCGGCGTGGCGATGGGCGTCAAGGGCACCGAGGCGGCCAAGGAAGCCGCGCAGATGGTGCTGCTCGACGACAATTTCGTCTCGATCGCCGCGGCCGTGCACGAGGGCCGCACGGTCCACGACAACATCCGCAAGGTCATTTCCTGGACGCTGCCGACCAACGGCGGCGAGGTGGTGACGGTCGTCGCCGCGATCTTCGCCGGCTTCGCGATGCCGATGTCCGCCGTGCAGATCCTCTGGGTCAACCTCGTTACCTCGGTGACGCTGGGGCTGGCGCTCGCCTTCGAGCCGCCGGAGCGGGGCGTGATGCGGCGCCCTCCCCGCCGCGCCGACGCGCCGCTGCTCTCGCCCCTGCTCGTCTGGCGCGTCGCGTTCGTATCGCTGCTGTTCGCGGCGGGCGCGCTCGCGATGTTCTTCCACGCGCTCGGTCGCGGCTCCGATCTCGAGACGGCGCGCACGATGACCGTCAACGTCATCGTCGTGTTCGAGATTTTCTATCTGTTCAGCGTGCGCTACCTGCACGAGACGTCGTTCACCTGGCGCGGGATCCTGGGCACGCGAGCGGTTCTGATCGCGGTGGCGCTCGCCGCGGCGGCGCAGCTTGCGTTCACCTACGCGCCGTTCATGCAGGCGCTGTTCGGCACGCGCCCGACCGCGCTGCTCGACGGCGTGGCGATCGTGCTCGCCGGCGCAGTCTTCATGCTCGTCCTCGAGGCGGAGAAAGCCGTGCTGCGCCGCCTGCGCCTGTTCGGCAGCGGCGCGTAGCCGAGCGCTCCCGCGACGCTGATATTCTTGCGCGGTCCGGCGGCTGGGCCCGCCCGGCCCGCGCTTTTGGCTGCGGCCGCTCTCTGCTACCGTCCCTGCCGAGGTTCGCGAGGGGGACACCATGAAGAAAGCCATCGCCGAGTTCATCGGCACCTTCGCGCTCGTGCTGTTCGGCTGCGGCGCGGCCGTCATCGGCGGCATGGGCGCCGGCGCCACGGCCATCGACGTGCTCGGCATCTCGTTCGCGTTCGGCCTCGCGATCGTGGCGATGGCCTACGGCATCGGCCCGGTCTCGGGCTGCCACGTGAACCCGGCGGTGAGCTTCGGCGTGCTGCTCGCCGGCCGCATGTCGGTGAGCGATTTCATCCGCTACGCGATCGCGCAATGCGCGGGCGCCATCGCCGGCGCCGCCGTGCTCTACCTCATCCTCTCGGGCAAGGCCTCGGGCTGGAACGGCGGGCTCGGCCAGAACGGCTGGGGTGCCGGCTATCTCGGGCAATACGGCATGGTGTCCGCCTTCGTGTTCGAGGCGGTGGCGACGTTCCTGTTCCTCGTCTGCATCCTGGGCGTCACGCAGAAGGGCGCGCCCGCGCATCTCGCCGGCCTCGCGATCGGCTTGACGCTCGTCGTCATCCACATCGTCGGCATCAACGTGACCGGCGTCTCGGTGAACCCCGCCCGCTCGCTCGGCCCCGCCTTGATCGGCGCCGGCGCCAACGCGGGCGCCATGGCGCAGCTCTGGCTGTTCATCGTGGCCCCGCTGGTGGGCGCGGCGGCGGCCGGCATCATGTTCAAGTCGGGCCTGCTCGCCGCCGACGATCCCGACGCGTAGGGCGCGAGCGCTCCGCCTTGATCCTGATCAAACGGCGTCCGCGCCGTATCGCCTAGCTTTCCCGGCGTTCGGCTGGAGCGGACAGTGTCGCCGGAACGAGCGGAGCATGCGCGCGGCGCAGCGCGCGGGCGGAGCGCCGTCTTCGCCTCGCTGCGCCGTCGTGCGCTCGCGCCGATGCTACGGCATGCCGCAAGCCGCATTGCGGCGCGCCATCCCGAATTGCTGGAGCGCATGGCGCCCTTGCAGGGCCGCCGCATCGTGGTGGAGGCGCACGGCCTGCCCGACCTCCTCGCGGTCGATTTCGGCGCGACCGGCCTCGACGTCTGCCTGATCGATTCTGCCGCCGGCGAGAGCGCCGTCGCGCGCATCGCCGGCGATCTGCCTGCGCTGCTGGATCTCGCCGAGGGGCGCGCGGACGGCGACGCGCTCTTCTTCCAGCGCCGGATCTCCATCGAGGGAGAGACGGAGGCCGTCGTCCTGCTGCGCAACGCGCTCGACGGCGCCGAGATCGATCTCGTCGGCGATGCGTTCCCGCCGCTGCGTCCGCTCGCCGAACCGCTGCGCCGGCTCGCCGGCCTGGGCGCCGCGCTCGCCGCGCGCCTCGTCTCGCCGCCGCACCCGCCGCCGCGATGACGCTGCAGCTCGTCTGCCCCGCCGGCACGCCGGCCGCGCTGCGCGCATCGGTCGATGCCGGCGCGGACGCGGTCTATTGCGGATTCCGCGACGAAACCAACGCCCGCAACTTCCCGGGACTGAATTTCACGCCGGCCGAGCTCGCCGCCGGCATCGCCTACGCCCATGCGCGCGCCGCGCAGGTGTATGTCGCCGTCAACACCTTCGCCCGCGCCGGAGCGGCGGGCGCCTGGCGCAGCGCGATCGACACCGCCGCCCGCCTCGGCGCCGATGCCGTGATCCTCGCCGACATCGGCCTGCTCGACTACGCCGCCCGCGTCCATCCGACGCTGCGGCGCCATCTCTCGGTCCAGGCCGGCGCCTCGCATGCCGAGGCGATCGCGTTCTACGTGCGCGAATTCGGCGTGCGCCGCGTGGTGTTGCCGCGCGTGCTCACGGTCGGCGAGATCGCCGCGCTCAACCGCGACATCGGCGTGGAGACGGAAGTGTTCGCGTTCGGCGGCATGTGCCCGATGGCCGAGGGCCGCTGCGCGATCTCGTCCTTCGCCACCGGCGAGTCGCCGAACCTCTCGGGCGCCTGCTCTCCGGCCCGGCACGTCCGCTACGAGAGGCGCGGCGCGACGATGGTCGTCCGCGTCGGCGAATTCGCGATCGACAGCGTCGCCGCCGGCGCGCCGGCCGGGTATCCGACGATCTGCAAGGGCCGCTTCGCGGCGCAAGGGCGCACGCTGCACCTGTTCGAGGAGCCGGTCAGCCTCAACGCGGCCGACATCCTGCCGGCGCTGGCGCGGGCCGGCGTGAGCGCGATCAAGATCGAGGGCCGGCAGCGCGGCCGCGCCTATGTCGCCGCCGTCGTGCGCAATTTCCGCGCGATGCTCGACGCGCTCGACCGGGGCGGCGAGGCCGGCGCGGCGGCGCGCGCCCTGCAGTCGCTCGCCGAGGGCGGCGCGGAAACCGAGGGCGCCTACCGGCGCGGCTGGCGATGACCGCGGCGCTGGTGCTGGGACCGATTCCGTTCAACTGGCCGGCCGAGAAATGGCGCGACTATCATTTCCGCATCGCCGACGAGGCGGACGTCGATTGCGTCCACGTCGGCGAAGTGGTGTGTGCGAAGCGCGCGCCGTTCGTTGCCCCCTACCTGCCGGACGCCATGGCGCGGCTCGCGGCGGCGGGCAAGGAGGTCGTGATCTCCACGCCCGCCCTGGTCGGCGGCGAGCGCGACGCCGCGGCGTTGCGCGAGCTGATCGCCGACGGCGGGCTGCTGATCGAGGCGAACGACATCGGCGCCGCGCGCCTGCTCGCCGGACGCGATCACGCGATCGGCCCGCTGGTCAACGTCTACAACGAGGATACGCTGGCGTTCCTCGCGGCGCGCGGCGCCGTGCGCGTCTGCCTTCCGGCGGAGCTGCCGGCCGCGTCGCTCGCCGCCATCGCGGCCGCGGCTCCGGCCACGGTCGCGCTCGAAACGGTCGTGTTCGGGCGCCTGCCGCTCGCGATCTCGGCGCGCTGCTTCCACGCGCGCGCGCACGGCCTGCACAAGGACGGGTGCCGCTACGTCTGCGCCGACGATCCCGACGGCCTCGAGGTGGAGACGGTGGAGGGGCGGCCCTTCCTGGCGGTGAACGGCCCGCAGACGCTGTCGCACACCTTCGCCGACATGGCCGGAGAGATGCACGCTCTGGCGGAGTGCGGCATCCGCCGCTTCCGCCTCGGGCCGCACGATTGCGACATGGTCGCGGTGGCCGCCGTCTATCGCGGCGTGGCGGCGGGGAGCCTCGCGCCCGACGAGGCCGGCGCCCGGCTGCGCGCGCTGCTGCCGGGGCGCGCCTTCGCGAACGGCTTCGTCCACGCCGTGGCGGGCCATCGCGCGGTGCGAGCGGCGCTCCAGCTCGCGGACTGAGCGGCCACCCCTACGCCGCGTCGATCTTCTGCTCGACGACTCTCTGCTGGATCGCCTTCTGCAGCTTCTCGAACGCGCGCACCTCGATCTGGCGCACGCGCTCGCGGCTGATGCCGAACTGCTGCGAGAGGTCTTCGAGCGTCAGCGGTTCCTCGCGCAGGCGGCGCTCGGCGAGGATGTGGCGCTCGCGCTTGGTGAGGCCCTTCATCGCCTCTTCCAGCAGCTGGCGGCGCACCTTGGTCTGCTCGGCCTCGGCCGTCACCTGCTCGGCGTTCGGGCGCTCGTCGACGAGCCAGTCCTGCCACTCCATGTCGCCTTCGGCGGCGCGCACGGGCGCGTTGAGCGAATGGTCGGGCGCGGCCAGGCGCCGGTTCATCTGCACGACTTCGTCTTCGGTGACGTTGAGCTGCTGCGAGATGTGCTTCACCTTCTCGGGCGGCAGGTCGCCGTCTTCGACGTGCTTCAGCTTGGCCTTGAGCTTGCGGAGGTTGAAGAACAGCTTCTTCTGCGCCGCCGTGGTGCCGAGCTTCACCAGCGACCACGAGTGCAGGATGTATTCCTGGATCGAGGCGCGGATCCACCACATCGCATAGGTGGCGAGGCGGAAGCCCTTGTCGGGGTCGAAGCGCTTCACCGCCTGCATCATCCCGACATTGCCCTCGGAGATGAGCTCGGCCACCGGCAGCCCGTAGCCGCGGTAGCCCATCGCGATCTTCGCCACGAGGCGAAGGTGGGAGGTGACCAGCTTGTGCGCGGCCGACAGGTCGCCATGCTCTCGCCAGCGCTTGGCGAGCATGAACTCCTCGTCCGGCTTCAGCATCGGAAATTTGCGGATCTCGGCGAGATAGGCCGAGAGATTGCCGGTGGCCCCGATGATCGGAATGGCCGGGCCCGGCGCCGCGAGTGCAGTCGTCGTCATCTATTCCCTCTTCATGTCCCGCGGCACCCGGTCCTTCGTGCGGCCCCGTGGTGCGCGTACGCCTGCGCATATGGTGTCGCGGACCCTTGAATTCAATCGGCCGGCCACCCGAGCAGCCAATTACGGCGCTTTTCCGATTTCTTCCAAACCATTGAGGAGATTGGCGAAATCCGACGGCAACGGGGCCTCGAAGCGGAGCCGCCGGCCGCCCGCCGGGTGGTCGAAGCCGAGCACCGCGGCATGCAGCGCCTGGCGGCTGAAACCGTCCAGCATTCTACGCGCGGCGGGCGTCAACGCCGGCGCGGCCCGGTGCCGCGCCCGCCCATACACCGGGTCGCCGACGAGCGGATGGCCGATATGGGTCATGTGCACGCGGATCTGGTGCGTGCGCCCGGTCTCGAGCCGGCACTCGACGAGGGCCGCCGCCTGCCCGAACGTGCGGAGCGTGCGATAGCGCGTCGCCGCCGCCTTGCCGCCGCGGGCGACGACGGCCATCTTCTTGCGGTCGCGCGCGCTGCGGCCGATGGCGCCCTCGATGCGCCCGCTCGCGGGGCGCGGCACGCCCCACACCAGCGCCAGATAGGCGCGCTCGATCGTGCGCCCCTGGAACTGCGCGGTGAGCGCGTGATGCGCGGCGTCGGTCTTTGCGATGACCATGACGCCGCTCGTGTCCTTGTCGAGCCGGTGCACGATGCCGGGCCGCGCCACGCCGCCGATGCCCGAGAGCGACGCGCCGCAATGCGCGATCAGCGCGTTGACGAGCGTCCGGTCGGGATTGCCCGGCGCCGGATGCACGGTGAGCCCGGCCGGCTTCGCGATCACGATCAGCTGCGCGTCCTCGTAGAGGATGTCGAGCGGAATCGCCTGCGCCTCCGGCACGGCCGGCGCCGCGGGCGGAACGGCGACGTCGTAGCGCTCGCCTGGTTTGACCCTCCGCGACGGCTCGGTTATGACAGCGCCGGCGCACGACACGCGTCCTTCCAGGATCAACGCCTTCAGGCGCGAGCGCGACAGCTCCGGAAGCGCCGAGGCGAGCAGTTGATCGAGGCGACGGCCGGAAGCGTCCGCACCCGCCTCGACGTGAAACCGCCGTTCCGCCGACTTGCTCACAGCCACGCCCCGAGCCCCCGATGACCCCATCCGCGAAACCGCCCGGACTTGCGCTGCTGAAGACCGGCGTGATCGTGATGGGCCTTCTCATCCTGCTGGGCCTCGGCGCCGTCGTCTATGGCGTGTTCAGCAAGACGCAGCAGGCGCTGAAAGGCGGCGAGACGCCCGATCTCGCCAAGGCCGCCGTGATCAAGCTCGGCGTGTCGAACGCGCAGGTGAAATCGATGAGCGTCTCCGACCGCACGCTCGCGCTGCATCTCGCCGTTCCGGGACAGGGCGAGTGGGTGTATGTCGTCCCGCTTTCCGGCGACGGACGCATCCTCAAGATCGCCATCGGCACGGGAGAGTCCCAGTGAATTTCGCTTCCGACAACACGACCGGCGCCGCGCCGGAAGTCGCCGCCGCGGTCGCGCGCGCCAATTCGGCCGCGC
This sequence comes from Candidatus Odyssella sp., assembly GCA_016792765.1. Taxonomy (GTDB): domain Bacteria; phylum Pseudomonadota; class Alphaproteobacteria; order Bin65; family Bin65; genus SBBV01. The sequence goes on from JAEULD010000029.1 coordinate 10,617, forward strand.
ATGCGATGCCCTACGGCGCCGATCCGCTGACGCGCGGCCTCACCGCGAAGTTCTCGCGCCTGTTCGAGCGCGAGGTGGCGGTGTTCCCGGTCGCGACCGGCACGGCCGCCAACGTGCTCGGCCTTTCGCTGGTGCTGCCGACCTATGGCGGCGTGTTCTGCCTCGAAAGCTCGCACATCTACGGCGACGAGGTGACGGCGACCGAGATGTATACCGGCGGCGGCCGGCCGATCCCGCTGCCCGGCGTGGACGGCAAATTGCTGGCGCCCGAGCTGGCCAAGGCGATCGCGCAGCACCGCCCCGGCAACACGCACACGGTGCAGCCCGCGGCGGTGAGCATCACGCAGATCAGCGAGATGGGGCACGTCTATTCGCCCGGCGAGATCGCGCGGCTCGCCAAGCTCGCCCACCGCCACAAGCTCGCCGTGCACATGGACGGCGCGCGCTTCGCCAACGCGGTGGCGGCGCTCGGCTGCCGCCCGGCCGACATCACCTGGCGCGCCGGGGTGGACATCCTCTCGTTCGGCGGCACCAAGAACGGCTGCTTCGGCGCCGAAGCGGTGGTCGTGTTCGACAAGGCGCGCGCGGCCTCGTTCCTCTACCGCCGCCAGCGCGCCGGCCACACCTTCTCCAAGATGCGCTTCCTCTCGGCGCAGCTCGACGCCTACGTCCACAAGGGCCTGTGGCTCGAGCTGGCGCGGCATTCGAACGCGATGATGCGCCGGCTCGCGAACGGCCTCGCGCGCATCCCCGACATCGAGCTGCGCACGACGCCGCGCGCCAACATCGCGTTCGTCAATTTCCCGAACCCGGTCTGGCGCGCGCTCGAGAAGGCGGGCTTCACGTTCTACCATTGGGGCAATGCGCATTGGCACACGGCGCGGCTCGTGACCGCGTTCAGCACCGACCCGGCCGACGTCGACCGCTTCGTCGCGGCCGCGCGCGCCGCCAGCAGCGGCCGCAAACCGAAGCGCCCGATGTCGTTCCTGCCGCGCTTCTGAGCCGGCACGCGGGGAAGCGGCGCGCCGGTCGCGCGTATCAAGGCCGAGCCGCCGAGCCCGCCATGCGCCCTGCCCGCGCCCTCTCCGCCCTGCTCCTGATCGCACTGCCGGCCCTGGCGGCCGCCGAGGCGCCCACGACCGACGAGCGCTCGTTCGCCGAGCGCGTGCCGCGCGCCTGGTGCGGCGTGTTCCGCTGGGACGGCGACGCGCGCGAGCAGCACGTGACGATCCGCTTCGAGCGCGTCGCCGCGCGCCCCGGCGGCGAGATCGAGGCCGAGGGACCCGGCCTCGTGCGCTACGAGGACGAGCCGCCCGAGCGCGGCGTCCGCTTCCGCATGCGCGCGGCGATCGACCCGGCCACGCTTCGCATCGAGATGTTCGAGAGCATCGGCGCGCCGCGCAGCGATTACGTCACCGACGGCTCGCATCTCGGCGCGCTGGCCCCCGACCTCCAGTCGCTGAGCGCGGTGTGGACCACGCGCGCCACCGGCCGGCAGGGCGCGCTGCGCCTCGCCGCCCGACCCGAGCAGGCCGACCTCGCCCACGCCTGCGCGCCGCCGGCCAGCCGCGCGCCGGGCTCGCCTCTCCATAATTCGTTAATACGTTTCGCCGCGCTGACTCCGGCCGCTGGGTTTGCCATCAATTAACCCAACTGCTGCATAACCTCGGCCGGGGCCCCGCCCCGTGCCGCCTTCCGCGACCGCCCCGCCAACGAGAAGACGATGATAAAGCTGATTGCCATCATTATCGCCGCCACGTCGATCGCCTTCGCCACCAGCGAGCCCGCGCAGGCGGTGACCGACCTCTGGGCGCTCAACGACAAGGGCGAGCCCGCGTCGCTGAAGGGCTTCCCGAGCAAGGTGCGCGTCTATTCGGCCGAGGAGCACAAATCGCTCAATGCCGGCCTGCAGCGCACCTATTCGCAGCGCAAGATGTTCTGCAATCAGGAATACATGCTGTCGACCGCGCAGGTTCGCTGGCTCGTCACGCACGGCAAGTCCAAGCACCGCATCGTGCTGCGCGAGCGGCTGCCGAAGGGCCAGCACCGCAACGTCTGCTGACGCCGGCGCGTCCTGCCGCATCCCGCCGCCGCCCTTGCGCAACGCCGGGGCGCGGGCTAGATCATGCGCGCCGCGCCACGCCCCCATCGTCTAGTGGCCCAGGACGCCTGCCTCTCACGTAGGTAACAGGGGTTCGAATCCCCTTGGGGGCGCCAAAGCGCGCTAAAATCCCAGTAAATACAGCGTTTTTTGCAAGCCTTGCGTTGTCGCCCCCGGTCTAACCCCCGGCTGGGAGTATCAGCTTGCGCGAGTCGAGCGCGGCGTTACGGCGCGGGGCGTCAGCGGGCGCTTGGGGGCGGGGTGGCCCGCCCCGGCGCCGCACGGACGCCCTGGCGTCGCCCAGGGAGGCTGGGGATACGGTCTAGCGACGGACCAACAACTCAGGGTTGCGAGGCACGGCGCTTAGGGCGTGTGCTAGCCGCTGTCCGCTTTACTCCCGAAAGCAGACATGAACGCCGATCCGATCAATGTCCGCTAATGACCCAAAGCGGACATTCGCGGCGGTTCGACCGACTTCCGCTAGTGACCCAGAGCGGACAATAAGTTTGCTTTTTCGAGCACCATAGGGACGCGGGCGAAATGGGCGGGTCCTAACCGCCCGGACGAGGCACGAACCCGGTTTCAAGCGTTGCCATGCCGACCTATGATCGCCCGAGCCCGGAACCGGGACTGGGCGGGAAAGCACCGTGAGGGGCCGATGCGGCGACGCGATTTCGTCACGGGGATAGCCGGCTCGACCGCCGCGTGGCCGCTGGTCGCGCGCGCCCAGCAGCCCGAGCGGGTGCGACGGGTTGGCCTGCTCCTGAATTCGACTGCCGACGATCCGCTACTACTGCCCAGAGTCGGCGCGTTCCGAGAAGAATTGACGCGTTTAGGCTGGGCGGAAGGCGGCAATTTACAACTCGTCGTCCGCTACACCGCGAACGACACAGCGACGATACGCCGATCCGTAGCGGAAATGGTTGCGCTCGCGCCCGACGTCATTCTCGCCGCCGGTGCCTCGAACCTGGCGCCGCTGATCGAAGCGACCCGCACCGTCCCGATCGTATTCCCCTTGGCCGTCGATCCGGTGGCCGCCGGTTACGTCGACAGCCTGGCGCGGCCGGGCGGCAATGTCACCGGCTTCCTCAGTTTCGAATACAGCCTGAGCGGGAAGTGGCTGGACCTGCTCAGGCAGATTGCGCCGGGCACGAAGCGGATCGCGGTCCTCAGGGACACCACAGTGAGCGCGGGACCCGGCCAATTTGGCGTGATCCAGGCCGCGGCGACCGCGCTCGGCATCGACGTGAGTCCGGTCAATCTGCGCGACGCCGGCGAGATCGAGCGCGCGATTTCGGCATTTGCGGGTGTGCCGAACGGCGCGATGATCGTGACGGCAAGCGGGCCGGCCGGCATTCACCGCAACCTGATTCTGGCGCTAGCGGCTCGGCACCGGCTGCCCGCCACCTACGCATTTCGCTCCTTCGTTACCCTTGGCGGCCTGATCTCCTATGGGCCGGACTTGACCGATCAGTACCGCCGCGCGGCGGGCTATGTCGACCGCATCCTCCGGGGCGCCAAGCCCGGCGATCTGCCGGTGCAGGCGCCGACCAAGTACGAACACGTCATCAATCTCAAGACCGCGAAGACGCTCGGGCTCAGCGTGCCCGAGACCCTGCTCGCCACCGCGAGCGAGGTGATCGAATAGATAGGCCGGATGCTGCGCGGCATGAGTCTGGTTTTGGCACAAAGCGGACATTGTGCAGTGCCGAGACGATGTCCGCTTTACACCCGAAAGCGGACATTGGAGCCCTCCTGCGGTCGGCCCTCTCCCGCGCTTCAGATGGCGTCCGGGGCGCCATTAGCCGGCGGACCACCGGTGCGCAAGAAAAAGACGCCACTCTCGTAAGAGAGCGGGGTCTATTTCGCTCTACGCCGCTCTACGCTTAATCAGCGCCCGCAAGCGCCGAGAAGCTGCGGCGTAGGTGCCAACAGGAACGTCCTTGGGGGCGCCAATCTCCGCGGCACGCCGCCGATAGCGCGCGGCCCATCCTGCCCTTCACCGCTTCTTCATCGCCCGCGTGTCGAACGTCGTTTCGCGCGCCGGCAGCGGCTCGGCCATTTTCTTGAGATCGGCGCGCTGGATCTTGAGCGTGGGCGTGAGCGGCAGCGGCGCGTCGAACGCCACGTAGCCGGGCGCCTTGTAGTAGGCGAGGCGCTCGAGGCACCACGCGACGATGCTTTCCGCCGTGGCGCGGTCGGCGGCATGGCCGGGTTTCAGCGTGATGCAGGCGATCACCTCTTCGCCGCGCACCTTGTCGGCCACCGAGGTGACGCCGATCTGGGCGATCGCGGGATGGCGCTGGAGCACGCCCTCGACCTCGAGCGCCGCGATGTTCTCGCCCGAGCGGCGGATGACGTTCTTCTTGCGGTCGACGAAATGCATGCTGCCGTCGGGGCCGCGCCGCACGACGTCGCCGGTGTGCCACCAGCCGCCGCGCCAGCCCTCCGCCGTCGCCGCCGCGTCCTTCAAGTAGCCGGAGAAGAAGCCGCGGCGCGGATCGGGGCCGGCCGCCTGCAGGATCATCTCGCCGGGCTCGCCCTCGGCCACGTCCGCGTCGGCGTCGTCGACGACGCGCAGCTTCACGCGGTCGGGCACCCGGCCGAAGCAGCGCGTGCCGATGTGGCGCGGCTCGGTGCTGCACATGATCACGCTGCCCGCGCCGCCCTCGGTCATCGCCCAGCCTTCGACGAGCGGAAAGCCGAACCGCTTCTCGAAGGCGAGATGGTGCTCGGGCTCGACATTGGAGCCGAAGCCGCAGACGACGGCGTGCTTGCGATCCCATTCGCTGTCCGGAAGCTGGAGCAGGATCGCGGGCATGACCCCCAGATAGTGGACGATCGTGGCGCCGCTCTCGGCGACGTCGCGCCACCAGCTTTTCGGATGGAAGCGGTCGAGCTGGATGATGCAGCCGCCCGAGGCGATCATCGCCATCGACGAGCAGCAGAGGGCGTTCATGTGGAACATCGGCAGCGGCGTCAGGATGCGCGTGCGCCCCGGCTCGAAGCGGATGTAGCCGCCCTCGTTCCTGTACCAGTCGGCGAGCAGCAGGAAATAGTCGTTGGAGAGGATGCAGCCCTTGGGCCGGCCGGTGGTGCCCGAGGTGTAGAGCAGCCCGGCCTCGCGCTGGCGCGGCGGCAGCGATGCAGCCGGCGGCAGCCCCGCGGCCGAAGCCGGCGGAACCGTGGGCACGCCCGCCGCCACCGTCGCGGCCTCGACCACCGGCACCGGCCGGCCGGTCGCCGCCGCCGCGCGCTCGAGATCGGCCTTGCGGTGCGGCAGCGTCACCGCCAGCACGGATTCGGAGTGCGCGAGCAGATAGACGATCTCCTCGTGCCGGTAGTCGGGATTGATCGGCACGATGCTGGCGCCGGCGGCGTTCAGCGCGAGCCAGTGGAAGAAGAAGCTGTCGCGGTTCTCGAGCAGGATCGCGACGCGATGCCCCGGCCCGATGCCCGCCGCGGCGTAGCGCGCGCGCAGGGTTTCGATTTCCGCCGCCGCCTGCGCGTAAGTGTAGACGAGGCGCCCGTTCGCCCAGCCGGCAGTGGCGGATTCGGGAATGAACAGGAACTCGTTGCCGGGGTGGCGCTTCGCGCTGGCGGCGAAGGCCTCGAAGACGGTGTCGGTCATGCGTGTACTGCGCTCGGTGGCGGCCGGTCCGGTTTTCGAGTGCCCTAATTTCTTC
>JAEULD010000065.1 GCA_016792765.1 Candidatus Odyssella sp.
TTGGCCGAAAGCCAGTCGCGGATCGCGGCGCGATCCGGCGCCGGATTCCGCGCCAGCAGCGCCCTGGCCGAGAGGATCATGCCCGGCGTGCAATAGCCGCACTGGAACGCGCTCCTGGCCTTGAACGCTTCCTGCACCGGATCGAGCGCGCCGCCCGCGGCGAGGCCTTCGATCGTCGTCACCGCGGCGCCGTCCGCCTGCCATGCGAAGGTGGCGCAGGCGGCCATCGGCGCGCCGTCGACGAGGACCGTGCAGGCGCCGCACGTCGCCTGATCGCAGCCGATCTTGGTTCCGGTCAGGCCCCACTGGTCGCGCAGCAGGTCGGCGAGCAGCATCTGCGGCGCCACGCTCGCCCGCAGCGCGCGGCCGTTCAGCGTCAGCGCGATCGCGATCGGTTCCGGTTGGTTCATGGGCGGCCCAGGGATTGCAATTGGCGCGCGAGCAGCACGCGCGCGAGCTTGCGCCGGTAGGCGCCGCCGGCGATCCAGTCCGAGACCGGCTCCGGCAGCGCGTCGGCGATCGCGGCGGCCAGCGCTTCGGCGTCGCCGGGCGCGAACGTGCGGACCAGCGGGCGCTCGAAGGCGCAGCCGAACGCCGCGCGCACCCGGCCGCCGGCGGCGGCGACCGCGACGCTGATCACCGGCTTGAAGCCGCGCTCGAACCGGAAGCGCCCCTCCGGCACCAGCGGAATGTCGATGAAGGCGAGCAAGTCCGCCGGCCAGCGCTCGGCCGAGGCCGGCACCGCCTGCTGCCGTCCGTCCGCGCCGGCGAAGACGAGCGTCGCGTCGAGCGCCATCAGCGCCGGCAGCATGTCGTAGAGCGGATTGGCGGCCATCAGATTGCCGCCGATCGTCGCCGCGTGGCGCACGCGCACGTTGGCCACGCCGCGCCAGACCGCGGCGAGATCGGGCAGTGCGCCGGCGATCGCGCGGTCGGCCGCCAGCTGCGCATAGGTGACGCCGGCGCCCACGCGCAGCACGCCGTCGCGCCGCTCGATCGCCTTCAGTTCGCCGATGCCGCCGAGCGAGACGATCTCGTCGACGCGGCGCCCGGCGCGCAGCGCCGGCACGAGATCCACGCCGCCGGCGAGGCACACGGCGCCCGCCGCCAGCGCCGCCGCCGCGTCCGCGATGCGCGACGGCCGCTTCAGGCGGAACGGCGCGATCGCGCTGTGCGAGCCGTAAACTGTCTGCATGTCTCCCTCGCCGCCATCATGCCGCGCGAGCGCGAAGCGTCAAGCGACGCGGGGTTTGAGGGGCGAAACGCGCGCTGCTGCGCCCGGCTCGCCGCTGCCGCGCGCCGCGGCGGCGACGGCGAGCGGCAGCGGTTATGTTGCAATCACAATCAATTGTCGGGCGAAGATATCGTCCTACGCCGTCTTTCATGCAAGGATGGCGATTCCATTACTTGCAAACACAGGCTTCTGGCGCTAGCGTTCTGCGGTCGAACGGCGGAGCGGCATCGGTGGCGGAATCGAGATCGCAGCGCGCACGCAAGCCGGCGGGCCGGAAGCCCGCGGCGCTGACGGCCGTCGCGGCCGGCGCCGGGCGGCCGCAGGCGATCCCGTTCGACCACGAGCGCCATCTTTTCTATTGGTTCACGCAGGTGATCGGCCGGCGCGACCGGCATTTGAATCAGGCGCTGCGCCCCTACGGCGTGCGCGTGCCGGAATGGCGGGTGCTCGGCCTGCTGCACAGCCGGCGCGGCCTCTCGATGTCGGAAGTGGCCGACGCCGCCGCCATCGACCCCACGACGCTGAGCCGCACCGTGGCGCAGCTCGTCAAGGAGGGGCTCGTCGTGCGGCTCTCGCCGGTCGGCGACAAGCGCGTCACGCGGCTCGCGCTCACGGCCGCCGGCCTGCGCCTCGTCGAGCGCATCCTGCCGATCGTCTTCCGCTTGAACGAGATCGCGTTCGCCGGCCTGCCGGCCGGCGTGGTCGAGCTCATGCAATGGGCGTTCGGCCGGATGCGGCACAATCTCGACGCTAACCTCGCGGACGCGCCGGCGCGCGACACCGCTCGGAACTGATCCACGGCAGAAGGCCCCAGGGCGGGCTCGGGAGGAGACGATGGCACGATACGGCATCAACGAACTGCGCGGCATGGTCGAGCCCGACCGGGTGCATCGCGCGACCTACGGCGATCCCGAGATCTTCGAGCTGGAGATGGAGCGGATCTTCAACCGCGTCTGGACCTATGTCGGCCACGAGAGCCAGGTGAAGAAGCCGGGCGACTATTGGACGGTCACCATCGGCCGCCAGCCGATGATCATGATCCGCGGCGAAGACGGGAAGGTGCACGTCCTCTTCAACTGCTGCCCGCACCGCGGAAACCTCCTGATCGGAGACCGCTCGGGCAACGTCGAGAAGAGCATCGTCTGCTCCTACCACGCGTGGCAGTTCAACTACGACGGCTCGCCGAAGGCGATCCCGCTCGCGAAGGGCTACGAGGGCACCAAGCTCGATCCCTCGGGGCGCGCCTGCGCGGTCAGGCGCGCGCCGCGCCAGGACAGCTATCGCGGCTTCGTGTTCGCGAGCCTCGCCGACAGCGGGCCCTCGCTGCTCGACTGGCTCGGCGCCAGCCGGGTGGCGTTCGACCAGATGTGCGACCGCGCGCCCGACGGCGAGGTGGAGGTGGTGCCCACCTGCTTCCGCGTGCTGCAGCGGTCGAACTGGAAGTTCTTCCTCGAGAACCAGCTCGACGTCGCGCACGCGGTGGTCACGCACGAATCGACCGGCCGCGCGGCGATGGACGTGGAAGAGCAGGTGAAGGCCAAGAGCGGCAGCGCGCCGTTCGACTATCACTTCCTCTCCGGCTTCACGATGCCGCTCGGCGCCTGGGACAAGATGACGACCGTGAACTATCCGCACGGCCATTCGGTGCTCGAGGGCTACATGAGCCTGAGGCCGAAGGACCCGATCTCGCTGGAGTACGAAGCCGTCATGAAGGCGAAATACGGCGAGGCGCGCACCAACGAGATCCTCGACAAGAACATCCATCACGTCATCTGCTGGCCGGGCCTCTCGATCCAGCCGCCGCTGCAGCAGCTGCGCGCGATCCGCCCGCTCGCGCACGACCAGACGCTCACCGAGCTCTGGCACTTCCGCCTCAAGGGGGCGCCCGAGCCGATCTACCGGCGCGCGCTCGGCTATTTCAACCTCGTCAACTCGCCGTCCACGATGGTGAACGCCGACGATCTCTGGAATTTCCGCAAGCAGCACGAGGGGCTGCGGTCCGAGGGCAGCGAGTGGGTGAGCCTGCACCGCTACCTCGGGCAGGACGACGAAGCCGGCGGCGTCGTCCGCACGCGCATCGGCACCAGCGAGGCGCCGCTGCGCAACTATTTCAAGGCCTGGGCCGAATACATGACGGCGGGGAACTGACCATGCTGACCGTGACCGCACCGGCGCCGCTCGCAGCTCCCAAGCCCGGCGCCGCCCGCGCCTCCGTTCCGCTCGACGTCCAGCGCGACGTCGAGCAGTTCCTCTATCGCCAGGCCGATCTGCTCGACGGCAAGGCCTGGCAGGACTACATCGACTGCTTCGCGCCCGACGGCGTCTATTGGATGCCGGCGCATCCCCACCAGACGTCCGGCGACGGCGTGCCCAGCATCTTCTTCGAGGATCGCAATCTGATGACGATCCGCATGAAGCGCATGCTGCATCCGCGCGCGTGGTCGCAGAAGACGCAATGGGGCACGAGCCACGTCGTCGGAAACGTCGCGATCGAATCGCACGATCCGAAGAGCGGCGCCGTCGTCTGCCGCTCGCGCTTCCACATGCTGGATTTCCGCCGCGACCAGAGCCGCCACTTCGCCGGCTCCTACGTGCACCGGCTGGCGAAGACCGGCGACGGGTATCGCATCGCGCTGCAGCGCGTCGACATGGTCAACGGCGAGGGTATGTACGAATACGTGTTGCAAGCCTGGGTCTGAGTCGAATAGGTGAGAATGCACATAAGTTAGGCGGAGGAGGCCGCGGGAACGCCCCGTCCCGCATCGCGACCGGCGACGGCGCGACGCGGGGCGGGGCGGGCCTGTTTTGCCGGTGAAACGCGGGCGCGGAGGCGAGAAATGCCTTGCCCGCGCCGCGCACCGCTCTAATTTCGGCCGGTCGCGTTTCGAGCGCGCGCGGGGGGAGCGTTGGAGCTCGTCAATTTCCTCGGCATTCAGCTGCTGAACGCGCTGTGGCTTTCGGCGCTGCTGTTCATGCTCGCGGTCGGGCTCTCGGTCGTGTTCGGCCTGCTCGACGTGCTCAACCTCGCGCATTGCACGCTCTACATGATCGGGGCCTATATCGGCTTCACGATCGCGAACTGGCTCGGCTCCTACTGGCTGGCGCTCGCGGTGGCGCCGGTCGCGGTCACCGTCGTCGGCGCCGTACTCTACGTCGCGCTGCTGCGCCGCCTGCGCGGCAACCACCTGATCCAGGCGCTGGTCACGTTCGGGCTGCTGTTCGTCGGCTACGACGCGGCGCGCATGATCTGGGGCGTCGATCAGTTCCGCATGGCCGAGCCGGCGCTGCTCTCGGGCAGCTTCCCGGTCTTCGGGCAGGGCTACCCGGTCTACCGCCTGTTCGTGTTCGCGGTCGGCCTCGTCACCGCGGTGGCGCTCTATCTCGGGCTCGAGCGCACGCGCCTCGGCGCCGTCGTGCGCGCCGGCGTCGACGACCGCGAGACGGCGGCGGTGCTCGGCATCAACATCGACCGCGCGTTCTTCATCGTGTTCTGCATCGGCACCGCGCTGGCCGGCTTCGCCGGCGTGCTGGCGGCGCCGATCCGCACGGTCGAGCCGGGCATGGACGTGGAGATCCTCATCCCGGCGCTCGTCGTCGTCGTGATCGGCGGGCCGGGCAGCTTGAAGGGCGCCGTGCTCGGCGCGCTCATCATCGGCACCGCCGACACGTTCGGCCCGGTGCTCCTGCCCGAATTTTCCTCTTTCACGATGTACGCGGTCATGGCGGCGATCCTGCTCGTGCGGCCGCAGGGCCTGCTGCCCGTGAAGCCCGCGCACTGATGCCGGCGCGCGATCCGCTCTCGCTGCCGGTCCTCGCGCTGCTGTTCGGCGGCGTGCTGGCCGCGGCGCTGTTCGTCGACGCCTATCGCCTCACGATCGTGATCGAGATCGCGATCCTCGTGATCTTCGTGTTGAGCCTCGATTTCCTCGTCGGCTATGCGGGCCTCGTCAGCTTCGGCCACGCCGGCTTCATGGGCGTCGGCGCCTACGCGCTCGCCTATCTCGCGCACTTCCAGGGCTGGCCCTCCGGCGTCGCGATCCTGGCCGGCGTCGCCTGCGGCGCGCTCTCCGGCATCGCGATCGGCGCGCTGGTCACGCGCGTCTCGGGCGTGTTCTTCATCATGGTCACGCTCGCGGTCAGCATGATGTTCTGGGCCTGGGCCTCGAAGGCGCGCAAGTTCGGCGCCGACGACGGGCTCGGCGGCCTGAAGCGCATGGACCTGAAGCCGCTCGGGCTCGATCTCAACGACGATCGCACCTTCGCCGTCGTCTGCGTCGTGCTCGCGGTGCTGGCCTATCTGCTGTTCCGCTGGCTGGTGCGCTCGCCGTTCGGCCAGACGCTCAAGGCGATCAAGCAGAACGAGAACCGCGCCCGCGCGCTCGGCTGCCCGGTGCAGCGCTACAAGGTGGCGGCGTTCGCGATCGCCGGCGCCGTCGCCGCTTTCGCCGGCGCGCTGCACCTCCAGAACACGAAATTCGTCCATCCCGAGGTCGCGCACTGGATCCGCTCGGGCGAGGGGCTCATCGTCGTCATCGTCGGCGGCGCCGGCACGCTCACCGGCCCGGTGATCGGCGGCTTCCTGTTCGTGCTGTTCCACCGCATCGTCGAGAGCTTCACGACGCACTGGCAGATCTGGATGGGCCTGCTGTTCGTCGCGATCGTGCTGGCGGCGCCGGACGGCATTTTCGGCCGGCTGCTCTCGCTCGTCCGGCGCAAGGCGCCGAAGGGCCCGGGCGATGCTTGAGGTCGCCGGCCTGCGCAAGAGCTTCGGCTCGCTGCTCGTCACCGACGACGTGTCGCTTTCGCTGGCGGCCGGGGCGCGCGAGGCGGTGATCGGCCCCAACGGCGCCGGCAAGACGACGCTGTTCAACCTCCTGAGCGGCGAATTGCGCCCCGATGCGGGCACGATCCGGCTCGCCGGGCGCGACGTCACGCGGCTGCCGCCCGACCGGCGCGTGACGGCCGGCCTCGCGCGGAGCTTCCAGCGCAACAATCTGTTCCTCGGCATGACGGTCGCGGAAAGCCTGGCCACGGCCGTGGCGCTGCGCCGCGGCGAGAGCCGCGTGTTCTGGCGCCCGTTCGCGGGGGCGCGGGCCCTGCACGAGCGCGCGGCGCGGCTCGCCGAATCGGTCGGCCTCGCCGAGCGGCTGCAGACCGACGTCCGCCATCTCTCCTACGGCAGCCAGCGCCAGCTCGAGATCGCGCTGGCGCTCGCCGCGGAGCCGCGCCTGCTGCTGCTCGACGAGCCCACCGCCGGCATGAGCCCGGAAGAGACGAAGACGATGCAGCGCCTGATCGCCGGCCTGCCGCGCGATCTCACGCTGCTGCTGATCGAGCACGACATGGACGTGGTGTTCGAGATGGCCGAGCGCATCACGGTGCTCGATTACGGCCGGGTGCTCGTGCAGGGGACGCCCGACGAGATCCGTCGCTCGGCCGTCGTGAAGCAGATCTACCTCGGCGAGGCCGGGTGATGCCGGCGCTGCTCGAAGTCGAGGATCTCCACGCCTATTACGGCGAAAGCCACGTTCTCCAGGGCATCAGCCTCGCCGTGCCGAAGGGCGAGGTGGTGGCGCTGATGGGCCGGAACGGCGCCGGCAAGACGACGACGATGCGCGCGATCGTCGGCCTGGTGACGCCGCGCCGCGGCGCCGTGCGCTTCGCGGGCAGGCCGCTCGCGGGCCTGCGCACCTACGAGATCGCGCAGGGCGGCGTGGCGCTCGTGCCCGAGACGCGCGGCATCTTTCCCTCGCTCACCGTGCTCGAAAACCTCACCGTGGCCGCGCGCGGCGCGGGGCCGTGGACGCTGCGGCGCGTGTTCGAGACGTTTCCGCGCCTCGAGCAGCGCCGGAAGAATCTCGGCGGCCAGCTCTCGGGCGGCGAGCAGCAGATGCTCTCGATCGCGCGCGCGCTGATGACGCATCCCGAGCTCCTGATGCTCGACGAGCCGGGCGAAGGCTTGGCGCCGATCATCGTGCAGGATATCCATCGCATCCTCGCGAACCTCAAGGACGAGGGGGTGACGATGCTGCTGGTCGAGAAGAGCTTCGCCTTCGCCACCAGCCTCGCCGACACGGTCTATGTGATCGGCAAGGGCCAGGTGCGGTGGCAGGGGCCGGCCGAAGGCCTCAAGGCGGCCGAAGACGTGAAGTCGACATGGCTCGGCGTCTAGGCGCGCGGCGCGGCGCGGCGCGCCCGCCGGGCGATGCGCTGGCCTTCGATCTCGATCGCCACATCTTCTACCTGTTCGGCCAGATCTACGGCCGCCGCGACCAGCAGCTCGCGAAGAGCCTCCGGCCGTTCGGCCTGTCGGTGCCGCAATGGCGCGTTCTGGCCGCGCTGGTCGATCGCGGCGCGTGCACGATCAACCGCCTGTCGGACCTCACCGTCGTCGACCGCACGACCCTGAGCCGCACGCTCGATCGCATGGAGAAGAACGGCCTCGTGGCGCGCCGGCGCGTCGAGGCCGACAAGCGCAGCTACGAGATCCGCCTCGCCGCCGCGGGGCGCGCCATGCTGCGGCGCATCTGGCCGGTGATGTCGTACCACAATGCGCGCGCGGTCGCCGGGATCGCGCCGCGCGAGCTGGCGCAGCTCCGCGCGGTCATCGAGAAGATGATCGCCAACGTCGCCGTGCCGCCGGAGATGTAGGCGGCGGCGCCTCGTTCGCGTCCGTCCTTCGAGGCGCGACGAACGCAAGAGCGTTCGACGCGCACCTCAGGACGAGGCGGCATTTGCTCCAACAACTACGGCCTCATCCTGAGGTGCGGCCCTCTTGGGCCGCCTCGAAGGATGGACGCGCGTACAGCGCCGGCTACTCCGCCGCCCGCGCGGCCGCCGCCGCCTCGGCCTCGATCCGCCCCGTCACCATGCGCCGCGCGAGGATCGTGCCCTGGTCGGCGTTGACGTCGACGACCTTGCGGCCGGGATTGCGCTTCATCACCGCATGCACGGCCTCGCACGCCGCGCGGTCTTCCTCGAAGATCTTGGCGATCGTCTCGACCAGCTTGTCCGACAGTGCGGCGTCGTCGCGGCTGAACTTGCGCGCGAAGCCCCAGAAATACCAGGTCGAGTCTTCGGTCTCGGGCGTGATCGCGTTGGTGTTGCAGCCCTCCACGCCTTCGCCGCGCGGCCGGCCGGCCGGCGTCACGCCGACGTCGAGCACCAGATTGGCCGGCGGCTCGAAGTGGATGATCTGCCAGCGGTCGGCGTTGACGTGCTTGCCGAGCTTCCGGAACAGGTTCGCCTTCCAGAACGGCGCCGGCTCGTGATCGGGAATGAGCCGCTGCACGACGACCTTGTCCGCATCGCTCTTGGTCGCGATCGGGTGCTCGACGACGGCCTGGTTCCCGAGCGACGAGCGGTGGATGTAGGTCTCGTGCGTGAGATCGAGCAGGTTGTCGCTGATGAGCTGATAGTGGCACTTGACGTAGGTGGTGCCGCCGCAGGCCGTCCAGTCCGGATGGTCCATGCGCTGGAAGATCGCGGGAATCGACGCGGGGTCGGCTTTCGCAGCGTCGCCGGGCCACACCCAGAGCCAGCCGTACCGCTCGACGAGCGGGAAGGCGCGCACGCGCGCGCGCGGCGGGACGTTGGGCTGGCCCGGGATCTCGACGCATTTCCCGCGCCCGTCGAAGCGCAGTCCGTGATAGCTGCAGCGCACGGTGCCGCCCTCGATCCAGCCCATGGCGAGCGGCATCTCGCGGTGGCAGCAGCGGTCTTCGAGCGCCACGGCGGTTCCGGCCTCGTCGCGAAACAGCACCATCGGCTCGTTGCAGATCGTGCGCGCCAGGATCTTCCCGGCTTCGACCTCGCGCGGCCACGCGGCCACGTACCACGCATTCATGATGAACGGCATCGCCCGCCTCCCTCACGGCCGGGGGAAGGCTAGGCCCGCGCTTCGCGGCCTGTCAACCGCGAAAAGTGCAAACGCACATATCGGCCGGCACGAAAAAGGGGGCCGTTCGGCCCCCTTTCCGTCGCCGCCGCCGCGGCGGCTACATGTTGCAGCCGCTCGGCGGATCCTGCACGTCCTTGAGCGTGTCGAGCACCACATGGGTGGGCTTGCCGCCCACGTCCTTCACTTCGATCATGTAGATGTTCTGCACGATGTTGTTGGTCTTGGGGTCGATGCGCAGCGGGCCGCGCGGGCCGTTGTATTGGGCCTTGCGGATCGCCTCCATCATCGCCTTCTTGTCGTCGGTCTTGCCGCCGACGGCCTTGAGGCCGAGCGCGATCATGTGGATCGCGTCGTAGCCGTTGATCGCCACCTCGTCGGGGTCGCGCCCGCCCGAGCGCTTCCGGAACTCGGCGACGAACTTCTTGTTCGCGTCGTTGTCGAGCGTCGGCACGTAGTTGATCGGACCGAGGAAGCCCACCGCGGACTTGCCCTGCTTGTCGATGAACAGCGGGCCCACGGTCCAGGCCGGGCCGCTCAGCGGGATCTGCCCCTTGAGGCCGAACTTGTCGTACTCGACGACGTACTGGATGCCCATGCCGCCCGGGAAGAACACGTAGACGATGTCGGGCTTGGCGGCCTTCGCCTGGGCGAGATAGGGCCCGAAATCCTTCGTCGAGAACGGCGGATAGGCCTCGCCGACCACCTTGCCGCCGGACTTCGTGAACTCGCGCTTGAAGATCTCGATGATCTCGCGCCCGCCGGCATAGTCGGCGGCCATGCCGAACGCGGTCTTGTAGCCCTTCTTGAACAGCCAGGCGCCGCTGTCGCGGATGATCTGCTCGTTCGAGAAGGAGACGCGCATCACCCACGGGCTGCAGTCCTTGCCGGTGATGTTGCCGGCGCCCGCGTTGATGATGATCGTCGGCTGCTGCGCCGCCACCGCTTCCTGGTGGATCGGAATCCCGAGATTGGACGCGAGCCCGCCGAGGATGACGTCGGCCTTGTCGCTGCCGACCAGCTTCTTGAACTTGGCGATGGCCTGCGGTGGCTTGTTCTCGTCGTTCTCGACGATCAGCTCGATCTTGCGCCCGGCGATGGCGCCGCCGATCTCGTCGATCGCCATCTTGATCGTGATCTCCATCGATTTCGAATAGATCTCGAACGGCGGCGCGAACGGCAGCACCACGCCGATCTTGATCGGGCCGCTCTGCGCCATGGCCGGCGCGGCCACGAGCATCATCGCGGGCAACAGCCCGCAAAGCCTGCGTCTCATCTCTAACCTCCCTCGTTGGCGACACGTACGGAGCGATGATAGCGCGCCGGCGCCGGCGCACAAAGCGGAGTCCGGCGCGCTTCGGCCCCGCGGCTTGCTCCGGCGCATGGTTCCTTGATAGATTTTGCGAAAGGGGTCCGGCGGGCCGCGATGCGGCGATGACCGACGCGCGAAGGCGCTGCGGCACCAGCGATATTTGCCGAAAGAGCCATCTCGGGGCCTACTCGCACCCTTCCGTACCGGTCCGTTCCGGCACGCAGTCGAATGCGCAATGCGGGGGCGATGGGAAGCGATCGCGAATCCGAAACGCCGGCCGTGTGGCTGGAAGCCGTGATGGAGGCGGCGGTCGACGGCATCATCGCGATCGATGCCCGCGGGATCGTGCAGATCTACAACAAGGCGTGCGAGCGCATCTTCGGCCACGCCGCCGCCGAGGTCCTCGGCCGCAACGTCAGCATGCTGATGCCGTCGCCCGACCGCGAGCGGCACGACGCCTACATCGGCGACTACCGGCGCACCGGCGTGCGCAAGATCGTCGGCATCGGCCGCGAGGTGACGGGCCTGCGCAAGGACGGCGCCACGTTCCCGATGGAGCTGTCCGTCGCCGAAGTGCACCGCGACGGCGAGCCCGCGTTCGTCGGCATCGTTCGCGACATCACCGCCCGCAAGGCCGCCGAGGCGGAGCTGCGCGAGCGCGAGACCCGGCTCCGCACCATTCTCGACACGGCCGCGGACGCCATCATCGTCATCGACGAGCGCGGCACGATCGAATCGTTCAGCGCCTCCGCGGTCCGCCTGTTCGGCTACGAGCCGAAAGAGGCGATCGGACGGAACGTCGGCGCGCTGATGCCGTCGCCGTATCGCGAGGAGCACGACCGCTACCTCCGCCGCTATCTCGAAACCGGCGAACGCCGCATCATCGGCACCGGCCGCATCGTCGTCGGCCGCCGCAAGGACGGAACCACGTTTCCGATGGAGCTGTCGGTGGGCGAAAGCCGCCTCGCCGACCGGCGCGTGTTCACCGGCTTCATTCGCGACGTCTCCGAGCGCCAGCTGGCCGAGCGCCGCCTCCAGGAACTGCAGGCGCAGCTCGTTCACGTGTCGCGGGTCAGCGCGATGGGGGCCATGGCCTCGGCCTTCGCGCACGAGCTGAACCAGCCGCTCGGCGCCGCGATGAACTATCTCAGCGCCGTCCGGCGCTGGCTCGAGGAGAGCACCGAGGCGCGCGCGCCCAAGATGCTCGAGGGCACGCAGCGCGCGGCGGCCGAGATCGCGCGCGCCGCGCAGATCATCCAGCGCCTGCGCCAGTTCATCCAGAAAGGCCGCACCGATCGCGCGTGGGAGAAAGTCGGCACCGTCATCGAAGAGGCGGCCGCGCTGGCGCTGGTGGGGGCCGCCGACCGCAACATCGGCATCCACATCGAGATCGCGCCGAACCTGCCCGAGGCGATGATGGACAAGGTGCAGATCCAGCAGGTGCTGACGAACCTCATCCGCAACGCGGTGGAGGCGATGGCCAACGCGCCGAAGCGGCGCCTCACCATCACCGGCCGGCAGACCGCGCCCGACGCGATCGAGATCGCGGTCGCCGACAGCGGCCCCGGCATCGCGCCGCAGGTGGCCAGAGACCTGTTCAAGCCTTTCGTCACCACGAAACCCACCGGCATGGGCGTCGGCCTCTCGATCTGCCGGTCGATCGTGCAGAGCCACGGCGGCGAGCTGAAGCTGGAGCCGAATCCCGAAGGCGGCAGCATCTTCCGCTTCACGCTGCCGCTGAACGCGTCCGAGGCGCAGCCCGATGTCTGATGCGGCGCGCGTCTTCGTCGTCGACGACGACCAGAGCATGCGCGAATCGCTGCGCTTCCTGCTCGAAGCCGCGGGCTTCGCGGTGGAAACCTTCGCCTCGGCGCGCGCTTTCCTCGATGCCGGCGGCGCGGCCAAGTCCGGCTGCCTCGTCGCCGACGTCCGCATGCCGGAAATGAACGGACTGGCGTTGCAGGAAAAGCTGGCGGCCGACGGATCGCGCCTGCCGGTCATCCTGATGACCGGCCATGCCGACGTGCCGATGGCGGTGAGCGCGATGCGGGCCGGCGCGGCCGATTTCATCGAGAAGCCGTTCGCCGACGAGGCGCTGATCGCCAGCATCCGCCGCGCGCTGGCGAGGGCGCCGGAGCGGGAACGGCCGGCGGCGCCCGCCGCCGTCCCGGCCGAGGTCGCGGAACGCATGGCCCGGCTCACGCCGCGCGAACGGGAGGTGCTCGATCACCTCGTGCGCGGCAGCCAGCACAAGGTCATCGCGCACGAGCTCGGGATCAGCCCGCGCACGATCGAGGTGCATCGCGCGCACATCATGCAGAAGATGGAGGCGCGCAATCTCGCGCACCTCGTCCGGCTCGTGCTGTCCGGCGACGACGAGGCCGGCAAAGGTTGACGCCGCGCCGGGCCGTACGGGCAGGCCCCAATGGCCGCGCAAAGCTCTTTGCTCTATCCCGCTACCCGCCGGAACTGCGGCACCCTGTGGTCGGCAGACAAGGGTGGGCGCGCAGCGGCTGGCCGCGCAGCGAGCGGAGCAGGAGCGTGCCGTACAGCGGCTTCAGGATCATCGTCGTCGAGGACGATCCCGGCATGCGCGGTTCGCTCGAATTCCTGCTCGAGGCGCACGGCTTCGCCGTGGCGGCGTTCGCCGCGCTGGACCACGTGCCGGAAGACCTCGTGCAGGGCTGGAGCTGCGCGATCCTCGACGTACATCTCGCCGGCGCCAACGGCATGGCGGTGTACGAGGTGTTGCGCGCCCGCGGCGGCGCGCTGCCGGCCATCTTCATCACGGGCCAGGCCGACGAAGCGATGCGCTTCCATGCCCGCCGCCTGAAGGCCGTCGCGCTGCTGGAAAAGCCCTTCTCGGACGACGCGCTGCTGGAAGCGGTCGGCCGCGCCCTGGCGGCCGCGGCAACGCCCGCCGCCGGCTGACCGGCGCGGCCTCGACGCGATACTTCGCCGCATCCCCGTGGGCGCGCGCGGCCGGGCCCGGCGCCGGCCCAACCGCATAAGGGCAATCCCTTACGGTGCAAACCGAATATTGCCCGCGTCGGCCGCGGCATAGCGTTGCCGTCGAGCCGCGTATCGCGACGCAAGACAGGGAGCCGATCATGCATGCGTACACCAACTCGGCAGTCTCCGCAGCCCGCGCTCCGATGGCGATGCACCTTCAGCCGGTTTCGGCCGCCGCGCCGAGAGCCGGCGCGGACCCGCTCGAGCGGCTCGGCACCGCCGCGAAATTCGGGCGCAATCACACGATCTATTTCGAAGGCGACGAGGCCGGGCACTGCTACCGGGTGAAAAGCGGCACCGTGCGCCTCTGCAAGGTCACCGAAGACGGGCGGCGCCAGATCGCGGCGTTCCTCACCGCCGGCGACCTGTTCGGCTGGACCGACCACGGCGGGTACGGCTTCTCGGCCGAGGCGGTGACCGACGTGACGCTCGAGAAATTCAGCCGCGCCCGCATCGAGGATGCGGTGAAGGCATTTCCGGCGCTGGGCCGCCACGTGCTGGCGCTGCTCTCCACCCAGCTCGCCTCGGCGCACGGGCACCTGCTGCTGCTCGGCCGCATGACGGCCGCCGAGCGCATCGCGAATTTCCTGCTGGAGCTCGGCCGCCGCCAGCGCAACGACGGCGCCGTCGCGCTGGCGATGTGCCGCAAGGACATCGCCGACTATCTCGGCCTCACCGTCGAAACCGTGAGCCGCACGATGAACGCGCTGAAGCGCGAGGGCATCATCGCCTTCGCCGAGCCGGAAAACGTGCGGCTGAAGCAGAGCGCCGCGCTCGAGCGCCTGGCGATGGCGGCCTGAACGCGGCGCCGCTAGGCGCTGAACAGCAGGATGCTGGTGCCGCCGTCGACGTAGAGCACCTGGCCGTTGACGTAGCTGCTGGCGGCGGAGGCGAGGAAGATCGCGGCGCCGGCGAGTTCCGCCGGCTCGGCCCAGCGCTTGAGCGGAACGCTGCGCTCGACGATGCCCTTCCATTGCGGGCTGTCGGCGATGGCGCGGTTCATCTCCGAGCGCACCGTGCCGGGCGCGATGCCGTTCACGTTGATGCCGCGCTCGCCCAGCTCCACCGCCAGCGAGCGCACGAGCCCGGCGAGCCCCGCCTTGGTCGCGGGGTAGGCGATGTCGCCCGCCATCGCGAAACGGTCGGCGAGCGAGGTGACGAAAATGAGCCGCCCGGCGCCGCGCTGCAGCATGTGGCGCGCAGCGCTTCGGGCGAGGTGGTAGGGCGCCACGAGATTCGTCTCGAGCAGCGCGCGGAACTCCTTCGTCTCCACTCGCTCGAGCGAACGCCGGTCGCGCGCGCCCGCGTTGCAGACGAGGCCGTCGAGGCGCCCGTGCGACTTCGCGACGTCGGCGAGCGCCGCTTCGCCGGCGGCGAGATCGCCCACGTCGAACGGCACCACGAAGCTGCGCGGAATGCCCTTGGCGCGCGCCTCGAGGTTCGCGCGGTTCCGGCTGTTGAGCCCGACGACGGCGCCGGCCGCGGCGAGGCCCTCGGCGATGGCGAGACCGATGCCGGAGGAGGCGCCGGTGACGACCCACACCTGGTCCTTCAGCGAGAAGAGATCGAGGCCGCGCGGCATCGGATCGGGGGCGGAACTCATGCGTCCTCGTCGGTGTTCGCGGCCGCGCCTGCGGGCGCGGCCGGCGGCGCGTGAGAGTGCAGAAGCGCGCGGCCGCGCGCAAGCAGGGCCGCGGCATGGCCGCCGCGCGGCGGCGGAGCCGTGCGCGGATGCGTATTCGGCGCGACGCGGTTCCGGCTTTCGCGCGCACCGGCGCTCGGGCACAGTGGCGCGGATCGATCGCCGCAGCACCGGGACGCCGCCGCTTCATGGCACTTTCGCCGCCCGTCGCGACCCTCACGCTCAATCCCTCGGCGGACATTTCCGTCGAGGTCGGCCGCTGGCGCCCCGGCGAGAAGATCCGGGCCAAGGTCGTGCGCTGGGACCCGGGCGGCGGCGGCCTCAACGTGGCCCGCGTGATGCGCGCGCTCGGCCTCGATTGCCTCGCGATCCACACCGCCGGCGGCCCCGAGGGCGACAAGCTCCAGCACGCGCTCGACCGCGCCGGGCTGCATCACCGCGCGATCGCGATCCAGGATGTCACGCGCATCAGCATCATGATCGCCGACCGCAAGACCAGCGACCGCTACACGCTCACCTTTCCGGGCCCCACCCTGACCGCCGACGAATGCGCCGCCTGCCTCGCCGCCGTCGAGGCGAGCGGGGCCACGCGCGGCACGCTCGTCGCGAGCGGCAGCCTGCCGCCCGGCGCGCCGAACGATTTCTACGCGCAGGCGGCGCGTCTCGTCGCCGCGGGCGGCGGCAGCTTCGTCCTCGATACGAGCGGCGCCGCGCTCAAGCCGGCGCTCGGCGAGCCGATCTTCCTCGCGAAGCTCAACCACGGCGAACTCGTCGATCTCGCCGGCGCGCCGCTCGAAGGCCGCGACGCGGTGATCGCGTTCGCGCGCGACCTGATCGGCCGCCGGCAGCTCGAGAACGTCGCGGTGACGCTGGGCGCCGAGGGCGCGCTGCTGGTCACGCGCCGCGGCGTGCACTATTCGCCTTCGCCGCGCATCGACGCGCGCTCTCCGGTCGGGGCCGGCGACAGCTTCCTGGCCGCGCTCGTCGTCGGCATGTTCAACGGCGAGCCGCTCGATCGGGCGCTGCGCATCGCGGTGTGCGCCGGCGCCGCGGCGGCCTCGGGCGAGGGAACGTCGCTGGTCCAGCCGCGGGCGGCCGCCGACATCCTCAAGCTGTTCGAGCGCCAGCTCGGCCCGGCCGAGGCCTAGCCGGCGGAAGCGCGCGCGAGCGTTTCGCGCGCCTTCACTTGTCGCGCGCGATCTCCTCGCCGAGCCACTTGCGGAACAGCTGCACGCGGCGCAGCGCGCTGCGCGCCGGCGGGGCCACGAAGTAGTAGGCGAACTGGATCGGCTGCTTCACGTTGAACAGCGTCGCGAGGCGGCCCGCGCGGATGTCGTCGGCGGCGAGCCGCGCCTTGGCCAGCGCCACGCCGCGGCCCGAGATCGCCGCCTCGACGACGAGGCTCGACTGGTTGAAGCGCAGCCCGCGCCGCGCGCCCACATGCTCGATGCCGGCCGCGCGCAGCCACATGCGCCAGTCGGGGCAGGAGGGGTCCTGGTCCGGGCTGTCGTCGTGCAGCAGCGTGAATTCCTTGAGGTCCGCCGCCGTCCTGAGCTTGCGGTCCTTCAGCAGCGCGGGGCTGCACACCGGCACCACGCTCTCGGCCATCAGCTTCTCGGTGACCAGGCCCGCATAGCGGCCGGCGCCGTAGCGGATCGCGCAATCGATGCCTTCGGCGCCGAAATCGGCCAGCGCCATCGAGGCCGAGACGAGCACGTCGATCTCGGGATGCAGCGCGGTGAAGCGGTCGAGCCGCGGCACCAGCCATTTCGACGCGAACGACGGCGCCACCGAAACCGTGAGGCGGCCGTCCTGGCCCACATTGCCGATCGCCTGCAGCGCGTCGTGCATGCGCTCGAACGCCTCGGCGAGGCCGGGCAGGATCGCCTGGCCCTCGTCGGTCAGCAGCATCTGCCGGTTCGTGCGGCGGAAGAGCGCGCAGCCGAGATGGTCTTCGAGCTGCTTGATCTGCTGGCTCACCGCGCCCGGCGTCACGGCCAGCTCGTCCGCGGCCTTGGCGAGCGACAGGTGCCGCGCCGCGGCGACGAAGGCGCGCAGCGAATTCAGCGGCGGAAGGCGTTTCGGAGGAACGGCCACGGCGGAACTGAAGAAGGGGCGTCGGAGAGCCCGATTTGCGTTCGAGGAAGTGGCGTCTCGCGCGCGCGCCGTCAAGGCGCGCGCCGCGGCGCACCGCGGCGGCGTTTGATCCAGGTCAAGGGCAGGCGCCACCCGCCGGGGTTGATTGGCGGCATGACGCCCGACCTCGTCCGCAAATACGCCAAGGCGGTGCCGCGGTATACGAGCTACCCGACGGCGCCGCATTTCCGCGCCGGCTTCGGCGCCGCGCGCGCCGGGCAGTGGCTCGAGGCGCTGCCGGCGCAGAGCCGGCTATCGCTCTATTTTCACGTCCCGTTCTGCCGCAGCCTGTGCTGGTTCTGCGGCTGCCATACCAAGGTCACCAACCGCGCGGCGCCGCTCGCGCGCTACCTCGACACGCTGCTGGCGGAGGTCGCGCTGGTGACGGCGCGCCTCGGCCGCGGCCGCCCGGTCGCGCACATCCATTTCGGCGGCGGCTCGCCCAGCCTGCTGTCGCCCGACGAGCTGAAGCGGCTGGCCGAGGCCCTGCATCGCAGCTTCGCGATCCTGCCGGGCGCCGAATTCGCGATCGAGATCGATCCGCGCAACATCGACGAAGGCCGCGCGCGGGCGCTGGCCGAGATCGGCGTCAATCGCGCGAGCCTCGGCGTGCAGGATTTCGACCCCGCCGTGCAGCGCGCGGTCAACCGCGTGCAGCCGCTCGAGCTGACCGCGCGGGTGGCGGGCCTGCTGCGCGGCAACGGCATCGCGCGGCTCAACCTCGATCTCATGTACGGCCTGCCGCTGCAGACGATCGGCGGATTCGTCGAGACCGTCGAGCGCGCGCTGGCGCTGGCCCCGGACCGGTTCGCGCTGTTCGGCTACGCGCACGTGCCGTGGATGAAGAAGCACCAGTCGCTGATCGATGCGGCCGCGCTGCCCGATGCGTGGCAGCGCTGGTGCCAGGCGCGCGCCGCCGAACGCCGGCTCGCGGCGGCCGGCTACGCCGCGATCGGGCTCGATCACTTCGCGCGGCCCGAGGATCCGCTGGCGCGCGCCGCCGCCGCCGGCACGCTGCGCCGCAACTTCCAGGGCTACACCGCCGATCCCGCCGACGCGCTGATCGGCTTCGGCGCCTCGGCGATCGGCGCGCTGCCGCAGGGCTACCTGCAGAACGAGAGCGACCTCAAGGCCTATGCCGAAGCCGTCGCGGCGGGGCGCCCGGCGATGGCGCGCGGAATCGCGTTCGCGCCCGAGGATCGCCTGCGCGCCGCGGTCATCGAAAAGCTGATGACGGCGCTCGCGGCCGATACCGGCGCGCTCTGCCGCGCGCACGGCTATCCCGAGGCGCATCTCGACGGGGCCTTCGCCGCGGTCGACGCGCTCGCCGCCGACGGCTTGGCCGAACGGCACGGGCGGGTCGTGTCGATCCCGCCCGAGGCCCGCCTGTTCATGCGCGCCGTCGCCGCGTGTTTCGACGCCTATCTCGCCCCCACCGCGGAGCCGCGCCACGCCCAGGCGGTGTAGCGCGCCGCCGCCTCAGTGCGACATCAGCACCGGCGCGGTCATGTGGCGGAAAATGCTGTGCGTGGCGCCGCCGAGGATCAGTTCGCGCAGCCGCGAGCGGCCATAGGCGCCCATCACGATGAGATCGGCCGAAAGATCGGCCGCGGCCGACAGCAACACGTCGCCCACCTCGATGTCATGGGTGTGCGCGACGCGCGTCTTGGCGTTCACGCCGTGCTCGCCGAGCCAGCGCTTGATGTCCGCTTCCATCGCCGCCGTCTCGCCGTGCGGGTTCACGGTGAGCACCGTCACGTCGCTGGAGGCGCCGAGGAACGGGAGCGCGTCGGCCAGCGCGCGCGCCGATTCGCGCGTGCCGCTCCAGGCCGCCAGCACGCGCTTGCCCACATCCGGGAAATTGCCGGCATAGGGCACGATCAGCACGGGGCGGCCCGCGCCCATCACGATCTCGGCCGGCGAATCGTAGTCGGTGGCGGCGTCGGTCTCTTCGGGCGCCGGCTGCGCGACGATGGTCAGGTCCGCATAACGGGCGCGCGCCAGCACGGCGTCGGCGGTCATGCCCTCGACCTGCGTCCAGATCGCCTTGCCCTGCGGCACCGCCACGCCGGCGAACGCCTTCTTCGCCGCTTCGGCGCGCTGCTTGTAGATGTTCTGCTGCGCCTCGATGATCTGCGGCGTCAGCATCCCGTCGATCGAGGCGGGGACGAACGGCGGCACGCTGGCGAACACGCCTTCGAGCGCGGCGCCGAAGCGCCCCGCCAGCGTGCCCGAAAGCTTGAGGACGGCGGCGTCGTGGGCGCCGCCCTCGAGATGGGCGACGATGTGCTTGATCCCCGTCATAGGTCCTTACCTCGCGCTGGTTCGTGGCCGGCACGCCTGCTTGGCGGGGGCCGGGACGCGCATCTTACCGGCGGGAAGCGAGCGCCGTCGACGGAAACTCAGCGACTCCAGCGCATACCCGGCCCGAAACAGCGCGCCCTCGCAGCCCACCGCCTCGGCATTGAGCGGATCGCCGGTCGCGGGCAGCACGACGCGGACCCACTTGCACCCGCGCTCCAGCGCGAGGCCGTCGGCGGCCTCGAGCAGCGCCTTGGCCGGGGTCGCATAGCGCGGCATGTCCGCGACCACGAACGGATCGCACACCAGCGCGGCGCCGCCCTGGTCGTGCCGGTTGGCCTGGTAGAACAGCAGTCCGGCCACGTAGCCGTGCTGGGTTTCGGCCGCGATCGCGCCCGAATCCGGCGAGCCCACATAGCTCGCGACGAAGGCGCGCCAGCGGGCAAGATCGCAGATACCGAGCGCCTGGGCGAACGGAAAGCTCTTCTCGACGAGCGCGCCGGTCAGCGGCCTGATCGCGTAGTCGCGGTGCATCTCGATAACTCGAATGCGATTTCCGATCCCCGGCCATGCATATTCGGCTAGGCCCGCCCGGGCCTTGATCTGCGTCAAAATGCGACGTGCCGCGCTGCAGCAAGGCACCCAGATTGGCATTAAGGTCGTGACTGGCGCGGGGTGTGCGGTCCATGTCGAACGTCGTAGCAAAACAGCTCGTTCAGCCGTTGCAGCGCGGCGTCGTGGCCGAGAACAATCCGTGCGCGGCCTGCCAGGTGCGCGATCTCAGCATCTGCGGCGCCATCGAGCCCGAGCACCTCGGCAAGCTCGACGCGATCGTCGTGCACAAGAAGCTGGTGCCGGGCGAGATCCTGTTCTTCGAGGGCGACCGCTCCGACAGCCTCTACATCATCACCGAGGGCTGCGTGCGCCTGTCCAAGATGCTGGCCGACGGGCGCCGCCAGATCACCGGCTTCCTGTTCCCGTCGGATTTCCTCGGGCTCGCGCTGCGCGAGCGCTATGCCTACAGCGCCGAGGCGGTGGATCCGGTGTTGCTCTGCCGCTATCCCAAGAACCGGCTCGAGGCGCTGCTCGACCAGTTCCCGGCGATGGAGCGGCGCCTGCTCGCCGTCGCCTCCAACGAGCTGGCGGCGGCGCAGGACCAGATGCTGCTGCTCGGGCGCAAGACGGCGCTGGAGCGCGTCGCCTCGTTCCTGATGATCCTGATGCGCCGCATGCAGCTCAAGGGCCGGCAGGACACCGTCTCGCTGCCGATGACGCGCACCGACATCGGCGACTATCTCGGCCTCACCATCGAAACGGTGAGCCGCAGCCTCTCGAAGCTGAAGCGCGACCGCATCGTGCGTTTCCTGACCGCGCAGGACATGCAGATCGTCGATCCGAAGCGCCTCGCCCAGCTCGCCGGCGCCGACGACGAGTGGAAGCCGACGACGACGCTGTGAGCGCCGCCGCGCGGCGCTAATACGTCTCCACGTGATAGCGCCCGCTGCGGCGCAGCTCGACCTTCACCTCGCGCCAGTTCAGCCCGGCGCCCTCGCAGATGGCGGCGAACGCAGCCTCGACGCCTTCTTCCATGCGCTTGTGGCCGCACAGATAGAAATAGGCGTTGTCGTCGGCGAGCAGCCCGGCGAGGTCGCCGGCGCGGGCGCGCAGGCGGTCCTGCACATAGGCCTTGGGCCGCGCCGTGTCGCGCGAGAACGCGAACTCGACGTCGATGAAGTCGCGCGGCAGGCGCGTGAGCGGGCCGAAATAGGGCAGCTCGCCCGGCGTGCGCGCGCCGAAGAACAGCATCAGCCTGCCGCCCGAGCCGTCGCCGCGCGCCCATTTGCGGCGCCGGCGCTCGGTCATCGCGCGCATCGGCGCCGCGCCGGTGCCGGTGCAGATCATGACGACGTGCGCGCCGGGATGGTTCGGCATCAGGTACGTCGTGCCGTAGGGGCCGATCAGCCTCACCGTGTCGCCCTTGGCGAGATCGCAGAGGTAGTTCGAGGCGACGCCGCGCACCGGCCGGCCGTCGTGATCCTCGGTCACGCGCTTCACGGTCAGCGCGAGATTGTTCTTGCCCGGCCGTTCGCCCTCGCGCGGGCTCGCCACCGAATAGAGCCGCACGCGGTGCGGCCTGCCGTCGGCGTCGAGGCCGGGCGGCAGCACGCCGATCGACTGGCCCTCGAGCAGCGGCAGCGCGGTGATGCCGAGGTCGAGCACGATGTGATGGATGTCGCTGGAGGCGCCCGGCTCGGTGAGGCGGAGATTGCCGGAAACCGTCGCCGTCACCGGGCGGTCCGGCGCGTAGAGATTGACGTAGGGGTGCGCGGCGGACCACGGCGGCACCGCGCGGCCCTCTTCGGCCGCGGTCGCGACGGCGGTGATCGTCGCCACCTCGGCGGGCAGCGCGGCCTCGCCCGCGGCCACGGGCTCGCCGGGCGGGGCGGCCTCGCGCTCGCCGGGCGCCTGGTCGGGCGGCAGCGTCTCCCAGCCGAGCTGCTCGGCGACGGTCCACGGCCGCGCGACCTGGCGATAATTGTCGATCGCGCCGGTCGGGCAGGGCGGCAGGCAGTCGCCGCAGAAATTGCAGAGTGCGAAGTCGACGACGTAGTTGACGCCGTTGTGGCTGATCGCGCGCACGCCGCACACTTCCTCGCAGGTGTTGCAGCGGATGCACACCTCGGGGTCGATCAGGTGCTGGCGGCGCAATCCGGTCGTGGTTCCGTGCATGCGCGGCGGCCTTCGTGCGGGAGTAGGGCGGGCGGGAGCGCGGGGGATCCGGCGGCGCTCCCGCCCATCGCTCGCTTCGGCCTATGCGGCCGGGGCGGGCGAGTCCGGCGAAAGGGCGGGACGGGAGCGCGGGGGATCCGGCGGCGCCCCCGTCCCTGCGTTCGTCGACTTATTCAGTCGACTCGCGCATAGGCGAACTCGATCGGCTGGTTGTTGATCCCGCGCGCCGGCGGCGCGATCCAGCTCGCGAATTTTCCGGGCTCGGTGACCGGCTTCATCAGCGACTGCACGAAGGCGTGATCCGCGTCGCCCGGCAGCCAGTCGGCGTGATGGCGCGTCCACTCCGCCTCGGTCAGCACGCGGCCCTCCGGGCTCACATGCAGCTGGGCGAAGGTGCCGATCTGGCGGTGGAAGGCCTTGTGCGGCAGGCGCAGGCGCTGGTTGGTGCCGCCCTTCTCGAGCACCTTGTTCCAGCGGTCGACGCCCTTCTGGCAATCGACGATGTAGTCGTCGCGCAGGCGCTCGTTGAGCGCGGTCAGCGCCGGCGCCTCGCGCACGACGATGGCGTCGCCGGCGAGATCCGGCACCGGATAGGTGGCGGTGGCGAGCCGGTGATCGTCCTTGAGCTTGGTTTCCTCGAAGCGCCCCTTGAGGCCCATCGTGAACGCGTTGGCGGCGTTGGTGGAAATCTCGCTGCCGTAGAGGTCCTCGGTCACGCTGATGTGGAAGTTGAGGTATTTCTGGATCGTCGGGATGTCGATCGCGCCCTCGGACCGCACCTTCGCGGGATCGTCGGAGTTGATGCGCTTCATCACCTCGCAGGTCTTCTGGAGGATGCGGCCGATGCCGGTTTCGCCGACGAAGAGGTGATGCGCCTCCTCGGTGAGCATGAACCGGCACGAGCGCGAGAGCGGATCGAAGCCCGATTCGGCGAGCGAGGCGAGCTGATACTTGCCGTCGCGGTCGGTCAGCATCGTGAAGAAGAAGAACGACAGCCAATCCGGCGTCTTCTCGTTGAAGGCGCCGAGGATGCGCGGGCGGTCGCTGTCGCCCGAGCGGCGCTCGAGCAGGCCCTCCGCCTCCTCGCGGCCGTCGCGGCCGAAATGCTTCATCAGCAGATAGACCATCGCCCAGAGATGGCGGCCTTCCTCGACGTTCACCTGGAAGAGATTCCGCAGGTCGTAGAGCGAGGGGCAGGTGCGCCCGAGCTGGCGCTGCTGCTCGACCGAGGCGGGCTCGGTATCGCCCTGCGTCACGACCAGCCGGCGCAGCAGCGAGCGGTATTCGCCGGGCACGTCCTGCCACGCCGCCTCGCCCTTGTGGTCGCCGAAGTTCACCTGGCGGTCCTTCTCGGGCGGCGTGAGGAAGATGCCCCAGCGGTAGTCGGGCATTTTCACGTAGCCGTACTGCGCCCATCCCTGCGGATCGACGCTGATCGCGGTACGCAGATATACGTCCTTCGATTGGAAGCCTTCCGGCCCCATCTCGCGCCACCAGTCGAGATATTTCGGCTGCCAGCGCTCGAGGGCGCGCTGCAACTGCTTGTCGTCCGATAGGCTGACGTTGTTCGGAATGCGCTCGTTGTAGTTGATCGTCATGTGGATCCCTTGGTTCCCCAGCCCCCGGCGCAAGCGGCCGGCGGCCCGCGGTCGGAACCTGCGCGAGACGGCACGGGGAGGCTTTGACCTGAATCAAAGATCGCGCCTTTTCGCGGCCGGCCGCGAAAAGGCGCGCAAACGAAAAGGGGGCGGGCTTGCGCCCGCCCCCCGGCCTCGGGCCCTTTGCGTGCGCGGCCGGCGTCAGCCCTGTTCGGGCGGAACCGCCATCTTGCCGATCATCCGGAACGAGAAGCCGACTCCGAACAGGAAGAACAGCCAGCCCGCCAGTTCCATGCCGAGATCGGCGCCTCGCGCCGCGAGCACGAGCCCCAGCAGCGCGACGATGACGGCGGCGCCCAGCGCGATCCAGTGCGAAAGACCGTAGTTCATGTCACTCTCCGGGAGATGTTGGCGTTGAGGTGTCGCCCGCCGCGCCGTCGCGCGCGACGAGGTCGCGATAGGCATGCCAGGTGGCGTGCGCCACCAGCGGCAGCGTGAGGATCAGCCCGACGAGGCCGAGCAGCAGGCCGGAGCCGATGAAGCAGCCGATGAGGAACGCCCACAGCAGCATCGCGCGCGGGTTGGCGCGCACGGCGGCGACGCTGGTGGCGATCGCGGTGAACGCGTTGTCGCTCTCGCGGTCGAGCAGCATCGGCAGCGAGACGGCGCTGATCGCGAAGACGACGAGCGCGAGGACGGCGCCGATCGCGCTGCCGATCACGAGAAACAGCGCGTTGGCGCCCGACAGGACGACCTGGCTCAGGAATTCGCCGGCGTTGAAGCCGCGCGCGCCGAAGAACCAGGCGAAGAGCAGCGTCGCGATCCGCATCCAGGCGAGGAAGACGAAGCCGAGCACGAATCCCACCACGCCGAGCTGGCTGGCATTGCGCCGCAGCGCCAGCAGCGGCGTCGCGAAGCTCACCTTCTCGCCGGCCTCGATGCGGCGGCTCACTTCGTAGAGGCCGATCACGAGCACCGGCGCCAGCAGCGGGAAGCCCGCGGCGAGCGGCAGAACCGCCTCGTAGGCGCCGAGCAGCGCCGCGCCGCCGATCAGTGCCGCGCCCACCGCGACAAAAAGCGCACCCCACGCGAAGGACACGCGGCCCGCCCGCAGCATGTCTTCCCATCCACTGGCCAGCCAGATCCACGGGCGGTCGCCCGAGACCCGCCGAACGCGCGGCGAAGCTTCTGGAAAGACGGCGATTTCGGATTGGTCGAGCATGTCTCCCGCGGGGCGCCCGGGTTGCGGCGCTGGCGTGTTCTTTTACCGCGGAGAAACGGGCTCGCCTTGACGTAGGTCAATGATCGGCACGCGTCGCCGACCTATTCGGGGGCATGCGCGCAGGGACGGCGCGCATCTTTCGGAGTGTCAGGCATGCAATTGGCGGGAACTCTCGGGTCGGCGCAAACCGCGGCCGGGGCGGGCGAGCGCGTCGCCTACGACTACGGCGTGGTGCGGCTGTTCACCATCGCGACGGTGTTCTGGGGCGTCGCGGCCTTCTTGGCCGGCGTCTACATCGCGCTTCAGCTCGCATTTCCGGTGCTGAACCTCGATTTCGAATTCACGAGCTTCGGGCGGCTGCGCCCGCTGCACACGTCGGCCGCGGTCTTCGCGTTCGGCGGCAACGCGCTGTTCGCGACGTCGCTCTACGTCGTCCAGCGCACCTGCCGGGCGCCGCTCTGGGGCGGCCCGGCGGCGGCCGAGTTCCTGTTCTGGGGCTATCAGCTTTTCATCGTGATGGCCGCCACCGGATACGTGCTCGGCATCACGCAGGGCCGCGAATACGCCGAGCCCGAATGGTACGTCGATATCTGGCTCACCCTCGTCTGGGTGCTCTATTTCGCGATCTTCGTCGGCACGATCGTGCGGCGCAACGAGCCGCATATCTACGTCGCGAATTGGTTCTTCCTTGCGTTCATCATCACCGTCGCGGTCCTGCACCTCGGCAACAATCTCGCCGTGCCGGTGTCTCTGCTCGGCGCGAAGAGCTACTCGGTCTTCTCGGGCGTCCAGGACGCGCTGACCCAGTGGTGGTACGGCCACAACGCGGTCGGCTTCTTCCTCACCGCCGGCTTCCTCGGCATCATGTACTACTTCGTGCCGAAGCGGGCCGACCGGCCGATCTATTCCTACCGCCTCTCGATCGTGCATTTCTGGTCGCTGATCTTCCTCTACATCTGGGCCGGGCCACATCACCTTCACTACACGGCGCTGCCCGACTGGGCGCAGAGCCTCGGCATGATGTTCTCGGTCATGCTGTGGATGCCGTCGTGGGGCGGCATGATCAACGGCCTGATGACGCTCTCGGGCGCGTGGGACAAGCTGCGCACCGATCCCGTGCTGCGCTTCATGGTCGCCTCCGTGGGATTCTACGGAATGAGCACGTTCGAGGGCCCGGTCATGTCGATCAAGGCCGTGAACGCGCTCAGCCACTACACCGACTGGACGGTCGGCCACGTGCATTCGGGCGCGCTCGGCTGGGTCGCCTTCATCAGCTTCGGGGCCGTGTACTTCCTCGTGCCGAAGCTGTGGGGCAAGCGCGAACTGTGGTCGCTGAAGCTCGTCAGCTACCACTTCTGGATCTCGACGATCGGCATCGTGCTCTACATCACCGCGATGTGGGTGAGCGGCATCATGCAGGGCCTGATGTGGCGCGCCTACGACAAGCTCGGCTTCCTGCAGTACTCGTTCGCCGAGACCGTGGCCGCGATGCATCCCTACTACGTGATCCGCGCGATGGGCGGCGTCCTGTTCCTGCTGGGCGCGCTGATCATGATCTACAACCTCGTCAAGACCGTTCGCGCCGGCGAGCCCGCGCGCGAGGAAGCGCCGGCGCCGGCGCCGGCGGCGGCCTGAAGGAGCCCGAGCCATGAAGTTCAAGCACGCGCTCCTCGAGCGGAACGTCGTCCTCCTCGCGATCGGCATCGTCGTCACGATCGCCATCGGCGGCCTCGTCGAAATCGTTCCGCTGCACACGATCAAGTCGACGATCGAGCCGGTGCAGGGCGTGCGGCCCTACACGCCGCTCGAGCTCGCCGGCCGCAACATCTACATGCGCGAGGGCTGCTACAACTGCCACAGCCAGATGGTGCGGCCGTTCCGCGACGAGGTCGAGCGCTACGGCCATTACAGCCTCGCCGCGGAGAGCATGTACGACCATCCGTTCCAATGGGGGTCGAAGCGCACCGGGCCCGATCTCGCCCGCGTCGGCGGCAAGTACTCGAACGAATGGCACGTCGCGCATTTCAAGGACCCGCGCGCGGTGGTGCCCGAATCGATCATGCCGACCTACGGCTTCCTCGCGCGGCGCGATCTCGCCATCAAGGACATCGCCGCGCACCTCAAGGCGTTGCGCGCGGTCGGCGTTCCCTACACCGACGACATGGTCAAGAACGCGGCCGCCGACCTCGCGGCGCAGGCCGATCCCGAGGCCGACACCAAGGGGCTGACCGACCGCTACCCCAAGGCCGCGCTCGGCGATTTCGACGGCGATCCCAAGCGTCTCACCGAGATGGACGCGATCATCGCCTACATGCAGATCCTGGGCCGCATGGTCGATTTCAAGACCGTGAAGCCCGAGCAGTTGCGGCAGTAGGGGCGCGCCATGGCCGAATTCTACGCCGACATCAAATCGCTCTGGGTCGTCTGGCTCATGGGCGCCTTCCTCGCCATCGCGGTGTGGGCCTACTGGCCGCGCAACAAGGGCCGGCTCCAGGCGCATGCGCGCATTCCGCTGGACGACGACGAGCGACAGCCGGGCGCTCTTCCCGTCGCGCCGCCGCACAACGCAAAGCCTTAAGGCCGCCGCCATGCCGACGAAAACCGAGAAAGAGCTCTATCAGGGCAAGCCCACCACCGGACACGAGTGGGACGGCATCCGGGAGCTCGACACGCCGCTGCCGAAATGGTGGGTCTACGTGCTCTATGCGTCGATCGCGTGGGCCGTGGTCTATTTCATCCTCTATCCGTCGGTGCCGTGGTTCACCGGCTACTTCAAGGGCGTGCTGGGGTGGAACTCGCGCGCCGAGGTGGCCGAGAAGATCGACGAGGCGAAGCGCGGCCAGTCGCGCTACCTCGACCGCATCAAGACCCAGTCGGCCGACGAGATCCGCCGCGAGCCCGACCTGCTGAACTTCGCGCTGGCCGGCGGCAAGGCCGCGTTCGCCGACAATTGCGCGCCGTGCCACGGCGCGGGCGGCGCGGGCACCAAGGGCTTCCCCTCGCTGGCCGACGACCTCTGGATCTGGGGCGGCAAGCTGGCGGACATCGAGCAGACGCTCCGCTTCGGCATCCGGAGCGGCCACGAGAAGGCGCGCAGCAGCCAGATGCCGGCCTACGGCACCGACGGCGCGCTGAAGCCCGATCAGATCGGCGACGTGGCGGAATACGTATTGTCGCTCACCGGCCGCAGCGCCGACAAGGCGGCGGCCGAGCGCGGCGCCAAGATCTTCGCCGAGGAAGACAAGTGCATCTCGTGCCACGGCAAGGACGGGGTCGGTAAGGCCGATCTCGGCGCGCCGCCGCTCAACACGCGCATCTTCCTCTACGGCGGCAGCAAGGCCGAAATCGTCCGGCAGGTGACGAAGCCGCAGCACGGCGTCATGCCGGCCTGGGCGGGTCGCCTCGACGACGAGACGATCAAGATGCTGACGCTCTACGTCCACGCGCTGGGCGGCGGAAAGTAGCGATGGACGGCAGCGCGACCCGCGCACAGGCGAGACCGGTGGAAGACGAAGAGGTCAAATCGGTCCGGCAGCAGATCAAGGCGATCGCCGAGCAAGGCGATTCGCTCTACGTCGATCGCGTGCGCGTCTACCCGAAGCAGGTGAGCGGGCGGTTCCGCGCGCTGAAATGGCGGGCGCTCGGCCTCCTGCT
Organism: Candidatus Odyssella sp.; assembly: GCA_016792765.1. Taxonomy (GTDB): domain Bacteria; phylum Pseudomonadota; class Alphaproteobacteria; order Bin65; family Bin65; genus SBBV01. The sequence goes on from JAEULD010000065.1 coordinate 28,739, forward strand.
GGTCGTGTACTACGCGCTGCCGTGGATTCGCTGGGACCGCGGCCCGAACGCGCCCGACCAGGCCGTGCTGATCGACATGACGAACCGGCGCGGCTACTTCTTCTTCATCGAGATCTGGCCGCAGGAGGTGTTCTACCTCACCGGCCTCCTGATCCTCGCCGCGGTCGGGCTCTTCCTCGTCACCAGCCTCGCCGGGCGGGTGTGGTGCGGCTATGCCTGCCCGCAGACGGTGTGGACCGACCTCTTCATGTGGGTCGAGCGCCGCATCGAGGGCGACCGCAACGCGCGCATCAAGCTCGACAAGGCGCCGTGGACGGGCGCCAAGTGGTCGAAGAAGATCGCCAAGCACGCGGCCTGGCTCGCCATCGCGTTCGCGACCGGCGGCGCCTGGATCATGTACTTCGTCGACGCGCCCACCGTCGCCGCGAACTTCTTCACCGGCCGCGCCGACTACTACACCTACTTCTTCGTCGGGCTGTTCGCGGCCACGACGTATCTGCTCGCCGGTTGGGCGCGCGAGCAGGTGTGCACCTACATGTGCCCGTGGCCGCGCTTCCAGTCGGCGATGTTCGACGAGGACACGCTGATCGTCACCTACCAGAAGTCGCGCGGCGAGCCGCGCGGCAAGGCCGCCAAGGGCGCGGTCGGCAACGAGGGCACGGGCGACTGCGTGGATTGCGGGCAGTGCGTGGCCGTGTGCCCGATGGGCATCGACATTCGCGACGGCAACCAGCTCGAATGCATCGGCTGCGCGCTGTGCATCGACGCCTGCAGGCCGGTGATGGCCAAGCTCGGCCGCGCGCCGGACCTCATCGGCTACGACACCGAGCGCCGCATCGCCGCGCGCGCCAAGGGCGAGCCGCTGCGCTATCGCATCCTGCGCCCGCGCACGCTGCTTTACGGCCTCATCTTCGCCGCGGTCGGCCTCGCGATGGTCGCCGTGCTGGCGACGCGCAGCGACGCCGACATCAACGTGCTGCACGACCGCAACCCGCTGTTCGTCTCGCTGTCCAACGGCTCCGTGCGCAACGGCTATACGGTGAAGATCCTCAACAAGGAGCGCACCGAGCGCATCTTCCGTCTCGAGTTCAAGGGCATCGCCGGCGCCACCATGCGCGTCGTCGGCCTCGTCGAGACCGCGAGCTGGATCGAACTGCGCGCCGATCCCGACACCGTCACCACCTACCAGATCTACGTCTCCACCGATCGCGCGAACGTCCGGGCCGAGCGCACCGACGTCAGCTTCGTGCTGACCGACATCACGAACCTCGACACGGCCACCCGCAGCACCTGGTTCTACGGACCCAAGCCATGACCGCTCTCGCCGCCCGCGCAGCGCCCCGCCGCAGCCGCTGGATTCCCTGGGTCTTCGTCGGGGGATTCCTGGTCGTCGTCGCCGCCAACGCCACGATGGTGGTCTTCGCCGTCGGCAGCTTCACGGGCCTCACCACGACCGAGCCCTACACGAAAGGCCTGCGTTTCAACGACCGGATCCGCGAAGCCGAGGCGCAGCGGCGGCTCGGCTGGCAGCTCGCGGCGCGGTTCGATGCGCCGGGCGCACGGCATGGCGCCGTCGAGATCAGGCTGACCGACCGCGGCGGCGCGCCGATCTCCGACGCCGCGATCGCCGTCACGTTCGCGCGCCCGGTCGAAAAGGGCCACGATTTCACGATCGCGCTGCGCGCGGGCGGCGCCGGCCGCTATGCGGCCGCGGCCGAATTCCCGCTGCCCGGCATCTGGGACGTGACGTACCGCATCGAGCGCGGCGCCGATTCGCTGACGGCGCGCGAACGGGTCCGGGTCGAATGACGGCCGCCGCCACGCTCGCGCGCGCCGGGGCGCCGCCGCCGGCCCTGGCCGCGTCCGCGCCCGCCGGCGAGGCCGCGTTCTACGCGCGGCGCGAAGCCGACGGCGCGATGACGCTCAACGCGATGGTGGAAGGCATCCATTGCGGCGGCTGCGTCGCCAAGATCGAGCGCGCGCTCGGCCAGCACCCCGCCGTGGTCTCGGCGCGCGTCAACCTCTCCACGCGCCGGCTCGCCCTGCGCTGGAACGGCGCCGCCGAGCTCGCCGAAGCGCTCGCCGCCCGGGTGAACGCCCTCGGCTTCAAGTTCGTGCCTTACGATCCCGCACGCCTCGCCGCCGGCGACAGGGCCGCGGAAAGCAGGTTGCTGCGCGCGCTCGCGGTGGCCGGCTTCGCGGCCGCGAACGTGATGCTGATGTCGGTCGCGATCTGGGCGGGCCGCGTCGAGGGCATGGAGCCGGCGACGCGCGACATGCTGCACTGGTTCTCGGCGCTGATCGCGCTGCCGGCGCTGATCTATTCGGCGCGGCCGTTCGTGCATTCCGCCTGGGGCGCGCTCCGGCGCCGCTCGGTGAACATGGACGTCCCGATCGCGGTCGGGGTGGCGCTCACCGCCGGCATGAGCCTGTTCGAGACGATCAACGGCGCGGATCACGCCTATTTCGATTCGGCGGTCTCGCTCGTGTTCTTCCTGCTGCTCGGGCGCTATCTCGATCTGCGCGCGCGGGGCCAGGCGCGCTCGGCGGCCGAGCGGCTGCTCGCGCTGAACGCGCGCTCGGTCACGGTCGTCGGCAGAGACGGCGCGGCGGCGAGCGTCCCCGCCGAGCGCGTGACGCCCGGCGCCGTCGTGCTCGTGGCCTCGGGCGAGCGCATCGGCGTCGACGGGACGATCGCCGATGGCCGCTCGGAGGTCGATACGAGCCTCATCACCGGCGAATCGGTGCCGGCGCCGGTGAAGCCCGGCGATCTCGTCTATGCCGGCGCCGTCAATCTCGGCCCGGCGCTGCGCGTCACCGCGCGCGCGGCCGGCGAGAACACGCTGCTCGCCGAGATCGTGCGGCTCATGGAAGCCGCCGAGCAGAAGAAGAGCCGCTACATCGCGCTGGCCGACCGCGTTTCGCGCCTCTACGCGCCGGTGGTCCACCTCATGGCGCTCGCCACCTTCGCCGGCTGGTGGCTGCTGATGGGCGAGACGTGGCAGCATTCGCTCGTCTACGCGATCGCCGTTCTCATCGTCACCTGCCCGTGCGCGCTCGGCCTCGCCGTGCCGGCGGTGCAGGTGATCGCCACCGGCCGCCTGATGCGCCGCGGCATCCTGCTGAAATCCGGCACGGCGCTCGAGCGTCTCGCCACCGCCGACACCGTCGTGTTCGACAAGACCGGCACGCTGACGCTCGGCCGCCCCGCGCTCGCCGATGCGGACACGTTCGACGCCGAAACGCTGCGCCTCGCCGCCGGCATGGCGCGCAACAGCGCGCACCCGCTCGCCCGCGCGCTCGCGCAGGCGGCGCCGGACGCGCCCGCGCTCGACGGCACGCGCGAGATCGCCGGCTGCGGCCTCGCATGGCCGCGGCCCGGCGGCGAGATCCGGCTCGGCAGCCGCGCCTGGTGCGGGATCGACGAAGACGCCGCGCTCGAAGGCGACGAGCGCGCGAGTGCCATGGAAATGTGGCTCGCGCGGCCCGGCCTGGCGCCGGTGCGCTTCGCGTTCGCCGACGCGCCGCGGCCCGACGCGGCCGGCGTGATCGGCGCGCTCAAGCGGCGCGGCTATGCGGTGAAGCTCGTTTCGGGCGACCGCGCCCCGGCGGTGGCCGCGGTCGCCGAGGCGCTCGGCATCGACGACTGGCGCGCGCGCGTGACGCCGGCCGACAAGACCGCGTTCCTCGCCGGCCTCGCGCGCGAGGGCCGCCGCGTGCTGATGGTCGGCGACGGCCTCAACGACGCGCCGGCGCTGGCCGCCGCCCACGTCTCGGTCTCGCCGTCGAGCGCCGCCGACATCAGCCAGACCGCGGCCGACGCCGTGTTCCAGGGCGAGCGCCTCGGCGCAGTGCTCGAGCTGATCGACACCGCCCGCGCCGCGCGCCGGCTCGTGCGCGAGAACATCGGCGCGGCGATCGTGTACAATTTCGTCGCCGTGCCGATCGCGGTGCTCGGCGTCCTCACGCCGTTCCTCGCCGCGATCGCCATGTCGGGCTCGTCGCTGGCCGTGGTCGGCAACGCGCTGCGCCTCGCGCGGCGGAGGTCGTCATGGACGTGATCGTCTACCTGATCCCGATCGCGATCCTGCTCGGCGGCGCGGGCCTCGCCGCGTTCTTCTGGTCGCTCCGGAACGGCCAGTTCGACGATCCCGACGGCGCCGCCCAGCGCATCCTGTTCGACGACGACGACGAGCCCGCCGCGCCGCGCAAGTAGCGCGAAGCGGCCGCGCTTTCTTGCGCTGGCGGCACATCGGTTGCGCATGCCGCCAACGACTCCGCCCGGCGCAAGGCCGGCCTGCGCGATTCCGCTTTGGCGCCGCGCGCTCTCTTGTTAGCGTCGCGGTCCGCGCCGCCGCGTGCGCGCCCAGGGAGGACCGATTGAAAACGAGCGTGATCAAGCTCGCGGGAGTCGACGTCGAGGTGTTCGAGGCCGGCAGCGGCAATCCGCTGCTCTGGCTGCACGGCGCCAACGGCTTCGCGCCCGCGCATCCATTCGTGAAGCCGTTCGCCGAGCGCCGGCGCCTCGTCGTTCCCTCGCATCCGGGGTTCGGCAAGTCGGACCTGCCGCTCTGGATCGACCGGCCCGACGACATCGCCGTCATGTATCTCGAGCTGCTCGACCGGCTCGGCATCGCCAAGACCGAGATCGTCGGCTGCTCGCTCGGCGGCTGGATCGCGGCCGAGATGGCGTCGATGGCGCCGGAGCGCTTCGCCAAGATCGTGCTCGTGGCGCCCGCCGGCGTGAAGGTGGGGCCGGGCGACAAGCTCGACATCCCCGATATCTGGGCGCTGCCGCAGGAGGAGGTGAACAAGCTCGTCTTCCACGACCCGGCGAAGATGGCGGTGGATCCCGCGAAGCTCTCCGACGAGCAGCTCACGATCATGCTGCGCAACCGGGAGACCACGGCGCTGCTCACCTGGGAGCCGTGGATGCACAATCCGAAGCTCAAGCACCGGCTGCACCGCGTGAAGGCGCCGACGCTGTTCGTGCGCGGCGTCAGCGACGGGATGATGTCGGCCGCCTACGTCGACGCCTACGCGAAGCTCGTTCCGGGCGCGCGCACGGCCACGATCGCCGCGGCCGGACACGCGCCGCAGCTCGAGCAGCCGGCGGCGTTCGCCGCCACCGTCCTACCGTTCCTCGACGGCTGAGGGAGAGCGCGACATGCGAGCCTGGCACTTCAGCGAGAACGCCTACCCCTATCTGCCGCCGGCAGACACCTATTCCTCGATCCGCGTCACGCTGCCGAACAAGGTCTACGATCCGGCCAAGGGCGCGGACCTCTACCACCGCTACATCGACGAATGGCTGATCGCCGAGGAGGCCGGCCTCGACATCATGCTCAACGAGCACCATCAGACGGCCACCTGCGTCGATCCCGCCGCGCCGCTGATGCTCGCGATCCTCGCCCGGGCCTCGACGAAGGCGCGGCTGCTGATCCTCGGCAATCCGATCTCCAACCGGCGCCAGCCGGTGCGCATCGCCGAGGAGATGGCGATGGTCGACGTGATCTCGAAAGGCCGGCTCGAGGCCGGCTTCGTGCGCGGCGTGCCCTACGAGATCCTGCCCGCCAACAGCAATCCGGTGCGCATGAACGAGCGGCACTGGGAAGCGCTCGATCTGATCGTCAAGGCGTGGACGACGCAGGACGGGCCGTTCTCGTGGGAGGGCAACTTCTTCCACCATCGCTCGGTCAACATCTGGCCGCGCCCCTGGCAACAGCCGCATCCGCCGATCTGGGTCAGCACGACGAGCCCATCGGGCGCGTTCGCCGTCGGCGAGCGCGGCTACGTGCAGGCCACGTTCCTCACCGGCTTCGAAGGCACGCGCCAGGTGTTCGACGGCTACCGCCGCGGCTGGCAGAAGGCCGGGCGCAAGGGCCCGGTGCCGATCGACCGGCTCGCCTACGCGGCGCTGGTCTATACCGCGCCGACGCAGAAAGAGGCCTATGCCGGCGCCGAGAAGCTCTTGTGGTACGTCACCGCCAACAAGGTGCCGCCGCACATCGCCAATCCGCCCGGCTACGTGCCGGTCGCGGCCAATCTCGCGATGATGCGCGGCGCCGAGCACCCGCTCTCCGGCTTCAAGAAGAACGCGAGCGTGGAGGCCGCGATCGAGTCCGGCCTCATGTTCGCCGGCACGCCCGATCAGGTCGCGGCGCAGTTCAAGAAGGTCTACGACTACGTCGGCGGCTTCGGCCACCTGCTGATCATGGGCCAGGCCGGCTTCCTCGAGCACGCGGATACCGTGCTGGGCATCAAGACCTTCGCGCGCGAAGTCTATCCGCGCCTCCAGGAGGCCTATCCGGATTCGACGCCGTCCTACACGCCGAAGGCGGCCGACGGCACCGGCAAGTTCGCCGGCGCCTATTCGGGTCCGTAAGACGCCGCGGCGCGCCCGGAATCACCGGGCGCGCCGGCAGCGGCTTCACGCCAGCACGTTCTTGGACGGAAGCGCGATCGGCGAACGATCGAACGCCAGGAAGCGGCGATCGACGCTCGTGTCGAAGCCGATCGTCTGGCCGGTGATCTCCTGCGCGATCAGCGAGCCGATCGCCGGCGCGAGCTTGAAGCCGTGCCCGCTGAAGCCGTTGGCCACGTAGAAGCCTTGGAGCGGCGTCGCGCCGACCACCGGATGCACGTCGCTCCGGTTCATCGTGTAGAGGCCGCTATAGCCGCGCACGCCGCTCGGCCGCGCACCGGTCGGAATGCGGTGCTGCAGCAGATAGAGCTTGGCCCGCACGAAATCGTCGTCGGCGTAGGTGGGGAAATCGTCGGGGTCGGCGACTTGCTCCTGTTCGTCTTCCTCCCGCACCGAGCCGACGATGAGCTGCTGGCCGCGATTCTGCGTCCGGAAATAGATGCCGCCGGTGGGATCGGCGCAAACCGGGATGTCGCCCGCAACGTCGCCCGCGCGGTCGACGACGGCCATCTGGATTCGCGTCGGCTGCAGCGGCCACGGGCAGGGCAGCCCGGCCAGCGCGAACACGGCGTTGCACCACGGGCCGGCCGCATTGACGAGATGGGCGCAGGCGAGCCGCGTTCCGTCGGCGAGAACGACGCCCTTGGCGGCGCCATGCTCGACCGGAATGCCCGCGACCCTGGCGCGGAATCGGACCTCGACGCCGCGCGCGCGCGCCGCCGCGATCAGGTCCTGCAGCGCGTCGACCGGATCGACGTAGCCGCCGTCGGGCTCGAACAGGTGGCGGCCGCCGCCGCGGCACGCGTGCGGCGCGGCCGAGGCGACGTCGGGAGGCTCGACGCAGGCGCTGAGCGCGGGGAACCGCGCCGCGAGCGCGCGATCGTCGAGCACGGCGGCGCGGATGCCGAGGGATTGCAGCCGCTGCGCTTCGCGGTCCGGCCACTCCGAATCCAGGCCGCCGAACCACAGCACGCCGTGATCGTGAAATCGCGCGACGGGATCGCGCAGCTCGAGAAACTCGGGCCAATGCCGGTAGGCGAAGATGCCGTCCCGGGCCAGGGTCGTGGTTTCCGTGCGCGTGTAGCGGTGCCGGCACACCGCCGACGATGCCCCGGTCGAGCCTTCGCCGGGCCCGAGCCCCTTGTCCACGACGACGATGCGCGCCCGCGTGCGCCGCGCCAACTGCAGCGCGATCGACATGCCGATGATGCCCGCTCCGACGACGACGATATCGGCTGTGTCGGCCATGGCCTCGCGTTCCGGGTCAGGCGGTGCCCCAGACCGCGCGGGCGAGGTCGACGACGAGGCGCAGCTTGGCCCACTGGCCCTGCATCTCGATGTCGTTGCCCTCGACGGTGCTGGCGAAGCCGCATTGCGGGCTCACCGCGCAGTTGGCGAGCGGGAAATGGCGCGCGGCGTCGTCGAGGCGGCGCTTCAGCACGTCGGCGTTCTCGAGCGTGCCGTGCTTGGTCGTCACGAGGCCGAGCACCACCTTCCTGTCGCGCGGAATCAGCGTGAGCGGCACGAAATCGCCGGAGCGCTCGTCGTCGTATTCGAGCAGATACGCATCGACGGCGAGATGCGGGAAGATGATCTCGGCGATCGGCGCATAGCCGCCCGCGGCCGCCCAGGCGTTGCGCGCATTGCCGCGGCAGATGTGGATCGCCGCGGTCGTGTCGGGCCGGCGCCCGGCGATCATCTCGTTGACGACGCGCACATAGAGCGCCAGCGTCTCGTCCGGGTCCTCGCCGCGCGCGCGCAGCTTCGCGCGCATCGGCTCCTGCAGGAAATAGCTCATCACCGGATCGTCGATCTGGATGTAGCGGCAGCCCAGCGCCTCGAGCGCCGCGATCTCCGCGCGGTAGATCGCCACGATGTCGGCCCAGAACGCGTCGAGATCGGGGTAGGCCTTGCGGTCCACGGCATCGCGCCCGCCGTGGAAATGGATGCGGCTCGGGGAGGGGATCGTCACCTTCGGCAGCACGCGCGCGGCGCCGGCGATCGTCTTGTAGTCGTGCTCCATGATCGGCGCGGCGCGCGCGAGCTTCGCATTCGTCAGCACGATCTTCGGCGCGTAGCCGGGATCGGCGCCGCCCGCGGCCTTGAACGCCGCGCTGTCGTCCGGGCCTCCCAGCGCGGTGCCCTCGATCTTGAAGATGAAATCGCCCCACCACACGGCGCGGCGGAACTCGCCGTCGGTCACGACCGGCAGCCCGGCCTCTTCCTGCTGGCGCACGGCCTCGCGGATCGCGGCATCCTCGGCCGCGCGCAGCTGCTCGCGCGCGATCTCGCGCTTGGCGAATTTCGCGCGCGCGTCGAGCAGCGCCTTGGGGCGCAGCAGGCTCCCCACGTGATCGGCGCGGAAGAATGGCCTGTTCATCGAAATCCTCTCATTGCCGTCGCCGCGAAAGCGGGGGCGACGAGGCCTGCAGCTTACCCCCCATCCCACACGCCTCGCGGCACCAGCACGTTGCCGTCGAACAGCCGCCGCGCGGTGCGCAGCAGCGCGGCGCGCCTGATTTCGATGCCGCCCGCACCCTGCACCGTTTCGAGCTGCACCGTGAATTCGCCGGTCGGGTGTTCCACCGACAGCACCTTCGTCGTGCCCGCCGGCACGGCTGCGATGCCTTCGGTGGCCGAGCCCGGCAGCACGCATGCGGTCGCGACCGAGACGGCGCCGAGCACGCCGATCGCCTCGTGGCAGACATGCGGAATGAAGGTGCGCGTGGCCACGGCGCCGCCCTCGCGCGCAGGCGCGATCAGCGTCATCTTCGGCACGACCTTCTTCGTCACGTCGCCGAGCTTCATCATCGGCCCGGCCCTGAGGCGGATCGCCTCGATGCGCGCCTTGGCCTCCATATCGGCGTTGAGCGCGGCCGGCGTCTCGTAGCCGGTGCGGCCCACATCCTTGGCCGCGAACACGACGACCGGCATGCCGTTGTCGATGCAGGTGACCGGCACGCCCTCGATCGTGTCGCGCGCGTTGCCGGTGGGCAGCAGCGCGCCGCAGGAGGAGCCGGCGATGCCCTCGAAATCGAGCAGGATCGGCGCCGCGGTGCCGGGCACGCCGGCGATGCGCGTCTCGCCCTCGTAGCTCACCTCGCCGCCGGGCGTCTTCACGGTCGCGGTGCAGAGCGATTTCGTGTTCACCATGTAGATGCGCACGCGCGTCTCGCCCGCCGCCGGCTTCACGAGGCCGGCCTCGATCGCGAACGGCCCGACGCCGGCGAGGATGTTGCCGCAGGCGGGCGAGACGTCGACCTTCGGCTCGTTCACCACCACCTGGGCGAACAGGTAGTCGATGTCGGCGTCGGCGCGCTGCGACTTGGAAACGATCGCGACCTTGCTGGTCAGCGGGTGCGCGCCGCCCATGCCGTCGATCTGGCGCGCGTCCGGCGAGCCCATCGCCGCGAGCAGGACGCGGTCGCGCACCGCGGCATCGGCGGGCAGGTCGCGGGCGAGGAAATAGGCGCCCTTCGAGGTGCCGCCGCGCATCATCACACAGGGAATTTTCGTCTGGCCGGCCATCGTCGGGGCTTTCGCGGGGGGCGCATCGGGTCGCGGTTCGACTGTCTTATAGCGCCGCCCGTGCCCGGCCTGCCACTTCTCCTTCGCCGCGCGTTGTGCCCATATGCGCCCGAGCCCGACCGACCGCCACGACAGCCATGATCATCGATTGCCACGGCCACTACACGACGGCGCCCGAGGCGCACCAGCTCTTCCGGAAGGCGCAGCTTGCCCATTTCGCGAAGCCCGCCGGCGCGGCGCCCAGGCCCGCCGCGATCGGCGACGACGAGATCCGCGAATCGATCGAGGGCAACCAGCTCCGGCTGCTCAAGGAGCGCGGCGCGGACCTGACGCTGTTCTCGCCGCGCGCCTCGGCGATGGCCCATCACGAGGGCGACGAGGCCGTCTCGCAATCGTGGACGCGCGCCTGCAACGATCTCATCAAGCGCGTCGTCGACCTCTATCCCGCGAATTTCGCGGCCGTGTGCCAGCTCCCGCAGTCGCCGGGCGCGCCGGTCGCCCATTCCGTCGCGGAGCTGAAGCGCTGCGTGCTGGAGATGGGCTTCGTCGGCTGCAACCTCAATCCCGATCCCTCCGGCGGGCACTGGACCGCGCAGCCGCTGACCGACCGCTCGTGGTATCCGTTCTACGAGGCGATGGTCGAGCTCGACGTGCCGGCGATGATCCACGTCTCGAGCAGCTGCAACGCGAATTTCCACGCCACCGGCGCGCACTACATCAACGCCGACACCACGGCGTTCATGCAGTTCATCGAGGGCGACCTGTTCAAGGATTTCCCGACGCTGCGCTTCGTGATCCCGCATGGCGGCGGCGCGGTGCCCTATCACTGGGGCCGCTACCGCGGGCTCGCCGACATGCTGAAGCGGCCGCCGCTCGCCAGGCACGTCATGAAGAACGTCTGGTTCGACACCTGCGTCTATCACCAACCGGGCATCGACCTGCTGTTCGAGGTCATCCACATCGACAACATCCTGTTCGGCTCCGAAATGGTGGGCGCGGTGCGCGGCATCGACCCCGAGACCGGGCACCACTTCGACGACACCAAGCGCTATATCGACGCGCTCGGCCTGTCCGCCGACGACCGGCGCAAGGTGTTCGAGCTGAACGCGCGCCGCGTCTATCCGCGTCTCGACAAGGCGCTCGCGACCGCCGGCCGGTAGGCGCCTGCCCACCCGTGGGCAAGCGCGCGCTTCCGCGCGGTTTCCCGCCGGCGGAAATCGCACTAATCTTGCCGCCCGTCGCAATCAGGGGGCTGAACGCATGGCCGCCGGACCGCAGGAACGCAGGGAGGCGCGCGGATGAGCATCGCCGAACGCGGAATCGCGGTGCGCCACATCGAGCGCGCCGAGCATAGCCAGATCGCGGCGCTCGCGGAGATGGGCGTCTCCACCGTGCACGAAGCGCAGGCGCGCCTCGGCCTGATGAAGCCCTACATGCGGCCGATCTGGCCCGGCGCGCGCATCGCCGGCAGCGCCGTCACGGCGCTGTGCGCGCCCGGCGACAACTGGATGATCCACGTCGCGATCGAGATGCTGCGCGCCGGCGACATCCTCGTCGTGGCCGTCACCAGCGACTGCACCGACGGCTATTTCGGCGAGCTGCTCGCCACCTCGCTGCAGGCGCACGGCGCGCGCGGCATCGTGCTCGATTGCGGGTGCCGCGACGTGCGCGAGCTCGCCGAGATGAAGTTTCCGGTGTGGTCGCGCGCGGTTTCGGCGCAGGGCACGATCAAGGCCGCGGTGGGCGCGGTGAACGTGCCGGTGGTCTGCGCCGGCGCGTCGGTGGTTCCGGGCGACGTGATCGTGGCCGACGACGACGGCGTGGTCGTGGTGCCGCGCGAAGCCGCGGGCAAGGTCGTCGAGGCGGGCCGGGCGCGCCTCGTGCGCGAAGAGGCGCGCCGCAAGCGCCTCGCCGCGGGCGAGCTCGGCATCGACATGGACGGCGCGCGGCCCGAGCTGGAGAAGAAGGGCTTGAAATACGTCGACGGGCCGGTCGCGTGGCGCCGGCCGGTGCAGGGGTGACGATGGACAGCAAGACGCAGGCGGGCGGCCGGCCGCGCTGGGAGACCGAGGTCGAGATCCTGCCGATCAAGAGCCGGCTGATCGATTTCGAGCATCCGCCGGCGGGCACCTATCTCGTCACCGGCCGCCGCGCGCAGCGCGGCTACCGGTTCTCGAAATTCTGCATGTCGTTCATGAAGCCCGACGTGCGCGCGAAATGGAAGGACGACGCGGAAGGCTACATGCGCGATTTCGGCCTCTCCGAGTACGAGAAGGGCCTCATCCGCGAGCAGAACTGGATCGGCATGGTCCGCTACGGCATCAGCCCGTTCATGATCTTCAAGCTCTCGGCCGCGTTCGGGGTCGGCCAGAACCGCACCGGCGCCGCGATGCGCGGCGAGAGCTACGAGGAGTTCATGAAGACGCGCAACGTGAAGGACGCCTCGTGATGGCAAGGGGCCGCATCATCGGCGGGCTCGGCTCGCCGCACGCGCCGTCGATCGGCGTCGCCTACAACACCGGCAAGCACGAAACGCCGGCCTGGAAGCCGCTGTTCGACGGCTATTGGCCGATGCAGAGATGGCTCGCGGCGAAGCAGCCCGATCTCATCGTCATCGTCGCCAACGACCACGCGAACTCGTTCTTCTTCGACCGCTACCCGACGTTCGCGATGAGCGTGGCGGCCGAGCACGAGATCGCCGACGAGGGCTGGGGCAAGTGGCCGCTGCCGCCGGTGCCGGGCCATCCGGACTTCGCCTGGCAGCTCGCGCATTCGCTCGTCGACCAGGAATTCGACATGGCCGTGTGCCAGGAGTTCCCGCTCGATCACGGGTGCCTGACGCCGCTCACCTGCTTCTTCCCGCCCGAGCGGCGCTGGTCGGTGCCGGTGATCCCGATCATCGTCAACGTGCTGCAGCCGCCGATTCCCTCGGCCAAGCGCTGCTACGATCTCGGGCGCGCGATCCGCCGCACGGTTGAGGCGTGGCCCGGAAAGCTCGACGTGGTCGTGGTCGGCACCGGCGGGCTTTCGCACCAGCTCGGCGGCGAGCGCTTCGGCTTCAACGACACGAAATGGGACAACGAGTTCCTCGATCTCGTCGAAACCGATCCCGAGCGCCTCGCGCGCATGACGCATCAGCAGTTCATGGAGAAGGGCGGAGCCGAGAGCGTCGAGGAGATCCTGTGGCTGGTCATGCGCGGCGCGCTCTCGCCGAAGGTGCGCCGCGTGCACCGCAACTACTATCTGCCGATGGTCACCGGCTTCGCGCAGGTGATCTTCGAGGATCTCGGCGGCGAGGCCGGGGCGCTCGAGGCCGCCTGAGCGCGCCGCGATGAGCGAGGTTCCGTTCCTGCTGCTGCCGGGCCTGATGTGCGACCGCGCGGCGTGGAGCGACGCGATCGCGGCCCTGCCCGCGGGGCCCGGCGCCGTCGTCGCCGACTACGGCGAGGCCGATTCGCTGGCCGCGATGGCCGGGCGCGCCCTGGCGGCGGCGCCGCCGCGCTTCGCGGCGGCCGGCCATTCGATGGGCGGCCGCGTCGCGCTCGAGATTTTCCGCCGCGCGCCCGAGCGCGTCGCCGGGCTGGCGCTGCTCGACACCAACTACACGCCGCGCGCCGCGGGCGAGGCCGGTGCCCGCGAAGAGCGCGAGCGCATGGCGCTGCTGGCGATCGCGCGGCGCTCCGGCACGCGCGCGATGGCCGAGAGCTGGGTCAAGGGCATGGTGCATCCGAGCCGCCTCGCCGACGCGGCGCTGATCGGCGCGATCCTCGACATGTTCGCCCGCAAATCGGCCGACGTTTTCGCGGCGCAGATTCGCGCGCTGCTCGCGCGGCCCGACGCCGCGCCGCTGCTCGCCGCCGTCCGCTGCCCCGCCCTCGTCTTGTGCGGCCGGGAAGACAGCTGGGCCCCGGCCGCCCGCCACGAAGAGATGGCGGCCATGATCGCCGGCGGCGAGCTCGTGCTCGTCGGGCAGTGCGGGCACATGGCGCCGATGGAGCGGCCGCGCGAGGTGGCCGCGGCGCTCGCGCGCTGGCACGCCCGCATCGGCGCGCGCCCCGCCGCCGCGGCCTGAGCGAAAACGGGAGAAGCACATGGCGCCCGCGTTCAAGACGACCGCGATCATCGGCTTCGGCGAGGCCGGCGGCATCCTCGGCGCCGAACTGGCCAAGCAGGGCCAGGCCGTCCGGACCTACGATATCCTCCTCGACGATGCGGCGGCCCGCGACGCGATGCGGCGCAAGGCGGCGGCCGCCGGCGTCGCCGCGGCGCCGTCCCACGCGGCGGCGGTCGCGGGCGCCGATCTCGTGATCTCGGCCGTCACCGCGGCTTCGGCGGTCGCGGTCGCGACGACGTTCGCGCCGCATGCCCGGCGCGGCCAGGTGTTCCTCGACCTCAACTCGATCTCGCCCGAGGCCAAGCGCGCCAATGCGCGCGCGGTCGAGGCGGGCGGCGCGGACTACGTCGAGGCCGCGGTCATGGCCGCGGTGCCGCCCAAGCGCCTGAAGGTGCCGATGCTGCTGGGCGGCGCGCGCGCGGCCGACGTTTCCGCGGCGCTCAACGCGATCGGCTTCGCGACCGAGCCGGTCGCCGACCGCGTCGGGGTCGCTTCGGCGATCAAGATGTGCCGCAGCGTGATGATCAAGGGGCTCGAGGCGCTGACGCTCGAATGCCTGATGGGCGCGCGGCGCTACGGCGCGGAGAAGGAGGTGCTCGCTTCCCTCGCCGGCACCTTCCCCGGCATGGGCTGGGACAAGGAATTGCCCGACTATCTCATCGGCCGCATCGCCGAGCACGGCCGCCGCCGCGCCGCCGAGATGCGCGAGGTCGCGCAGACCTTGGTCGATGGCGGCATCGCGCCGCGCCTGGCGGCGCCCACGGCGGAACTGCACGACTGGTTCGTCGATGCGCTCGCCGCCGCCGGCGCCGCGTGGAAGGCCGACGCGGCGTTCGACTGGCGCACGGCGGTGGATGCGTTGCTGACTCGCATCGAACGTTGCGATGAACCGCGAAGCGGTTCCGGCCCAAAGCCCAGGGTTGCCCGAGCGGGCAACCCTGGGGAATAGGGCGGCAAATCCGATCAACCCCGAAGGGGTCGTGGCGCGGTGCGAGGCCGGAACCCCTTCGGGGATTGCCGAACAGCGTGATACCCGTGTGGCCGCGGCGGCACGACTATTTCCACAGCCGCTTCGACGCGATCCTGGCACCCTCCGCCAGCGCTCCGAGCTTCTTGTAGCTGATCTCCGGATCCATCTTGCCGAAGCCGGCGAAGGTGCCGAAGCCGCAATCGGTGCCGGCGATCACGCGCTCGCGGCCGACGATGCCGGCATAGCGCTCGATGCGCTGCGCGACGAGTTCGGGGTGCTCGACGTAGTTCGAGGTCGAGGCGATCACGCCCGGCACCAGCACCTTGTCGGCGGGAATCTTCGCGTCGCGCCAGGCCGCCCATTCGTGCTCGTGGCGCGGATTGGCGGCCTCGAACAGGATCGCCTGCGGCTTCGCCTTGAGCACGATGCCCATCACCTTCTCGACCGCGATGTCGTGGTCGTGTGGGCCCTCGTAATTGCCCCAGCAGATGTGCATGCGCAGCTTCTCGGCCGGAATGCCCGCGAGCGCGTGGTTCATCGCCTCGACGTGGAATTCGGCGCGCTTCAGGAATTCGGACTCGCTCAGATCCTGGAAGCCGGTGTGCCTGGCCATCGCGAGATCGGGGCAATCGAGCTGCAGCAGGAATCCGGCGTCGACGATGGCCCGGTATTCCTCGCGCATCGCGGCGGCGATCGCCTCGATATAGGCCTCGTGCGTCTTGTAGTACCGGTTGGGCTGAAACGCCGAGACGAGTCCCGGCGAGGCGGAGTTGAGGAACCCCTCGGCCACGGCCGCCCCGGCCAAGGCCGCGCGGAAATTCGCGATGTCGCGTTCGAGCGGGGCCCAGTCCTTGACCGTGATCGGCGCGACGCAGGCGGCGCGCGTGAACGCCTGCACCCCGGTCACCCGCGCCATCTTCTCGCGGAACGCCGGATAGTCGACGAGGTCGAGCGCGATCTTGCGCTCGTTGTGGCCGGCGAAGCCGTTCAGGCGTTCCTGCATGTAGGTCGCGTAGCCGATCTTGCCGGTCTCGCCGTCGCTGACCACGTCGAGGCCCGCGGCGGCCTGCCGCGTGACCACCTCGGCCACCGCCGCTTTGACCGCGGCCGCGAACTGGGCGGTGTCGTAGGTCTCGCCCTTCTCCTTCTTCATCAGGAATTCGACCACGCCGGGCGGCCGCGGCAGGCTGCCGACATGGGTGGTGAGAATGCGATCGGTACTGCGTTTCATGAGGCGTGCCCTTGTCCCGCCGCGGCGCAGCGGACACTAGGCACGCGGCCGGCGGGCATCAAGCACGGCGCGGAAGGGCGCCGCTCCGGCGGGTCCGCCGGCGGCGCGCCCCTTGCGCCCAGGCCGCATCGGGCCGTCATTCGCCGCGCTTCTGCAATAAGCGGCGGTCCTGTACGTTAGTGGGCAGGCGATTGTGCCGCGCGCGGAGACCGCGCACTGTGGGTCCCGCCGCCGCCGAGGAGTGGCATGCCCGAAGGCTCCCCGAAGCAGGACGAGGTGCGCGTGGCGCCCGAGGCCAAGCGTGCGCCGGGCGAGCCCAAGCGGCTGCCCTGGGACACGCTGCGCGGCCGCCTGCTGTTCGTGCTGGCGCTGGCCAATCTGCCGCTGATCGCGATCACGCTGGGCCTCGCCATCGAACGCGCGGAATACGACCGCGAGCAGGCCGAACGCGCGCTGCGCGCCGAGGTGCGCCAGGCCTCGGGCGCGCTCAAGGAGGTGCTCGAGGGCGTGCGCCAGCTTCTGTTCGCCGTCGCGCACTCGCCGGTGCTCAAGGCCAAGGACGCGGTGCGCTGCACCGCCTACCTCAAGAGCATGCAGCCGCGGCTGGGCGAGCGCTACGCCAACATCTGGTTCGCCGATGCCGAGGGCCGCACCGTGTGCAGCGCGCTGCCCATCGACGGCAAGCTGCGCTTCGACGACCGCGAATGGTTCCGCGACGCGCGCGACTCGCGCGATTTCTCGATCGGCAAGATCGTCGAGGGCGTGGCCTCGGGCCAGCAGGTCGTCTCGGCGAGCTACCCGGTGCTCGACGACGGCAAGCTGGTGGGCGTCGTCGGCGCCGCGCTGAGCGTGCGCTGGCTCGCCAACGCCGTCACGACACGCGCGGCCTCGGGCGATGCCGTCACGATCACGTTCATGGACGGCAAGGGCGAAGTCGTGATCGCCGACAAGGGCAAGATCGCGCAGGGTCTGCTGCCGGCCACGCGCCTCGAGCCCGCGCAGGCGCGCGGCTCGATCGTCGAGGCGATGGGCCGCGACGGGCAACCGCACATCTACGTGCTCGAGCGCCTGTTCGCCGACGATCTCTTCATGGTCGGCATCGCCCCCGCCAACACGCTCTACGGCCGCGCGCTCGAGGCCTTCAGCGCGCTCATCGTGCCGGTGATCCTGATCGTGGTGGTCACGTTCGCCGTGGTCGGCATCGGCGTCTACCGCTCGGTGCTGCAGCCGCTCTCGGCCTTCGCCCAGGCGGTGCGCGCCTATCGCGCCGGCGACTTCACGATCCGGCCCAATCCGGGCCGCGCGCCCTCCGAGATCCACGATCTCGCCGCGCAGTTCGGCAAGATGGCGCGCGCGATCGCGCAGCGCGAACGCCGGCTCGAGCGCGTGATCGCGCACCGCGACGCGCTGATCGCCGAGATCCATCACCGCGTGAAGAACAATCTCCAGATGGTGGCGAGCCTGTTGAGCCTGCAGGCCGGGCGCGTGCGCTCCGAAGAGGCGCGCGAGGCGCTCAATTCGGCGCGGCGGCGCGTGCTCTCGCTGTCGGTCCTGCACAAGCACCTGTTCGAGCGCGACGACGCGGAGAACGTCGAGGTCGGCAAGTTCCTCGAAGACCTCTGCGTGCAGCTGCGCGGCTCGCATGTCGGCTCCTACGACGCGCGCATCCGCATCGCGTGCGAATCCGATCCGCTGATCCTGCCGACCCGCGACGCGATCGCGCTCGGCCTCATCGTCACCGAGGCGGTGACCAACGCCACCAAATACGCGTTTCCGGGCAGGCGCTCGGGCACGATCGGCGTGCGGCTGGCCGTGCGCGAGGACCGCGTGGCGCTGTCGATCAAGGACGACGGCATCGGCGCCACCGGCGAGGGCGACCCGGCGCTCTCGGGCGGCCTCGGCCGGTCGCTGATGGAAGGGCTGGCGGGCCAGCTCGCGGGCGCGCTCTCGGTCCGCCACGAGCAGGGAACCGAGGTCGTGGTCGAATTCCAGATCGACCGCGTCACCCAGATGAAATCCAAGGCGATCGAGCCGGCGGCCGAAGACTAGGCCGGGAACGGCGGCATTTCTCTCGCGATTATCGAGCACATGGCCGGCGCGATCGGCGCGCCCGCCGCTCGATTGCGGAGACATGCGATGCGCTATGCGCCCTGGCAGCTGCTCGGAAGTCGGATCCCGGCTCTGATCCTGCTGGCCGTGTTCGAGGTGATCTGAAGCGGCGGCGGATCCGGGGCCCGAAAAAGAAATGAGGATGCCGGCCCGGGGAAGCCGGCATCCTCAGTGTTGTCGCGGAACAACGCTTCATCGGGCGGCAGGGGCAAGGGGGAGGGGTTGCCGCCCAGCGATCGCCCCGCGACAATCTCGTCAACTCCTTGAAATCGAAGCGTTTCGGGGAGACGCTCCAATCTCGACGTGTAAAAGAACGCCGGTTCGCCGATTGAGTTCCGGGCCAATGAAAAAAATTTTGCCGAGGCGCAGCCGGGCGCGAACGCCCCGGATCAGGCGGCGCCGACCGGCGGGACGACGGCGCTCGCCGTCGCCACCGGAGCGGCCGGGGCGTCCGGCGCCGCGGCCTTGGCCGCGGCGCTTTCCTTGGCGGCCTCCAGCGCCTTGGGCGGCGCGCGCAGCACGTAGGCGCGCCAGGCGGCAACGGTGAACAGCAGCACCGGCACGGACAGCAGCGCGCCGCCGATCCCCCACAGCCAGGTTCCGAGCAGCAGCGCCACGACGACGAGGAACGGATCGAGCGTGAGCCGCCGGCCGAGGATCGCCGGCGTCGCGAAATTCGTCTCGAAGGTGTGCACCGCGGCCACGATGCCGGGCGCGATCAGCGCGGCGCCGAAGCTCTCGAAGCTCGCGAGGCCGGCCACCAGCGTGAGGATCACGCTCGCCACCGGTCCCAGCAGCGGAATGAAATTGAG
This sequence comes from Candidatus Odyssella sp., assembly GCA_016792765.1. Lineage (GTDB taxonomy): Bacteria > Pseudomonadota > Alphaproteobacteria > Bin65 > Bin65 > SBBV01. Next base: position 47,927 of record JAEULD010000065.1, read on the forward strand.
CAGGCCGACCATCGCGCCCAGCACGATGCCGCCGGGCAGGCCGATGAAATGGAACGCCGCCGCCAGCCCCGCGCCCACGGCGGCGTTGATCAGCGCCAGCGTCTGCAGGTAGCGGCCGAGATCGGCTTCCGCCTCGCGCACCGCGCGCCAGGCGCGGCGCCGCGCGGCGAATCCGTCGAGGAATCCGATCAGCGCGCGCTCCGGCGGCGATGCGCGCGCGAGCAGGTAGAACAGCAGCATCAGCGTCGCGGCGATGGAGACGACGAAATCCGAAAGCCCGCCGAACACGCGCTCGAGCAGGCTGCGCGGCTTGACCGTCACCTCCGGCGGGCCGGGCTGGCCGCCGTCGGGCAGCGCGATCTTCTCCACCTGGCCGGTCGCCTCGCGCATCTTCTCGACCGGGCGCATGAGCGCGTCGGCCTGCTGCTGGAGCCGCGCCACCATGGCCGGCGCCTTCTCGAGCCAGCCGCTGACCGGGCCGGCGAGAAACGTGAAGCCCGCGAACAGAACCACCACGATGCCGGCCGGGGCCGCCGTGGCGATGAACAGCCGGTTCACGCCGTTGCGGTCGAGCCGCCGCTTCAGCGGGGCGAACAGGTAGTAGAGCATCACCGCGGCGACGAGCGGGATCAGCACCGGCGCCGCATAGGCGGCCACCGCGAATACCGCCGTCCCGGCCAGGATCCAGAGCGGCGCGGGCGTCTTGTTTTCCTTGCCCAGCGCGAGGCGCGGAAACGATGCGCCGAGGCCGAACGGCGATCTGCGCCAGCGGAACACCGCGAAACCTAGGCGCGGAGCGCGGCGCCGGGCGCGGCCGGATCGAACGCCGTGGCGCGCGACGCCAGGCGCTGCGCGGCGAAGTCCCAATTGGCGAGGCGATCGAGGAACGCGGCGGTGAATTGGTCGCGCCGGTTGCGGTAATCGACGTAGTAGGCGTGTTCCCACACGTCGAGCGTCAGCAACGGGCGGGACGCGCCGTCGGCGATCGGCGTGCCGGCGTTGGACAGCGCCAGGATCTCGAGCTTCCCCTTGCGCTCGGCGAGCCACACCCAGCCGCTGCCGAACAGCCCGGCCGCCGCCGCGGCGAACCTCTCGCGGAACCGCGCGAAGCCGCCGAAGTCGCGCTCCAGCCGCTGCGCGAGCGCGGCCGGCAGGCCGCCGCCGGCGGGCGCCAGCGATCGCCAGAAGAAGCCGTGATTCCAGAGCTGCGCCGCGTTGTCGAAGATCGCCTTCGGCTTGGCGCCGCGCGCCTTGGCGGTGCTGACGATGATCGTCTCGAGATCGAGATCGGCGAAGTCCGTGCCCGCGACCAGCGCCTGGAGCTTGTCGAAATAGGCCTTCTGGTGCTTGCCGTGATGCAGGCGGAGCGTCTCGGCGCTCATATGCGGCTCGAGCGCGTCGTCGGCGAAGGGCAGCGGCGGGCATTCGATGCGCATGATCGATGCGGGTCCGTTCGGATTTCGCGGGAGGATGCTGCCGCTAGTACGGGCCGCCGGCCGCGAAGTTCCGGCACCGCGGGCCGGAACCAATTCGCCCGCCGGGCGTTTTCTCGTCTGCGCATTCGCGCGTTTTCCAATGATGGACAGCCTTGCCGCCACCGCGGACCGCACGGCCGCGGCCCCGCTCGGCGCGCTTTGCGCGGCCGGCGTCTTGGGATAGGAGTCATGCGATGCTGACGAGGGGCCTGGAGTCGGCGCACACGACAGAAAGAAGGACCGCGATGCCCTATTCCACCGCCGAGATTGCCGCGAAGCTGCCCTATCTGCGCCGCTACGCGCGCGCGCTCACGGGCAGCCAGGCGACCGGCGACGAATACGTGCGCACCTGCCTCGAGGTGATCGCCCGCGACCGGCTCAAGATCGCCGAAGACGTGGATCTGCAGACCGAGCTGTTCCGGCTGTTCCACACGGTCTACGCCTCGGCCGATCCGCGGCTCTCGCAGTCGCGCGCCGCGGCGGGCGAGCCGGCGCTGCGCTCGGTGATGGCGCTGCCGCCGATCGAGCGCCAGGTGCTGCTGCTCTCCGCGCTCGAGCGCTATCCGTTCAACGACGTGGCCTACATCCTCGGCGTGCCCGAGGATGCGGTGCGCGATCTCTTCAACCGCGCGCAGGAATCGATGATGAGCCTCGCTTCGGCCAAGGTGCTGATCATCGAGGACGAGCCGGTCATCGCGCTGGAGCTGAAATCGATCGTCGAGAGCCTCGGCCACAGCGTCGTCGGCACCGCCGATCGCGAGAAGGAAGCCGTGGCCATCGCAGACCGCGCCGCGCCGAACCTCGTGCTCGCCGACATCCAGCTGCGCGGGGAAGACAGCGGCATCGAAGCCGTGCGCCGCATTCTCGAGAAGCACACCGTGCCCGTCATCTTCATCACGGCCTATCCGGAGCGCCTGCTCACCGGCAAGGGCGTGGAGCCGACCTTCATCATCTCCAAGCCCTACGATCCCAGCATGGTCCGCGCCGCGGTTTCGCAGGCGCTGCACGTCGCCGCCGCCGGAAACGCCTGAGCGGCGGCCGCGGCCGGCCGTTCCGGCCGGCCGGGGCGGACGCCGGTCTCACTTGGTGAACTTGTCGATCAGATCGAGCATTTCCTGGGGAATCGGCTCGTCGAGCACGCGCTTGCCGAACTCCTGCAGCTTCGAGGCCTGGCGGCGCAGCCGCGCGACTTCCTCGGCGAGGCGCGGGTCGCGGGCGAGCTGCTCCTCCACGCGCCGGCGCGCGGCCTCGTCGAGCCGGCCCTCGATGTAGTCCTGCAGATCGTCGTCGGTGATGGCGCGGCGATTCTTCATGCGGGCCTCAGCGACGCGGGGTCGGGCGTCCCTGCTCTCGGGCGGAGGATGGCGGCCTCTCCAATGACGCCGCCGGCGTTGCTCGGTTCCGGCGCGCCGCCTTTTATGAACCGATCCGGCCGAGGCTGCCAAGACATTACCGATGCACTCATTGCGGGGCCCATTCCTTCAGCATCGTGCGCGCCCGCGACAGGCGCGAGCGCACCGTTCCGACCGGGACGCCCAGAATCGCCGCGGCTTCCTCGTAGTCGAAACCTTCTACGCCGCACAGCATCAGCACCTCGCGAAAGCGCGGCGGCAGCCGCCGGATCGCCGCCGCCAGCTCGGCCAGCGACGCGCTCTCGAGCTGGCCGCCGCTCCTGGCCGGCTCGGGCGCGCTGTCGAACGCGACGTCGTGCCGGACCGGGCTGCGCCGCCGCCGCCGCCACTCGCCGCGCAGCACGTTCTGCAGGATCGTGAACAGCCAGGCGCGCAGATTTCCGGCCGGATCGAGCTGCGGCAGCGCGCCGAGCGCGCGGATCAGGGTTTCCTGGACCAGGTCGTCGGCATGGTCGGCATCCCGGGCCAAATACCGGGCGAATCTTCTAAGCCCTGGAATTTGCTCGATGATTTTTGCCTTCAGGGCGTCGGTCAAGGGGCCGTCCCGGCGGGAACCAATGGCGCTGACCGGCATATAGCCTGAGGTAGCGTCATGCGAGGTTAACGAGCAGCCCGCGGCATCGGTTCGCAGCGATCCTTTCCGTTCCGACCACACTACGACCCGTGCACCGCGCCGGCGGGCAAGATCGAGCACCGGACGATCCGAACGTTTCCGCAAACGACGAACGGAGGCAAGAGCATGGAGACGACGACCGAGTTCCGCGAGCTTCTGATCGCCGCCCTTCCGCACATGCGCGCCTACGCGCGCTCGCTGACCGGAAGCGCCGACCAGGCCGACGATCTCGTGCAGGATACCGCTTTGCGCCTGATGGGGGCACAGGAGCAGTATCGTCAAGGCACGAACTTCAGAGCCTGGGCGATCGCCGCGCTGCGCAACCGGTTCATCGATCTCCGCCGCCGCGCGCGCTTCCACGGCGGCTCGATCGACGACATCGACACCTCGCTGTTCGCGCATCCGGCGTCGCAGGAGACGATCGTCTATTTCGAAGAGACCGCGCGCGAATTCTGGCGCCTCACGCCGGCCCATCGCGAGATCATCACGATGGTCGGCATCAACGGCATGAGCTACGAGCAGGTGGCGCAGGTGCTCGGCTGCCCGATCGGCACGGTGCGCTCGCGCCTCGCGCGCGCCCGCGCCGAACTGCAGGCCGCGATCGACGGCAGGGAAGCCGCCGCGGCCAAGCCGGCCGCCCGCGAGCGCGCCCGCCGCGCCGCCTGATCTCCGGTTCCGCCGCGACCGGAAGCCGGGCGCTCCCGCGCCCGGCTTCCCGCGTTTCGCAGTCCCGCGCGCCGGCGTCGTTTACTCCGGACAGGGCGCGCGCTAGGACATCTCCCCGCCGAACGCCGCGAGGGAGGGAACCGTGCTGTCCGAAGCCGAACGCCAGAAGGCCTGCGAAATCCTGCTCGAAGCCGAGCGCATCAAGAAGCCGGCGCTCCAGCTCTCGAAAACCTTCCCCGGCATCACGATCGAAGACGCCTATGCGATCCAGAGCCTCGTCAACGAGGCGAAGGTGAAGGCGGGCTCGAAGGTGATCGGCAACAAGATCGGCCTCACCTCGAAGGCGATGCAGCAATCGTCGCAGATCGACGAGCCCGATTACGGCGTGCTGCACGACTACATGGTGATCGAAGACGGCGCCAAGGTGCCGTTCGAGCGCTTCATCGTGCCGCGCGTCGAGATCGAGCTGGTGTTCGTGCTCGGCAAGGCGCTGAAGGGCCCGGGCATCGGCCTGCTCGACGTGCTGCGCGCCACCGAATACGTCGTGCCCGCGATCGAGATCATCGACGCGCGCGTGCAGAACCCGCGCAAGATCACCGACACGGTGTCCGACAACGGCGCCGCCGCCGGGCTCATCGTCGGCGGCCGCGCGGTCGGCCCGATGGACATCGACCTCCGCTGGGTCGGCGGCCTGCTCTACCGCAACGCCGACATCGAGGAGACCGGCGTCGCCGCCGGCGTGCTCGGCCATCCGGCGATGGGCATCGCGTGGCTCGCGAACAAGGTGGGGCGCTTCGGCACCGTGCTCGAGCCGGGGCGCGTGATGCTCTCGGGCTCGTTCATCCGCCCGGTGTGGGCGCAGAAGGGCGACACGCTGCGCGCCGATTTCGGCCCGCTCGGCAGCCTGGGCGTGCAGTTCGTCTAGCGGCGGCCGGCGCGCATCCGCGCGGCGCCAGCGGTCTCGAGCCCGCCGCTCCGCGCAGCTGTGCTAGGGTCGGCGCATGGCGGACGAGTTCGACATCGCGGTGGTCGGGGGCGGGCTGGTCGGCGCGGCGCTCGCCTGGGGCGCGTCCGGCGCGGGGCGGCGCGTGGCGCTGCTCGACGAGGGCGATCTGGCGCTGCGCGCGGCGCGCGCCAATTTCGCGCTGGTGTGGGTGCAGGGCAAAGGCCTCGGCCTGCCGGACTACGCGGCCTGGACCGCGCGCTCGGCCGCGGCATGGCCGGATCTCGCGGCCGCGCTGGGCGGCGAAACGGGCATCGATGTCCGCTACGGCCGGCCGGGCGGCCTGCATCTCGCCCTGTCGGAGGCCGAGCTCGAGCGGCGCGCGGCATGGCTCGGGCGCCTGCACAACCAGTCGCCGCCCTACACGGTGCGGATGCTCGATCGCGCCGAGACGGCGCGGCTGCTGCCCGCGATCGGGCCCGACGTCGTGGGCGCCAGCTTCTGCCCCGACGACGGGCATTGCGATTCGCTGCGCCTGTTCCGCGCGCTGCATGCGGGCTTCCAGCGGCGCGGCGGCCGTTATCGCGCGGACAGCGCCGTCGACGGCATCCGGCATGCCGGCGGCGAATTCCGCCTCGCCACGAAGCGCGGCGAGATCCGCGCGGCCAAGCTCGTGCTCGCGGCCGGGCTCGGCAACGCGCGGCTCGCGCCGATGGTCGGCCTCGCCGCACCGGTGCGGCCGCAGCGCGGGCACATCCTCGTCACCGAGCGCGTGGCGCCGTTCCTCGCGCATCCGCTGGCCACGCTGCGCCAGACCGGCGAAGGCAGCGTCATGATCGGCGATTCGCAGGAAGAGGCGGGGTTCGACACCGGCGTGGACACCGGCGTCGCCGCCGCGATCGCCGCGCGCGCGGTGCGCGCGTTCCCGCTGCTCGCGCGCGCCAACGTGGTGCGAAGCTGGGCCGCGCTGCGCGTGATGACGGGCGACGGCTTCCCGATCTACGAGCAGTCGGCGGCGTGCCCCGGCGCGTTCCTGGCCACCTGCCATAGCGGCGTCACGCTCGCCGCCGCACACGCCACGGTGCTGGCGCCGCAGATCGCGGCCGGCGCGCTCGCGCCGGAGCTGGGCGTCTTCTCCGCGCGGCGGTTCGATGTTCCGGCGGCGGCCTGAAGCGGCGCCGACGCTCGCGATCCGCGTCGACGGCGTCGCGGTGCCGGCGCGCGCCGGCGAGAGCGTCGCGGCGGCGATGCTGGCGGCGGGCCTCCTGCGCTTCCGCGATGCGCCGGCGGGCGGCGCGCCGCGCGGCCCCTATTGCATGATGGGCGCGTGCTTCGATTGCCTGGTGACGATCGACGGCGTCGGCAATCGCCAGGCCTGCCTCGAAACGGTGCGCGAGGGCATGGCGGTCGAAACCCAGTCCGGCCCGCGGGCGCTCGCGCGATGACGATCCGCGACGCCTACGACGCAGCGGTCGTCGGCGCCGGCCCTGCCGGGCTCGCGGCGGCGACGCTGTGCGCGCGGGCGGGGCTCGCCACCGTGCTGTTCGACGAGCAGCCGGCGGCGGGCGGGCAGATCTATCGCGCGGCCGGCACCACGCCGCTGCGGGCCGGGACAATTCTGGGCGACGACTACTGGCGGGGCCGGCGCCTCGTCGCGGATTTCGCGGCGAGCGGCGCGCAGCACGTGCCCGGCGCCGCGGTGTGGAGCCTTTCGCGCGAACGCGAGATCGGCGTTTCGCTGGGCGGCGCCGCGCGGCTCGTGCGCGCCGCGCGCGTGATCCTCGCCACCGGCGCGATCGAGCGGCCGTTCCCGATTCCGGGCTGGACGCTGCCCGGCGTGATGACGGCCGGCGCCGCGCAGATCCTGCTGAAATCGGCGGCGCTGGTGCCGGCGGGGCGCACGGTGCTCGCCGGCTCGGGCCCGCTGCTCTGGCTGCTCGCGCGCCAGTATCTCGAGGCCGGCGCGGAGATCGCGGCGATCCTCGACACGACGCCGCGCGCGAACCGGCGGCGCGCGCTGGCGCACGCGCCGGCCTTCCTCGCCTCGCCCTATTTCGCGAAAGGGCTGGCGCTGCTGCGCGCGGTGCGCCGCCGCGTGCGCGTGATCGGCGGCGTGGCGGCGCTGGCCGCAGAAGGCAGCGGCCGGCTCGAAGCGGTGCGTTACGCGGCCGCGCGCGGCGAGCAGCGGCTGCCCGCCGATCTGCTGCTGCTGCACCAGGGCGTGGTGCCCAACGTGAACCTCGCCATGGCCGCCGGCATTGCGCATCGCTGGGACGAATCGCAGCTCTGCTTCGTGCCGGAGCGCGACGCCGCCGGCGCCACGGCCCTCGACGGCATCGCGATCGCCGGCGACGGCGGCGGCATCGGCGGCGCCGAGGCGGCGGCGGAGGAGGGCCGGCTCGCGGCCATCGCCGCGATCCGGGCGCTTCGTCCGGGCGCCGATCTCGGCGCCGAAGAGATCGCCGCGCGGCGGAGCCTCGCGCGCTGGCGGCGCGGGCGGCGCTTCCTCGACGCGCTGTTCCGACCGGCCTTCGTGCCGCCTGCGGACGAGACGATCGTCTGCCGCTGCGAAGCGGTCACCGCGGGCGAGATCGCGGCCGCCGTCGACCAGGGCTGCACGGGCCCCAACCAGCTCAAGGCCTTCACGCGCTGCGGCATGGGGCCGTGCCAGGGCCGCCTGTGCGGCCTCACGGTCACGCAGCTGATCGCCGCGCGGCGCGGCGTCTCGCCGGCCGAGGCGGGCCATTACCGCCTGCGCCCGCCGGTGAAGCCGCTGACCTTGGGTGAACTCGCGGGCCTCCCCGCGGGCAACGCTGCCATGAAGGCCGTCGCGCGCGATTGAGCAACGCCGCGCCGCCGTGGCATGATGCGCGGATGCGCGATTATTGGCTCAGCAAGCTGTTCTACGACGTGCAGTCGGCCGCGGCGGAATACCGCGCGGACCGCGCGAAGTTCCTCGCCCGCTATCCGCTGCGGCCCGAGGTGAAGGAGGCGCTGCTCCGCGACGACGTGGCGTTCCTCGCCCCGCGCGTCAACGCCTATCTGCTGCGCTTCTACTTCGGTGCCGCCGGCATGAAGGACGAGGAGTTCATCCGCCGCCTGCGGGAAATCGCGCCCGCCAAGAGCGTCGCGGCCGAGGCGGCCCATGGCTGAGCTCGTCGCGGTCATGGCCGCGAGCCACGGCCCGCTGATCCAGCGCGACTGGCACGCGGTGACGCCGGAGCACAAGCAGCGCCTCACGGCCGCGTTCGAGTCGCTCGGCGCGCGGCTCAACCGCGCGCGGGCCGACGTCGTCGTCGTCGTCTCGCCCGATCACTGGGTGAATTTCTTCATCGACAATCTGCCCGCGATCTGCATCGGCGTCGGCGAGGAGCACGACGGGCCGCCCGAGCCGTTCCTCAAGGACTTCCCGTGGCGCCCGGTGCCCGGCCATGCCGGCCTCGCGAACCACATCCATGCGACGGCGCTCGCCGACGAGTTCGAGCCTTCGGTCTCGCACCGCATGACGCTCGATCACGGCTTCTGCATTCCGCTCTGGCGCATGAAGCCCGATCCGCTGCCGCGCATCGTGCCGATCGTCGTCAACACGCTCGAGCCGCCGATGCCGCGCGTCTCGCGCTGCCTCGCCTGGGGCAAGCTCGTCGCGAAGGCGGTGGCGTCGTATCCGGAAAAGCTGCGCGTGGCGGTGCTCGCCACCGGGGGCTTGAGCCACTCGATCGGCGAGCCGACGATGGGCGCCATCGACGAGGCGTTCGACCGGCGCTGCATCGCGGCGTTCGGCGACGGCCGCGAGGCGCCGCTGGCGGCGTTTCTCGAGGCCGAGATGGACGGCGCCGGCAACGGCTCGCACGAATGCCGCAACTGGGCGGTCGCGCACGGCGCCGCCGGCAGCCGCGGCTTCGCGCTGGTCGATTACGTCCCGGTGCCCGAAGTCTATGTCGGCTGCGGCTTCGCGGCGTGGGAGCTGCGGTAGCGCGCCCCGACGTCGCCGGCTAATCCTTCTCCGATCCCGGCGCGCGCATCGCCCAGATCGCGCTCATCAGCAGGCCCTTGGCGCGCGGCAGCGTGAGGAAGGTGAGCGCCAGCGTCGAGCCGCACCACAGCACGAGCGACATCCACAGCGGCCAGGTGAGCTGCGGCTCGATCCACAGGATCGCCGGCGCCAGCACGTGCCCGACGACGAGAATCGTGAGCCACGGCGCCGCGTCGTCGGAGCGGATGTGCTTGTAGGCCTCGCCGCAGGCCGCGCAGCGGTCGACCTGCTTCAGATACGACGCGAACAGCCGCGCGCCGCCGCAATTCGGGCAGCGGCCCCGCAAGCCGCGCCGCAACGCCAGCATCAGCGGCGGCCGCTCTTCGTGCTCGGTCGAGTGCATGGAATGTCCGCCTTGCCCGCGGCGAAGGATATGACACCGGCGCGTTGCCGGCGGAAGGGGGTGCGGCCGTTTCCCGCGGCGCGCTACAGCGTCACTCCAGGCAGCCACAGCGAGATGGCTGGAACGTAGGTGACGAGCAGGAGCACGATCACCATCGCCACGTAGAACGGCCAAATCTCGCGCGCGACCTGTTCGATCGTCACCTTGCCGACGGCGCAGCCCACGAACAGCGTCGATCCCACCGGCGGCGTCACGAGGCCGATGCCGAGATTGACCAGCATGATCATGCCGAAGTGCACCGGATCGACGCCGAACTTGATCACCACCGGCAGCAGGATCGGCGTGCAAATCAGGATCAGCGGCGCCATGTCCATCAGGCAGCCGAGCACCAGCAGCATGATGTTGATCATCAGCAGGATGACGATCTTGTCTTCGGAGATGGTGAGGAAGAACGCCGTCACCTTCGCCGGCAGCTGCATCAGCGCCATGATGTAGCCGAAGCTCGACGCGAACGCGATCAGCATCATCACCATCGCCACGGTCTTCGCCGTGCGGTGCACGAGATGCGGCAGGTCGCGCCAGCGGTAGTCGCGATAGATCAGCATGGTGACGAGAAACGCATAGACGCAGGCGACGGCGGCCGATTCGGTGGCGGTGAAGACGCCGCCCAAGATCCCGCCGAGAATGATCACCATCGTGCCGAGGCCCCACAGCGCCTCGAGCGCCATCTTGACCGCCTGTCGGAACGGAACCGGCTCGCCGCGCGGGTAGCCGTGCCGCCGCGCCATGAGCAGGCAGAGCGCGATGAGGGACATCCCGAGCAGCAGGCCGGGGAAGACGCCGGCCACGAACAGGTGCGCGATCGAGATCGTTCCGCCCGCCGCCAACGAGTAGATGACCGCGTTGTGGCTCGGCGGAATCAAGATCGCCTGCACCGAGCCGCAGATCGTCACGTTGGTGGCGAACACGCGCGGATAGCCGGCCTTGACCATGCGCGGGATCATCACCGAGCCGATCGAGGCGGTGTCGGCCACCGACGAGCCCGAGATCGCGCCGAAGAACGTGGAGGCGAGCACGTTGACGAGCGAGAGGCCGCCGCGGATGAAGCCGACGAGAACGTTGGCGAACGCCACGAGGCGGCGCGCCATCCCGCCCTCGGCCATGATCGCGCCGGCGAGCACGAAGAACGGAATCGCGAGCAGCGAGAACTTGCTCACGCCGTCCGAGATCTTGAGCATCACGGCTTCGAGCGGGAGGTCGATGTAGAGCGCGCCGGCCAGCGCGGCGAGACCGAGCGCGTAGGCCACCGGCACGCGCAGCGCCAGGAAGACGAACAGGGCGCCAAGGAGAATGAAGCCTTCCATGGCCGTGCCTCAGTTCGCCTCGGCGGGTTCGCGGTACATGATCGAATCGAGTGGCGGCTTGCCGATCCAGGCGCGCTCGAGGATGAACAGCAGCGTGATCGCGCCGCCGAGCGGGATCGGCAGATAGGTGACGCCGACCGACAGAAACGGGAACTCGGCGATGACCTGAGACCAGGTCGTCGCGACCAGCTGGAATCCCCAATAGACCATGAAAACCGCCAACACCGCGACCGACAGCTCCGCGATGCCGTGGACGATGCGCCGGTAGGGCTGCCGCAGCGCATCGGCGAACAGCGCGACGCTGATGTGAATTCCCGCGCGATAGCAGGCGGCGCCGGCGAAGAAGGTGAACAGGATCATCAGCAGCACCGCCATCGGCTCGGGCCAGGCGGAACCGCGATTGAGCACGTAACGCGTATAGACGCCCCACGGGATGACGACGGTCATGATCGCGAGGGCGAGGCCCGCGACGATCATGCAGGCCAGATACAAGGCGTCCATCGCCCTGCGATACGCTGTCTTCATCGCGAGTCGGCCCCCGGCGGGTCGCGAATAAAAAGCCGGCTCGAACGGATCCCCGGTCGAGCCGGCCGGCTCGTGAAGCGCCCGGGCGGCTAGCTCACCGCGTTGATGCGCTTGATCAGGTCGGCGTATTTCGCGCCGTACTTGTCCCACACCGGCTTCACCGAGGCCTGGAACGCCTTCTTGTCGACGTCGGTGACCAGCGTGATTCCGGCGGCCTTGATCTTGTCCACCGCTTCCTTGACGCGCTCGTCCCACAGCTTGCGCTGCTCGAACTGCGCCTCGGTCGCGAGCTTCTGGATCAGCTCCTGATCGGCCTTCGGCATCGTCTCCCACACCTTGCGCGAGAAGACGAGAATTTCGGGAATGATGAGGTGCTGGGTCATCGAGAAGAACTTGGCCACCTGGAAGTGGTTCTGGGCGATGAACGTCGGCTCGTTGTTCTCGGCGCCGTCCACCACCTTGGTCTGCATCGCGTTGTAGAGCTGGTCGAAGCCCATCGCGATGCCGTTGCCGCCCATCGCGTTCATCGTGTCGACGAAGATGGGGTTGCCCATCATGCGAATCTTGAGGCCCTTCAAGTCCTCGGGCTTGCGGATCGCCTTGTTGGTGTAGACGTTGCGCGAGCCCGCATCCATCCAGCAGAGGCAGATCAGGTTGGTGCGCGGGTTCGAATTGATCTTCGCGCGCATCTCCTTGCCGATCTCGCCGTCGATCACCTTCCGCATGTGCGCCTCGTCGCGGAAGACGAACGGCATGTTGAAGACGTTGAGCTCGTCGACGATCGTGCCGACCGGGCCTACGCTGATGCGCGCATAGTGGAGCGCGCCCACCTGCGCCTGCTCGATCATCTCCTTCTCGCCGCCGAGCTGCATCGACGGGAACATCTGGATCGAGAGCCGGCCCTGCGTGGCCTGCTCGAGCTTCTTGCCCATCCGCACCACGGCCTCGACCGTGGGATAGCCGAGCGGATGCACGTCGCTGGCCTTCATCACCAGCTTCTGCTGCGCGAAGGCCCGCGCGCCGAAGCCGACGGCGCCCGCCGCCGCGCTGGCCACGCCCATGCGAATGACATCACGACGCTTCATGAGGATTCCTCCCGTTTGTTTGCTCTTCGCGTTCGCCGTCCGCGTGTCGCGGCGGCCTCGCGGTTTGATTCGGTCCGGCTGGCCCTCCGCCCGCCAAGCCCGTAAGACTTGGCGTCGATTGACCCTTCGTCCATTTGCGTGATAGTCATCATACAATACGATGACCATACGTCATACGAGCGTAGCATTGTCGCGATCCACTGACAAGCTTTCCCTGAGGCCGCTCTCGCCCCCGCGCAATCTCACGCGCGAGGCGGTGGACCGCCTTGCCGCCGAAATCACGAGCGGCAACCTGCAGCCCGGCGCGCGCCTCCCCACCGAGCAGGAAATGATGAGCGCGATGGGCGTGAGCCGCACGGTCGTGCGCGAGGCGGTGGCCGCGCTGCGCGCCGAGGGGCTCATCGTCACGCGCCAGGGCGTAGGCGCATTCGTGGCCGCCGGCGTATTGCGGCGGCCGTTCCGCATCGATCCCGAGGGGCTGCGCTCGCTGGCCGAGGTGCTGAACGTGATGGAGCTGCGGCTCGGCGTCGAAGTCGAATCGGCCGGGCTCGCCGCCGAGCGCGCCTCGCCGCCGCAACTGCGCGCGATCGGCGACGCGCTCAAGGCCATCGACCGCGCGATCGAGCGCAACGAGACCGCGATCGACGAGGATTATGCGCTGCACATGGCGATCGCCGAAGCCACCGGCAACGGGCACTTCGTCCGTTTCCTCGAATATCTCGGCCGCTACATCATTCCGCGCCAGAGCGTGCGGGTGGAACCGGGCCGTGTCTCCGGCCAGCGCGCCTATCTCGAGAAGATCCAGGGCGAGCATCGCGCGATCGTCGCCGCGATCCGCGGCCGCGACGCGGCCGGCGCGCGCGAGGCGATGCGGCGCCACCTGACGAGCGGCCGCGAGCGCTACCGGAAGCTCGCCGCGGCGGAAGGCGAAGCATGACGGCGGCGAAGGCTCCCAAAGCGAAGCGCGTCTTGCTCACCGGCGCGGCCGGCGGCATCGGCACGATGCTTCGCCGGAAGCTCAAGGGCGCCTACGCCGAACTGCGCCTCAGCGACATCGCGGCGCCGAAAGGCCTCGGCCGGGACGAGACGTTCGTGCAGGCCGATCTTGCCGACTTGGCGGCGGTGGAGAAGATCGTCGAGGGCGTGGACGCGATCGTCCACCTGGGCGGCGTCTCGGTCGAGCAGCCGTGGGACGCGATCCACCGGGCCAACATCGTCGGCGGCTACAATCTGTTCGAGGCCGCGCGCCGGCACCGCGTGAAGCGCGTCGTGTTCGCCTCCTCGAACCACGCGGTCGGATTCTATCGCCGCAATCGCAGGATCGGAACCGGCGCGCCGGTGCGGCCCGACAGCCGCTACGGCGTGAGCAAGGCGTTCGGCGAGGCGCTGGCCGCGCTCTATGCCGACAAATACGGCCTGCGCGTCCTCTGCATCCGCATCGGCAACGTCACCGAGAAGCCGGCCGACGTGCGGCGCCTCTCGATCTGGATCAGCCCGGACGATCTCGCCCAGCTCGTCCGCATCGGCCTCGAGCATCCGTCGCTGACCTACGAGATCGTCTACGGCGCTTCCGACAATGCGCGCAGCTGGTGGGACAACGCCGCCGCGTTCCGGCTCGGCTACAGGCCCGCGGGCCGCGCCGAAGATCATCTCGCGCATGCGCTGGAGGGCCAGGCCAAGCTGCCGCCCGATCCGATCGGCGACCTGTTCGAGGGCGGCCCGTTCTGCAGCAGCGAATTCGCCGGCGACCCCGAAACGCGCGGCGGCTGAGCGCGCAGCGATGCCGCCGGTCCGCGTCTTCCTCACGCACACGCCCGAGATGCGCGCGAACTATTACGGCAAGCGCGCGCTCGCCGCGCTGCGCGCCGTCGCCGAGGTGAGGCTCAACCCGCTCGACCGCGCGCTCGGCACGGCCGAGCTGATCGAGCGCGCGCAGGGCTGCGAGATCGTCATCTCCGACCGGCAGACCCCGGGCGAGGCGGCGGTGTTCGAAGGCCTGCCCGACCTCTGCGTCTTCGAGCGCGTCGCGGTCGACATCCGCAACATCGACGTCGCCGCGGCGAGCCGCGCCGGCGTCCTCGTCACGCGCGCGTCGCCGGGCTTCGTGCCCGCCGTGGCCGAGTGGATCGTCGGCGCGATGGTCGATGCCGGCCGCCACGTCTCGCACTACGCCGGCGCCTATCGCGCGGGCGCGGCGCCGCCGGCCGCGCGCATGGGCCGGCAGCTGCGCGGCGCCACGATCGGCATCGTCGGCTACGGCGCGATCGGCGCGCATCTCGCCGATCTCGCGCTGGCGCTCGGCATGCGCGTGCTGGTGCACGATCCCTACAAGACGGTGGCGCCGCCGCTGGTGCAGACCGCGCTCGCGGCGCTGCTGGGCGAAGCCGATTTCGTCGTGCCGCTCGCCGTCGCGAACGAAGAGACCGAAAACCTCATCGATGCGGCCGCGCTGACGCAGATGAAGCGAACCGCGTGGCTCGTCAACGCCTCGCGCGGCAACCTGGTCGACGAGACGGCGCTGGAATGGGCCCTCGACGAGAAACGCATCGCCGGCGCCGCGCTCGACGTCGGCCGCGCGCCGGACCAGATGCCGTCGCCGCATCTCGCGCGCCGCGCCGACGTGATCGCGACGCCGCACATCGCCGGCCTCACGCCCGAGGCGATCGAGCACCAGGCGCTCGAAACCGCGCGGCAGGCGGCGGCGCTCATTCGTGGCGAGATCCCGCCCGGCGCGGTCAATGTCGGCCAGGCTACGAAGCTGGCGCGCCTCAAGCGCTAGCGTCACGAGGGAGAAACGCGATGGCATCGCAAGGGAAACGCCCGCGCCTCACGGCGCCGCCGGGCGCGTGCGACACGCACATGCACGTCTACGACGAACGCTACGCGCTCGCGCCGACGGCGACGTTCCGGCCGCCGCATGCGCCGACCGCGGATTATCTGACGATGCGCCGGCGCATCGGCGTCGCGCGCACCGTCGTCGTGCAGCCGACCGCCTACGGCTGCGACAACGCCTGCACGCTCGAAGCGATGGCGGCGATGGGCGGCAGCGCGCGCGGTATCGCCGTCGTGCCGCAGGACGTGACGGAGGCGGAACTCGATCGGCTCACCAAGGCCGGCATGCGCGGCATCCGCTATTTCATGCTGCCGGGCGGCGTGCTGCCGTGGGAGAGCCTCGATGCGATGGCGGCCAAGGTCGGCGCGTTCGGCTGGCACGTCCAGCTCCAGCTCGACGGGCGGCAGCTTCCCGAGCGCGAGGCCGCGCTGAAGCGCCTTCACGGCACGCTCGTCATCGACCACAACGGCAAGTTCCTGGAGCCGGTCGGCGTCGGCGATCCGGCGTTCAAGTGCCTGCTGCGCCTGCTCGAGAACGGCCGCACCTGGGTCAAGCTCTCGGCGCCCTACGAAACCTCCAAGAAAGGCCCGCCGCTCTATGCCGACGTCGGCGCGCTGGCGAAGGCGCTGGTCGAGGCCGCGCCGGACCGCTGCGTGTGGGCATCCAACTGGCCGCA
>JAEULD010000087.1 GCA_016792765.1 Candidatus Odyssella sp.
AGCATCTCGGCGGCGACGCCGAGGCCGATGCGATGCTCGGCCGCATCCAGAACGACCTGTTCGATCTCGGCGCCGACCTCTGCACGCCCGAGCAGGAGAATCCGAAATGGCCGCCGCTGCGCGTCGTGGCGGCGCAGACCGGGCGGCTCGAGCGCGAGATCGACGCGATGAACGACGCGATCCCGCCGCTGCAGTCCTTCATACTGCCGGGCGGCACGCCGGCGGCGGCGTGGCTGCACCTCGCGCGCACGGTCGCGCGCCGCGCCGAGCGGGCGATGACCCACGCCGCGGAGACGGCGGCGGTCAATCCCGAGGCGGTCAAATACATCAACCGCCTTTCGGACCACCTGTTCGTCATGGGCCGCCGCCTCAACGCCAACGGCGCCAAAGACGTGCTCTGGGTGCCGGGGAAGAACCGGTAGAGCGAAATCGGGCAAGAGGGGAACGGCCCCGCTGCGGCGACGCCTCGTGCGCGTCCATCCTTCGAGGCACCGCGAACGCAAGAGCGTTCGCGGCGTACCTCAGGATGAGACAGAGCTTGCTGCAACAAACGGGCCTCATCCTGAAGTGCGCGCCTGCTTGGGCGCGCCTCGAAGGATGGACGCAAGCACGGCGCCTACATTCGGCTTTGGCTCCGTCCGGAGGAGCCTCGCGCCAGCGCAATTTACGAACCTTCAGTCGGGTATCCGCGAAGAAACTACGGTGGGCGGCAATAACCGGCGGTCTCGGGTGTTCCGATCGGCAGGCTATCGCCGCGGCGGGCTTGCCGTTGCGGAGTGGCATGCCAGACGTTTATTGTGCCAGCCAGGTGCCTCGCCTACACTCCGGACCGACGCGGACGCGGAAACCGGCCGAACAGAACAAGCGTCCGTAACCATCGGCATTTTTCCCGGGAGGAAAGCCAATGACGACCCAAGACGAAAAGACCGTTGCCGCGCGCAAATCCCGCCGCGGATTCCTGAGAGCGGGCGCGGCCGCGGCCGTGGCCGGCGGCGCGCTCGCGATGCCGAACATCTCGCGCGCGCAGACCGTGGCGCTGAAGATCCAGGGTTCGTGGGGCGCGAAAGACGTCTTCAACGAGATGGCGCAGGACTACATCGATCGCGCCAACGCGATGGGCGGCGGCCGCCTGAAGCTCGACTATCTGATCGGCGGCGCCGTCGTGCATCCGTTCAGCGTTCAGGACGCCACGCACAAGGGCGTCATCGACGGCGCGCACACCGTGCCGGTCTATTGGTACGGCAAGCACAAGGCCGCCTCGCTGTTCGGCTCGGGCCCGGTGTTCGGCGCCAACGCCAACCAGCAGATGGGCTGGTTCCACAACGGCGGCGGCAAGGCGCTGTTCAAGGAGCTCGTGCAGGACATCCTGAAGCTCAACATCGTCAGCTTCTTCGCGATGCCGATGCCGACGCAGCCGCTCGGCTGGTTCAAGAAGGAGATCAAGAGCGTCGCCGACATCAAGGGCCTCAAATACCGCACCGTCGGCCTCGCCGCCGATCTCTTCCAGGCGATGGGCGCCGCCGTTTCGCAGCTTCCGGGCGGCGAAATCGTGCCGGCCATGGAGCGCGGCCGCATCGACGCGTTCGAGTTCAACAACCCGACCTCGGACCGCCGCTTCGGCGCGCAAGACGTCGCCAAGATCTACATGATGGGCAGCCACCATCAGGCGATGGAGTTCTTCGAGATCATGTTCAACAAGGGCAAGTTCGACGCCCTGGCCAAGGAGCAGCAGGCGATCCTGCAATACGCTGCGGAAGCGGCGTCTTCGGCCAACGAGTGGAAGGCCTACGACTACTACTCGACCGATCTCCAGGAGCTGATCAACAAGGACAAGGTGCAGGTCAAGCGCACGCCCAAGGACGTGCTCGACTTCCAGATCAAGACCTGGGATCAGCTGGTCGCCAAGCTGGCGGAAGACGCCTACACGAAGAAGGTGATGGATTCGCAGAAGGCTTGGGCCAAGCGCGTCGGCTTCTATCACTTCTTCAACGAAACGGACTATCGCGGCGCCTACGAGCATCATTTCGGCAAGCTGCCGATCTGAGTGCGGACACGCGATAGTGCCGGAAGCCTGAGCACGGGGCGGCGCTCGATCGGCGCCGCCCCGGTTTCGGTTTCGGCGCCCGATGCGCCATGCACGGCGCGCGCGGAGCAGCCACGATGAACGCCTTCCTCCTCACCATCGACAAGATCAGCGCCGGAATCGGCAAGACCTTCGGCTGGACGATCATCATCCTGATGCTCGGCGCGTCCTACGAGGTGTTCGTCTCGTCGGGGCCGGTCCGGGCGGTCACCGGCTCGGTGCCGACGACCTGGGGTTACGATTTCAGCTACATCATGTACGGCACCCTGTTGCTGATGACGGGCGCCTACACGCTGTCGCGCAACGGCCACGTGCGCGGCGACTTCCTCTACCGCAACTGGCGCCCGCGCATGCAGGCGGGCATGGACCTCGCGATCTACATCGTGGGCTTCGTGCCGGCGATCCTGGCGCTCATCTACGCCGGCTGGCAGTTCGCCGATTCGTCGTGGCAATACAAGGAAAAGAGCATCTTCAGCCCGGCCGGCGTGCCGGTCTACACGCTGAAGACGCTGATCCCGATCGCGGCCGGCCTGCTGCTGATCCAGGGCGTCGCCGAGATGCTCCGCTGCATCATCTGCCTGAAGACCGGGGCATGGCCGCAGCGCCTCGCCGACATCGAGGAGCTCGAGACCGCGATCATGCACGAGCAGCAGCAGAAGCAGGAAGCCGAAGCCAAGGCCAGGGGCTGAAACAAGGCTCCTTCGGGGGGAATTCGCGCGATGTCGAACGAAGTAGTAGGGCTGCTGATGCTGGCCATTTTCGTGGTCAGCATCTTCCTGGGCTTTCCGATCGCCTTCACGCTGCTCGCCCTCGGCTTCGGCTTCGGCTACGCGCTCAAGGGCAACGTCATCTTCGACCAGGTCATCATCAAGGCCTACGAGGTGACGACCAACGACGTGCTCGTGGCGGTGCCGCTGTTCCTGTTCATGGGCTACGTGATCGAACGGGCGAACATTCTCGATCGATTATTCCACTCCATTCAGATCTCCGCCCGGAATCTGCCCGGCTCGCTCGCCGTCGCCACGCTCATCACCTGCTCGCTGTTCGCCACCGCCACCGGCATCGTCGGCGCGGTCGTCACGCTGATGGGCCTGCTCGCGTTTCCGGCGATGATGAAGGCGGGTTACGACCAGAAGCTGGCCTCGGGCGTGGTGTGCGCCGGCGGCTGCCTCGGAATCCTGATTCCGCCCAGCATCCTGCTCATCCTCTACGCCGCGATCGCCGGCACATCGGCGGTGCGCCTCTATGCCGGCGCGCTCATCCCCGGCTTCATGCTCGCGGGGCTCTACATCGTCTACGTCATCGGGCGTTCGACGCTGAACCCGAAGCTCGCGCCGAAGCTGCCTGCGTCCGAGGTCGAAGGCATCAAGTTCGGCCAGGTCGTCTACGAGCTGGCCACCTCGTTCTTCCCGCTGGCCATCCTCATCATGCTGGTGCTCGGCGCCATCATGTTCGGCTGGGCCACGCCGTCCGAGGCGGCGGCGGTGGGCGCGCTCGGCTCGATGGTGCTGGCCGCGGCCTACGGCGCGCTGACCTTCCAGCGCATCCGCGAGGCCGTCTATCTCACCGCGCGCGCCACGGCGATGGTGTGCTGGCTGTTCGTCGGCTCGGCCACGTTCTCCTCGGTGCTCGGCGACTACGGCGGCGATCAGCTCATCGCCGGCTTCTTCAAGGGGCTCGATCTCTCGCCCTGGCAGTTCATGCTGATCAGCCAGGTCATCATCTTCCTGCTCGGCTGGCCGCTCGAGTGGACGGAGATCCTCATCATCTTCGTCCCGATCTTCCTGCCGCTGCTGAAATCCTACGGCATCGATCCGATGCTGTTCGGCATCATGGTGGCGCTCAACATCCAGACGGCGTTCCTGTCGCCGCCGGTGGCGATGGCGTGCTATTATCTGAAAGGCGTGGCGCCGCGAAACATCAGCATCAACACGATCTTCGCCGGCTCGATGCCGTTCATGTACATCGTGTTCCTCTCGATGGCGATCCTCTACGTCTTCCCCGAGCTGGCGACATGGCTGCCGTCGTATCTCTACGACACCAAGTGAGCGGCTCCGGCGCGTTTCCGGAATGAGCGACCTCCATCTCCTGACCGCCGGCGAGGCGGCGCGCCTCATCCGCGAGGGGCGCATCACCTCGAAAGAGCTCGTCGAGGACTGTCTCGCGCAAATCGAAGCGCGCGAGCCCGCGGTGCAGGCCTGGCACTATCTCGACCGGGAGCACGCGCTGGCGCAGGCCGAGCGGGCCGACGAGGCGCACAAGGCCGGCCTGCCGCATGGGCCGCTGCACGGCGTGCCGGTCGGCATCAAGGACGTGCTCGACACGTGCGACATGCCCACCGAGAACGGCTGCGCCCTGCACGCGGGCCGCACGCCGCGCCGCGATGCCGCCGCCGTGGCGCTGCTGCGCGAAGCGGGCGCGATCGTCCTCGGCAAGACGGTGACGACCGAGCTCGCCTATTACGCGCCGGGCAAGACGCGCAATCCGCACGATCCGGCGCGCACGCCGGGCGGCTCGTCGAGCGGCTCGGCCGCGGCGGTCGCGGCCGGCATGGTGCCGCTGGCCCTCGGCACGCAGACCAACGGCTCCACGATCCGCCCCGCGGCGTTCTGCGGCGTCTACGGCATGAAGCCCACCCACGGCCTCGTCTCGCGGCGGAACATGCTGCGCCTCTCGCGCACGCTCGATCACGTCGGCCTGTTCGCGCGCACGCTCGAGGATCTCGCGATCCTCGGCGAGGCGGTGATGCGCTACGACGCGGAGGACGAGGACATGCGGCCCTCGGCGCCGCCTCCGCTGGTGCGGACGCTCGCCGAAGAGCCGCCGGTCGAACCGAAGCTCGCCCTCGTCAGAACGCCGGTCTGGGGCCAGGCCGAACCCGCAACCCAAGCGGCCTTCGCCGAGCTGGCCGAGGCGCTCGGCGATCGGGCCGAGCCGGTCGATCTGCCCGAATTCTTCGCCGAGGCCTGGCCCGCGCAGAAGGCGATCATGGAAGCCGACATGGCGCACAATCTGCGCCGCGAATACGAGGCGGGGCGCGAGCGGCTCTCGCCGGTGATGCGGGAAACGATCGAGCGCGGCCGCGCAGTGACGGCGCAGGACTATCTCGCCGCGCACGACATCGCGCGCGCGCTCGCCGGCGAGATCGACGAGCTCGCGTTCGCGTACGACGCGATCCTCACCCCGGCGGCGCCCGGCCCGGCGCCAATCGGCACCGCCACCGGCAGCCCGGCGTTCTCGACGCTGTGGACGCTCGCCGGCGTCCCCGCGCTGTCGCTGCCGCTGCTGGAAGACGAGGACGGCCTGCCGATGGGCGTGCAGCTCGTCGCGCGCCGCCACGACGATGCGCGCCTGCTGCGCACCGCGCGGTGGCTCGTCTCCGTGTTGTCGTAGAGGCGGGTCCCCGACCCGCCCGCCGGATGGCGTCAGCGCCGCGCGGCCTCTTCGCGCGCGTCGGCGGCATCCCGCTTCTCGGCCGTCTCGCGCGTGGAGACGACGAGGTCCCAGATCATCAGCACGACGCCGATGGCCATGATGACGTAGAGCGGGGCGGCCTTCACCAGATAGGCGAAGCCGCCGAAATGCACGATGGCCGCGACCAGCGCGATCAGGCCGCCGATCAGGTTGAGCCACGAGACGTTCTTCATCGGGCGGTCCTCGGTTTCCGGGCGCGGAAGCGAGGCATTACAGCACTTGCGCGGCCCCGGCTCAACGACCGCGCGCTGCGTCGGGGCCCGCCTGCCCGCCGCGGCGGCGGGTCGCGCCTGCCGCATGGGCATTCCGCTTTACGCAGATGCAACAGGGCCGTCATCCAATTGACTCGCAGGCTGCGGCTTCCTATTGTGCGCTGCGAAATAAACCCTCTACGGCCCGCCCGGCGGCCGGGGAGCAGGTCTCCTGCGCCGCCGCCGGCTGGCATGCCAGTCCTCTCCACCACGCAGCGTTAACCAATGAAGCTCTTGGTCGCCGTCAAGCGCGTCGTCGATTACAACGTCAAGGTGCGGGTCAAGGCCGACGGCACCGGCGTCGAAACCGCCAACGTGAAGATGTCGATGAATCCCTTCGACGAGATCGCCGTGGAAGAGGCGGTCCGCATGAAGGAGCAGGGCAAGGCCAAGGAGATCGTCGCCGTCTCGATGGGCCCGGCCCAGTGCCAGGAGACGATCCGCACCGCGCTCGCGATGGGCGCCGACCGCGGCATCCACGTCCTGCACGACGGCGAGTTGCAGCCGCTCGCGGTGGCCAAGCTCCTCAAGGCGCTCGCCGACAAGGAGAAGCCCGATCTCGTCATCCTCGGCAAGCAGGCGATCGACGACGATTCGAACCAGACCGGCCAGATGCTGGCGGCGCTGATGGGCGTGCCGCAGGCCACCTTCGCCTCGAAGGTGGCGGCCGAAGACGGCGGCCTCAAGGTCACGCGCGAGGTCGATGGCGGCCTCGAGACGATCAAGATCAAGCTGCCGGCGGTGGTCACGACCGATCTCAGGCTCAACGAGCCGCGCTACGCCTCGCTGCCGAACATCATGAAGGCGAAGAAGAAGCCGATCGAGCAGCTGAAGCCGGAGGCGCTCGGCGTCGATCCGGCGCCGCGGCTCGTGACGCTCAAGGTCGTCGAGCCGGCGAAGCGCCAGGGCGGCGTCAAGGTCAAGACCGTCCAGGAGCTGGTCGAGAAGCTCAAGAACGAAGCCAAGGTCATCTGAGCGCGCGAAGAAAATGAACCACGGAGGCACGGAGACACGGAGAAAGACGGATTGCGCGCCCAAGGCGCGCGAAAATCTTCCTCCGTGTCTCCGTGCCTCCGTGGTTAGGCTTCTTGCTTCCGCGCGCACGCGATAGGAGAGGCGACACGTGGCGGTACTGGTTCTCGCGGAGCACGACAACAAGGCGCTGAAATCGGCGACGCTGCACGCGGTCACCGCCGCGGCGAAGATCGACGCCGACGTGGCGGTGCTGGTCGCCGGGCAAGGCTGCCGCGCGGTGGCCGAGGCGGCGGCGAAGGTCGCCGGCGTCAAGAAGGTCCTGCTCGCCGAGGCGCCGGCGCTCGAGCACGCGCTGGCCGAGCCGCTCGCCGCGCTGATCGTGCAATTGGCGCCCGCCTATTCGCACGTCCTCGCCCCGGCCACCTCGGTCGGAAAGAACGTGATGCCGCGCGCGGCCGCGCTGCTCGACGTGGCGCAGATCTCCGACATCGCCGGCGTCGTGTCGGCGGATACGTTCGTGCGCCCGATCTATGCCGGCAACGCGATGGCGACCGTGCAGAGCAAGGACGCGAAGAAGATGATCACGGTCCGCCAGACCGCGTTCGACGCCGCCGCCGCCGCGGGCGGCAGCGCCGCGATCGAGAGCGTCGGCGCCGCGGCCGATCCCGGCGTCTCGAGCTATGTCGGCTCGGAGCTCACGAAGTCCGAGCGGCCCGAGCTCACCGCCGCGCGCATCGTCGTCTCGGGCGGGCGCGGCATGCAGTCGGGCGACAATTTCAAGCTGCTCGAGGCGGTGGCCGACAGGCTCGGCGCCGCGGTCGGCGCCTCGCGCGCCGCCGTCGACGCCGGCTTCGTGCCGAACGACTACCAGGTCGGCCAGACCGGCAAGGTCGTGGCGCCGGAGCTCTACATCGCCGTCGGCATCTCGGGCGCCATCCAGCACCTGGCCGGCATGAAGGACAGCAAGGTCATCGTCGCGATCAACAAGGACGAAGAGGCGCCGATCTTCCAGGTCGCCGATTACGGCCTCGTCGCCGATCTCTTCAAGGCCGTGCCCGAATTCGCCGACGCGCTCGGCAAAGTCGAAATCCGCAAGTGACGTGCAAGCCTGCGATCTTTTCTTCCGGCGCCTGACTCGAGAAACCCGCGCCACGGTATGATGCAATGGATGGAAATCAGATGAGCGCCGAAACTCCCGCCCTCGCCGCCATCCGCCGCGTCGGCGTGATCGGCGCCGGCCAGATGGGCAACGGCATCGCCCATGTCTGCGCGCTCGCCGGCTACGACGTCGTGCTGGCCGACCTGAAGGAAGAGCAGCTCAAGAAGGCGCTCGACACGATCAACCGCAACATGGACCGCCAGGTGAAGCGCGCGGTGCTCTCCGAGCAGGAGCGCGATGCGGCGGTCGGGCGGATCAAGACGACGACGACCGTCACCGACGTCAACGACTGCGACATCGTCATCGAGGCCGCCACCGAGAACGAGCAGGTCAAGCGCGAGATCCTGAAGACGCTGTCGACCAAGCTCAAGAAGGGCGCGATCATCGCGACGAACACCTCGTCGATCTCGATCACGCGCCTCGCCGCGGCCACCGACCGGCCCGAGAAGTTCATCGGCATGCACTTCATGAATCCGGTGCCGATGATGGAGCTGATCGAGCTGATCCGCGGCCTCGCCACCGACGAGCCCACGTTCCAGGCCGTCAAGACGATGAGCCAGCGCCTCGGCAAGACCGTGGCGATGGCCGAGGATTTCCCGGCCTTCATCGTCAACCGCATCCTGCTGCCGATGATCAACGAAGCCGTCTACACGCTCTACGAGGGCGTCGGCACGGTGGAGGCGATCGATACGGCGATGAAGCTCGGCGCCCACCATCCGATGGGCCCGCTGGAGCTCGCCGATTTCATCGGGCTCGACACCTGCCTCTCGGTGATGCAGGTGCTCTACGACGGCCTCGCCGACAGCAAGTACCGCCCGTGCCCGCTGCTCGTGAAATACGTCGAGGCCGGCTGGCTCGGCCGCAAGACCAGGCGCGGCTTCTACGACTACACCAGCGAGAAGCCGGTCCCGACGCGGTGAGCATGGCGCGCCGGCCCGCGAGCGCCGGATCCCGACGAGGCGGTGCGATGCGCCGCCTCCTGTCCGCGATCCTCGTTCTCGCCGCCGCCGCCGCTCCGGCCGCGGCGCAGGAATGGGTCGAGCACCGGCCGCCCGGCATCGGCTACCGCATCGAGATGCCGGAGGCGCCCAAGCAGCGCGCCCAGGACGTTCCCTCCGCCGCCGGCCCGATCAAGGCGGTGCTGGCCTTCGTCGATCGCGGCAATGTCGGCTTCATCGTCGGCCACAGCGACTACCCCGCCTCCGCATTCGACGGCCGCTCGATGGAGACGGTGCTCGACGACATCGTGAAGGGCCAGGTCGGCCGCAATACGCTGCGCGAACAGGGCCCGATCGCGATCTCGGGCCGGCCGGGGCGGGCCGCGGTGATCGACGGCGCGCAGGGCCTCGTCATCGTCACGCGCGCGGTGCTCGTCGAGACGCGGCTGTTCCAGGCCATCTATGTCGGCCCCAAGGGCAGCGAAACCGGCGACGACGCGAAACGCTTCCTCGGCTCGTTCGCGCTCGTCGAGCGCTGAACGCGGCGCGTCCGCTCAGCGGCGGCGCCGGCTGCGCGCCACCCATACGGCGAGAGCCAGGAACACGGCGGCGCCGGCGCCCCACACCCGCGCGGCGTCGGGCATGCTCAGCATCGGCACCAGCGCATAGGCGGCGGCGAGCAGCGCCCAGATCGCGAACACGAGCGCCAGCGCGGCGACATCCTCATCCATGTCCTGTCTCCTTCAATGGCCGCTGCCGGAGGCCTGCACCGGCAATGCGCGCATGAGATCGAACGCGAACGCGGTCGCGGCGTAGATCGCGAGCATGAGCACCGCCACCGAAGCCGGCGCCGACCAGGCCGAGTGGCGAATCGCGGCGGCGTCGGGCGCCGCTTCGCGCGCCGGCGCGGGCGCGGCGGCGGCGCCGAAGCGTGCGAGGCCGGCGAGCAGCGCCAGCGCATAAGCGAGCACGCCGGCGGCCATCGCGGCGCCGCCGATGCCGAGCGCCGCCGAGACGGCGCGCCAGGCCGCCGGCGCCAGCCCGTCGTATCCGGCGTCGAGCACGCGCCGCGGCAGGCCGGCGAGGCCGCCCGCCACGCCGGCGAACGCGAACACGAGCAGCGCCGCGCCGATCGCGTAAGGCAGCGCGCGCAGCAGCCGGCGCAGCGGGGGCGCGCGGCCCGTCAGGCTCGGCACGATGTGCGCGATCCCGCCGAGCAAGGTCAGCGACACCGTGCCGACCGTGAGGAAGTGGAAGTAGGCGGGCACGAAGAACGTGTCGCTGAGCAGGCCCGCGAGCTTCTCCTGGATCAGCACGAACGAGAAGGTGCCGCCGAGCGCCAGCGAAAGCACCGCGATCAGCAGCGCGTCGGCCGCGGGCTGGCCCCAGGGGAGGGCGCGCAGCCAGCCGAACGCGCCGCGCCGCCCGGCGGCGCGCGCCCGCGCCTCGAGCGAGATCACGATCACGAGGAAGGCCGCGATCGTCGGCACGCCGACGAACAGCGAGAGCACCGAGCCGAGCGCCCGCACCAGCGGCGCCAGCCCCGGCTCCAGGAACATGTGATAGAGCGAGGTCGGCGGCACGAAGACGAGATAGAGCGCGAACACGATCTTCGAGAAGCGCTCGCCGAAGACGGAACCGCCGCCGGTAAAGTCGCGCACCAGCGCGTACCAGACGAGCACGGTCCCCATCAGCGGCAGGTACTGGAGATTGTGGAACAGGATGTGCCAGCCGGTGCTGTGATCGGCGGGCAGCGGCCCGGCGCCGGCCGCCCACAGCGCCGCCGGCAGGAACGCGTTCACGACCGCGACCGCGCTGACCAGGATCAGCCCGGCCCAGGCCACGGCGCCGAACGTGACGGCGCTCCACGGCGCGCCGCCGCGCTCGCGCTTTCCGGCCACGGCGGTCGCGATCGCCGACAGCGCCACGCCTGCGAGGCCGAGCGCCAGGCCGAGATAGCCGGCGTAGAACAGCAGCGCGGACGCGCGATTCTCCGCGGCGAGATCGGGCTCGGCGTCGTAGAGCAGCGGCGTGCCGATCCAGGTGGCGGCCTGCGTCGCCGCGAAGCCGGCCAGCATCAGCGCGCCGCCGAGCCAGGCGAGCGGGCGCAGCGCCAAGGCCGGCCGCTCGCGTCCGTGCGCCATCGCGAGCGCGAGCAGCAGCGCGCCCTGCGCGAAATAGAGCCAGAAGAAGAACGCGGCGGTGCCGTGGCTCGTGAGCAACCGATAGCCGTTCTCCGGCGCCGGCGCCGCGGCGCCCGCGCGCGTGAGCGCCACCCACGCGCCGGCGACGACGCCGAAAGCGAGCGCCGCCAACGCCGCGGCCAGCAGCGATCCGAGCAGGGCCTTGTCGCGCGCCGGCGCGCGGGCGAGAGCGGGAACGAGTCCGTCGAACGCCATGGCGCGCCTCACGCGACGTCGATCGTGGAAAACATGCGGTCGTGCGGCGGGCCGCAATAGGTCGTGCAATAGACGAGATAGCGACCGGCGCGGCGGAACTCGATCTCGCGCTCCACCGCGATGCCCGGCCGCAAGCGCACGATCACGCTGCCGGCCCCGGCCTGGATCGAAGCGCCGTGCGCCACGTCCATCGCCATCATGCGGAAGCGATAGCGCCGGTTGCGCGCGAGCTTCAGC
>JAEULD010000263.1 GCA_016792765.1 Candidatus Odyssella sp.
CAGATGAACGGCGCCGTCGTCGACTGGTGCTCGAGCTGGGCGACGAATTGCGGCTGGGGCGGCGCGCATCAGCTCTGCCGTCAATACGGCTTCACGCGCGCGACCAGCTGGAACACCTATCATCCGGGGCGCACTTGGGTGGTGGGAAGCGGCACCTACTGCAACGGCCCCGTCTGCCAGGGCTTCAGCCAGGTGACCTGCCAGCGCTATTGAGCGATGTCCGCGTGCGCGGGGGCGCGAACCGCCCCCGCGCCGCAGACGACGCGCGGCCTCGCCCCGGCAATCACGGTTAATTAACCACTACCGCATAGGGTCCGGCCCGATCGAGGCGACGCGCCTCGCTATCGGCCGCAACCCATGCCGACCTGGCAACGTTCCGCATCTGCCGCGCGCACGGCCTTCCCGGCCGCGGCCCCGCCGTGACCGCAGCGACCCGGACGCAAGTGCCGCGCGCTGCGCGCGCCGCGGTGGACCGGCGCCTGCTGCCGGGCACGGTCGCGCTCGCCCTCGCGGCGGCCGCGCTGCTGCTGCAACTCGGCGGCACGCTCAACCACGACAGCGCGTGGTTCCTCACCGCCACGGGCCGCTTCCTCGACGGCGCGCGCCTCTATTCCGACATCGTCGAGCTCAATCCGCCGCTCGCGTTCTATCTCGCCGTGCCGCCGGTCGCCGCGGCGCGCCTCCTCGGCGTCGCGTCCGCCGACGCGTTCGTCGTCTACGTCTTCGCGCTGATCGCCGGCTCGCTCGCGCTGTCGCGCGCGATCGCCGGCGCGCCCGACCGAGCCATGCCGGCGTCCCGGCGCTGGATCGGCGTGATCGCCCTGTTCGCGCTGACGTGGCTGCCCGGCGCCGCGTTCGGCCAGCGCGAGCACCTGATCGTCGTGTTCGGGCTGCCCTATCTCGTCCTGATCGCGCTGCGCGCCTCGGGCCGGGCGGTTTCGCCTCGGCTGGCGCTGCTGGCCGGCCTTGCCGGCGGCCTGGCGTTCTCGATCAAGCCGCCGTTCCTGATCGTCCCGGTCATGCTCGAAATCTATCTGCGCCTCGTGCGCGGGCGGCAGGGCGCGTTCTTCCGCGCCGAGACGCTCGCCTTGGCCGCGGCGGTTTCGGCCTATGCGCTGTCCATCTTCGTCTTCACGCCCGAATACGTCGGGTTCGTCGTCCCGCTGGCCGGCGCCGTTTACGGCGCCTACGAGGCCGCGCCGGCGGCGGTGCTGGTCCGCCTCGAAACCCTGCTCTTGCCGGTAGCCGCCGCCGCCCTCGTCGCGCTGCGCGGCCGCTTCGCGGCGCCGCGTTTCGCGGAGATCTTCCTGGCCGCGGGCGCCGCGTTCTTCGCGCTCTACGTCGCGCAGATGAAGGGCTGGCAGTATCAGCTCTATCCCGCCACGGCGATGCTGATGCTGTGCGCCGGCGCGATGCTGACCGCCGCCCCCGCCCGCGCCGCGGACGACAGGGCGCCGCGCGCCGTCGCGCTCCGGACCGCGGGCGTTCCCGCCCTGCTCCTCCTGATCCTGGCGATCGATCTCGGCGCGCGCGGCAACTACGGCAACGCGATGACCAACGCGATGCTGCCGCTGGTCCGCGAGCACGCGGCGCGCGGCGGACTCGCCGTGTTCTCGATGAATCTGAGCTGGGGCTTTCCGCTCGCGACCTATGCGAACGCCGACTGGCCGTCGCGGTTTCCGACGCTGTGGCCGCTGCCGGGCATCCTGCGCGGCCGCGCCGACCCCAATCGCGACCAGGCCGGGCTCGACCGCATCGAGCGGTACGTGATCGACACCACGATCGACGATCTCGCGCGCCGACCGCCCGCCGTCGTCATCGTCGACGTGCGGGAGGCCAAGGACTACCTGGGCGGCCGGCCGTTCGACTATCTCGCCTATTTCGGCCGCGATCCGCGCTTCCGGGCGCTGTGGAGCGGATACGAGCGCGTTCTCGCGCGGCCGGAGTTTCACGTCTATCTGCGGCGGCCGGACGGCGCCGAATGAGGCGCGGCGCCGTCAGGCCTGCGACTTGGCGGCCATCTGTTCGGCCGCGCGGATCGATTCGACGCGGATCTCCTCGGTGAGGCGCGCCTTGAGGGCCGCGAACTCCGGCGTCGTCTTCATCGTGTAGTGGCGCGGGTGCGGAAGATCGACCGGCAGCTCGGCCTTGATGCGGCCGGGGCGCGCGCTCATGACCACGACGCGATTGGCCATGAAGATGGCCTCCTCGATGTCGTGGGTGACGAACAGCACCGTCTTCTTCTCGGCCTCCCAGATCGCGAGCAGCATCTCTTGCATCAGCGCGCGCGTCTGGTTGTCGAGCGCGCCGAACGGCTCGTCGAGCAGCAGGATCTTGGGCTCGTTGGCGAGCGCGCGCGCCAGCGCCGTGCGCTGCTGCATGCCGCCCGAAAGCATCTTGGGATAGTGGTTCTCGAAGCCGCGCAGGCCCACCTTGTCGATCCAGCCCTCGCTGATCTCGCGCTGCCGCGCCGCCGGCACGCCCCGCTCGCGCAGGCCGAAGCAGATATTCTCGCGCACCGTGAGCCACGGGAACAGCGTGTAGGACTGGAACACCATGCCGCGATCCGGCCCCGGCCGCGTCACCGCCTGGCCGTCGAGCAGCACCTTGCCGGTGGAGGGCCTGTCGAGTCCGGCGACGACGCGCAGCAGCGTGGACTTCCCGCAGCCCGAGGGCCCGAGGATCGTGATGAAGTCGTTGTCGGCGATGCGGAGATCCACCGGCTCCAGCGCGCGCGTGGGCTGGCCGCCCTGCACGCCGGGGAAGGTCCGGCTGACGCCCTCGATGACGAGCTTAGACATCAGGCGGGCGCCAAACGCGTAGGGGCGCACGGCTGTGCGCCCCTCTTCGCGCATGTCGGGCGGCGGCAGGGCGCACAGCCGTGCGCCCCTACGGCGGAAATGCCGCACACTAGGCGAGACTCCACGGAAAGAGCTTCTGATTGACCGTCTTGAACAGATAGTCGGACACGAGGCCGATGATGCCGATCACGACGATGCCGAAGATGATCTGCTCGCCGCCACCGACCCGATCATCTTCGG
>JAEULD010000268.1 GCA_016792765.1 Candidatus Odyssella sp.
GATCCGCGAGCCGTTGAAGCAGGCCTATGCCGGCGGCGACGTCGACAAGATGGTGGCGATCCGCGACGCGCAATGCCCGATGGGCCGCATGGGCGACGCCTGGGACGTGGCGCACGCGGCGCTGTTCCTCGCCTCGGACGAGGCGAAATACATCACCGGCGTCGAGCTGCCGGTCGATGGCGGGATTACCGTCAAGTTCGCTTGACGGCGCACCGGTGCTGGATCGCGCGCGCGCGGGCCTCTATCGTCGCGCGTGATGGATCTCAGCGTCGTCGTCTGCACCCACAACCGCGCGCGCCTGCTCGCCCTCTGCCTCGACCGGCTGGCGGCACAGCGTGTGGAGGCCGGGACGGCTTGGGAAGCCATCGTTGTCGACAACAACTCGGCGGACGGCACGGCTGAGACGGTCGAGCGCGAGCGCGTCCGCGGGCGCATTCCCGGTCTGCGCCTGGTCGGTGAGGCGCGCCAGGGCGTCGCCTTCGCGCGCCGCCGCGGCATCGCCGAAGCGCGCGGCCGTCTGGTCGCCTTCGTCGACGACGACTGCCTGCTGGAGCCGGGTTGGATCGCGGCCGCGCTCGACTTCGCGCGCGCGCATCCCGCGGCGGGCGCCTTCGGCGGCCGCAACCAGATCGCCTGGGAGGAGCCGCCGAGCGCGCTCGCTTCGCTCTACGGCGAAAGCCTGGCCGCACAGGACTGGGGGGACGAGCCGTTCCGCCTCCCGATGAGCGGCCGCCGATGCCCGGTCGGCGCCGGGCTGGTCGTGGATCGCGACGCGGCGCGCGCCTCGGGCTGGAGCGAGCGCGGCCGGCTCACCGGCCGCTGCGGCGGCGCGCTTCACGCCGGCGAGGACGCCGAGCTGGTGATGTTCGTCCGCCATGCCGGATTCGAGATATGGTATGCGCCGGCGCTCGTGCTCGATCATGTCATCGGGCGCGAGCGCACCACGCTCGCCCATCTGCGCGGCATCCATCGCGGCTTCGGCCGGGCGGAGCCCTATCTGCGCGTGCTCGCGCGCACGCATGCGCCGCGCTTCGCCGACCGGCTGGCGACTGCCCTGTGGGCGCTCGGCGAGATGATGCGCGTGCTGGCGCGCTGGCCGCGCGGCTATCTGCAGTTTGCCGAGGAGCGGCCGACCTGGCTGATCCGCCTCAGCTACGTGCAAGGCTGCCTCGCAGGCGCTGCCAGATTCCTCGCCGGGCGGGTGTAGCTGCGGTGCTCGCCGCCGCTTCGACGTCGGCGAGCGCACGCGCGAACAGGCGGGCGACGGCGGGCGGGAGCCGGCCGCGAATTTCATCGTCGACGTTGAAACGGGGGTCGCCGTAGTCGTGGCGATGGTCGGGGTGCTGGTAGCAGATGGTCAGCATGGTGCGCGGCGCATCGGTCAGGTTGGGCGTGCCCCGATGCAGCATCCCGGGATCGCGGATCAGCGCGTCGCCCGGCGCGAGATCCATCACCCGCGAGGGCAGCCGCCGCGCGAGCGCCTCCATCGCGTCGTTGGCGCCGTCCTGCATGCCGTCGTCGAAGCCGAGCCGCGCCATCGCGTCGCCTTGCCAGAGATGGCTGCCGCCCGGCCATGCCTCGAGCGCGCCGTTTTCGCGCGTGCAGGCGGCGAGCGGCACGTTGACGATGTACGCGCGCGGCGCCGTGAGCCCGCCGGCGGAGAACTCGCGGTGCGGGGCCTGCAGCGTCGATCCGCGCACGCAGGTGTCGCTGGACACGAACTTGCAGTAGAAATCGGGCCCAAGCAGGTCGGCGAGCAGGGCGAGGATGATGGGGTTGGCGAGGAGCGAGTCGTGATCGAAAGGCGGTCGCAGCTTGGGAAAGATGCGCCAGCGGCTGCCGCGCTCCCAGAACACGGCGCGGCTGTCGCGCGCGACCTGGTACCATGCGTCGCCGTCGCGGCTCGCCACGCAGTCGGAGTAGATCGCGCGGAACGCCGTCGCGAGGCTGTCAATCTGGGCGGCCGGCAGCAGGCCACGCAGCACGACGCAGCCCGCACCGTGCAGCAGCATAGCCGCCTGGCGGTTCGTCGCGGGCGCGAGCGCGCCGGCCGCCCGCTCGGCTTCGCTCACGGTGATGCTCAGCGTCTCGTCCATCGCGTGTTGCCGCGCTTTGCAGGTGGCGCGCAATGAGCGACGCCGCCGCTCCCGCGCTGTCGGTCGTCGTGCCGACGCGCGATCATCGGGGCCACATCGTCGAATCGCTGTCAAGCTGGACGCGCGGCCAGACGCTGGCGCGCGAACGCTACGAAGTGCTGGTCGTCGACGATGGCGGTGACCCGGCGATCACCCGGACCGCGCGCGGCCTGCTGGGCCCCGGCGACCGGCTGCTCGCCGTTCCCGGCGCCGACGAACCGGCGCTGCACGATCACGGCGCGCGCGCGGCGCATGGCGCCGTCGTGCTGTTCACCGAGGCGCATTGCGTGGCCGAGCCGGGCTGCCTGTCGGCGCTGCAGACCTACCTCGAATCCCACCGCAGCGAGCTGGCTGGCGCCTGCCTGACGACGGTCGACGACGGCAACCCGCATCCAATCGCGCGCATCGAGGCGCGGGCGTATCAGGAAGGCTTCGCCGCGTGGTCGCAGCCGGGCGACTGGCGCAAGGTGACGATCCGCGGCACCGCGGTCCGGCGCGATGCCTATCTCGGCGTCGGCGGCTTCGACGCCGGGCTCGGCGTGTTCTCCGAGATGGCGCTGGCGGCGGAGCTCGATGCCGCCGGCCATCGCCTCGGCCACGCCGCTGCCGCGCGCATCACGCACTACAACTCGACTGCCATCGCCGACATGCTCGACTACGTCGCCGCCTTCCGCGACGGCGAGGTGCGCTATCGCGCGCGCGTGCCGGCCGCGCGCTTCGATGCCTATTTCGGCTGGGGAGCGGACTGGGCGGAGGCCGGCGCCGCCGAACGCCGTCTCGCCTTCGCCTGCGCGCGGGCGAGCCTTGCGCGCGGCCTCGTCGCCATGGTCAAGGGCCGTTCAGGTGCGCTTGCACGCAGCATGGCGGCGGTGCTGGCGGAGCGGGCAGGGGATGCGCTCGCCTTCGGGCGCATCGGCGTGCTGCGCGCCGGTGTCGCCTATGCGGCGGCGCGGGCCCGCTTTGCGCGGCCCGGCCTCGACGCGGAGGAGCGCTATCGCCGCTTCCAGGTGCTGTGGAATGCCGCGGGGCGGCGCGGTTTCGAGCGCGCGCTGCGGCGCGCGCGTGCCGGCGGCGGCGGCGCAGCGGCCGCGCCCGCGCTGCTTTACCGGCCGGGGGAGCTGGCGTCCGATGCGCTGTGCGGGTTTCATGCGCGCGAGCGGCACGAAGGCCGGAGCTTCCGCTGGGCGGGCCCGCTCGCGCTGCTGCGCGTGCAGGTGCCGGCGGGCGACCACATGATCGCGCTCGACACCGGCGGCCTGTCGGCGCTGCGCGTCGACGGCTTCGACGTCTATCTCGACGGCGCGCGCGTGCAGCCGGCGGCGGCGCAGGACGGCCGCTTCCTCTTCCACGCCCCGCGCGCACTGTTCGCCGCCGAGGGCGCGCGCACCCTGGTGATCGCGGCGCCCCGCCTGCGCGCGGTCGCGCCCGCCGAACACCGCGCCCTCGGCCTGCCGCTGTTCGCGGTGGAGTTCCGGCCGATCTAGCCCAGTGCGGCCGTGATCGCGGCAAGCTCGCCGTCGGCAAGCGTCGGCGCCGTAAGCGCGTCGAGCGCGTGGTCGAGCTGCGCCACCGTGCGCGCGCCGGCGACCAGCGTGGTGACGCGCGGATCGCGCAGCAGCCACACGAGGGCGAGCTGGGCGAGCGAGCGCCTGCCGCCGCGCGCGATGTCGTCGAGGCGGGCGAGGCGCGCGCGCAGGTCGGGCGTCAGCCGTTCGGGCGGCAGCGTGCCGCCGCGCGCCATGCGCGCATCGCCGGGCACGCCGGCAAGATACTTGTCGGTGAGCAGCCCTTGCGCGAGCGGCGAGAAGGCGGCGACGCCCATCGCGTCGGCCGCCGCGGCCGCGAGCTGGCCGTCCTCCGGCGCGCGTTCGAGCATCGAATAGCGCAGCTGGTGGATCAGGCAGGGCGTTCCCATCTGCCGTAGCAGGGCGGCCGCCTGGCGGGCGAGGTCCACGGGGTACTTCGACAGGCCGACATGGAGCGCCTTGCCTTGCCGCACGACATGCGCGAGCGCCGCCATCGTCTCCTCGAGCGGCGTGTCGGGGTCGGGACGGTGGTGATAGAAGAT
>JAEULD010000287.1 GCA_016792765.1 Candidatus Odyssella sp.
ATCTTCGTGATCGGCGACACCGCCGCGATGAAGGACGCGCGCGGCCGGCCCGTGCCCGGCATCGCGCCCGCGGCCAAGCAGGCCGGCGCGTTCGCCGCGCGCGCGATCCTCGCGCGCATCAAGGGCCGCGATTTCCCCGGCCCGTTCCGCTATCGCCACTTCGGCAATCTCGCGACCATCGGGCGCCGCGCCGCGGTGGTCGATTTCGGCTGGCTGCGCCTGCGCGGGAACCCGGCCTGGTGGCTCTGGGGCATCGCACACGTCTTCTTCCTGATCGGCTTCCGCAACCGCATCGCGGTGGCGCTCGACTGGTTCTGGTCCTACCTCACCTTCCAGAAAGGCTCCCGCCTCATCACCGGCGGCGGCGCGGAGGAATAGAAGGCACGAACTCAGGCCGCCAGCTTGCGGCCCGAGATTTTCCTCGCGCCGACCTGGAGGCTGATGCCCGTTCTCGCCTGAAGATGCTCGATCACGGCGAAAAGGTTACGGGCTTGCGGATTGCCGCGCGGGCCGAACATCCGGAGCAGGCTCTTTGCCGGCACGCCCACCGCCGATCCCAGCCCCTCGAACCCTATCGTCGCGTTGATGTAATCGCGCAGGATCGATTTGCCGCTATCGACGTCGCCGGCAAGCAATGCGTCCACGCCTTCTTTCAGCAGGGCGACGCGAAATGCCGGATCCTTCAGGACCCGATCCCGAACCGTCTCCTTGAACGCCCGCGTCAGCGCCATTGTCATCGCTCCGTCCGACGTCTGCGTCGATATTCGGCCCACGAAAGTATTGCATTGCCGATGTCGCGCGACTGCCGCTTCTTGGTTCCACCGGCCAGCAAGATCACCAGGTCGCCGCCGTGCCGGCCAAAGTAGATCCGGTATCCCGGACCGAAATCGATCTTGTACTCGGCCACTCCCTCGCCTACCGGATTGACGTTCGAAAAATTGCCTTGCTCCAAGCGGGCGAGAGCCGTCGCGACACGCGCAGCCGCGGTCGCGTCCAGGCCGGCGAACCAGTCGCCGAACGGGCTGCGCCCGCCGATGTCGAGATACTCGCGAAGCTCCGGCATGTCAACCGCATGGTAACATAAGTGTTACTTTCTTCCGGCGCCTTCATTGCTTTCGCCAAGAAACCGCGTAAGCGCGCAGCCCCGCGAACAGCTCCTGGTCGTTGATGATCCGCGGCACCTTGTTCTGGCCGCCGTAGCGCCCGCGCGATTTCATCCAGGCGGCGAACCCGCCCTCGTTCATCGCCAGCAGCGCCGGCGGCTTCATGCCGAAGCCGCCCGAGCGGTGCGCGGCATAGTCTTCGTTCTTCTCCGAAAGGAACGTGTCGATCGCGGCGGCGAAAGCGGCGCGGGCCGCTTCGTCCGGCACGCGGCCGAAGAACTCCACGACATAGAGGTGGCCGCCGAGATCGCCGGGGCCGGCCGGAAAAATCGCGCCGACGGAATAGTCCACCACCTCGGCGTCGATCGCGGCGGCGGCGCGGCTCACGGCCTCCTCGATCTCCTCGCCGATCAGGTGCTCGCCGAACGCGGACAGGCTGTAGGCGGTCCGCCCGGTGACGAGCAGCCGCGGCGGATCGCGCGAGACGAGGCGCACCGTGTCGCCGATGAGATACGACCACACGCCGGCGCAGGTGGAGACGGCGATCGCGTAGTTCACGCCGGTCTCGGCGTCGCCGATCCAGTGGCGCGTCGGATTCGCGCTGCCGAGCTCCTCGACCGGCACGAATTCGTAGAACAGGCCGGTGTCGAGATTGAGCCGCAGCCCCTCGCCCGGCCCCCTGTCCTGCACCGCCACGAAGCCTTCGCTGGCGGCGTAGCCTTCGCGCGTCTCGGCGTGCGCGCCTGCGAGCAGCGCCTCGAACTGGCTCCGGTAGGGCCCGAAATGCACGCCGCCATGCACGACGAGCTCGAGATTGGGCCAGAAGCGCGCGAGCGGCAGCCGCTTCTCGCCGCGCAATGCCGCGAGGCGGTCGAACAGGATCAGGAGCCACGAGGGCGTGCCGCCGATCGAGCGGATGTCGAGATCGATCGACGCGCGCGCGAGCAGATCGACCTTCTTCTCCCAATCGGCGACGAGCGCGAGATCGAGCGGCGGGAAGCTCCGCGACTTGACCCACCACGGCACGGTCTTGATCGCGATGCCGGAAAGATCGCCCGACAGCACGCCCGGCGCGCGCGCGACGAGGTCGGTGCTGCCGCCGAGGATGAAGTTCGGGCCGCCGAACAGCCGCGTGGCCGGCCGATTGACGACATGGTGCACGAGCAGGTCGAGCGCCGCCTTCTTGTTGGAGCGCACCATCGCCTGGGTGACGGGGATGTATTTCGTCGCATCGCCGGTGGTGCCCGACGTCACCGCGAAATAGGGCACGCGGCCCGGCCACGAGACGTCGTCGAGCACGGGAAACGCCGCCTGCCAGTAGTCGCGCCACATGCCGTCGTATTTCCGGAGCGGCACGGCGCTGCG
Source organism: Candidatus Odyssella sp. (assembly GCA_016792765.1). Lineage (GTDB taxonomy): Bacteria > Pseudomonadota > Alphaproteobacteria > Bin65 > Bin65 > SBBV01. The sequence continues at coordinate 2,469 of JAEULD010000287.1, forward strand.
GAAATCCTCGGGCGCGCGGAACGCGTGGAAATCGTGATCGCGTCCGAAGCGGGTGTTCGTGGCCGCCGCGAGCAGGCCGGCCAGCTGCGCGCGCTGCGCGCCCGCGGGATCGAGCCGCGCGAGCCGGCGCGCGCGCCGGCGTGCATAGAGCTTCAGGAACGGCGTGAGATCGAGCATGCTCGTACCGTCGTTGTCGCGGTCTTGGCAGCGTGTCGGATCGACTGTAGCGTTCCGCGGACCTGGGGCGAAGCAGCAAGGGGGCAAGTCACATGGAATTCGCGGTACTGTTCAAGGGCGTTCCGAACTTCCTGCTCTATCTCGCCCTGGGTTCGGCCCTGCTCGTTGCGTTCTTCGTCGTCTATCTCTGGGTCACGCCGCACGACGAGCTGCGCCTCATCCGCGGCGGCAACAGCGCGGCGGCCCTGAGCCTCGGCGGCGCCGTGATCGGCTTCATCCTCCCGCTCGGCATGGTGATCGCACACCACGCGACGCTGCTCTCGGTCGCGTTCTGGGGCATCGTGGCGCTGATCGTGCAGGTCGTCGCGTTCTTCGTCGCGCGCGCGCTGATGCCGGGGCTGCCGCAGGCGATCGAAGGCGGCAAGATTTCGGTGGGCGCGTTCTCGGGCCTCGTCTCGCTGACGATCGGCATCCTCAACGCCGCGTGTCAGATCGAATAGCGCCCGCGCCTCACGCCGCGTCGATCACATGCAGATACGAGCCGAACACGCTGCCGCGCCGGAGGCCGGCGGGACCGAGCGGCGTGCCGTCGGCGTCGGCGGCCTGGAACAGCCGCTCCGTCGCGGCTTCGCTCGACACGGCCGAATAGTGGAACTCCTGTCCGCGGAATCGCGCGCCGGCCGGGCCGAGCGGCGTGTCCGCGGCGAGCGTCATCGTGCGGTAGCCGATCTGCAGGGCCGGCCGGAAGAACGACGTCGTCACCGGCAATAGCCCGAGCATCGTGTGGCTCGCGCCCTTGGCGTCGATCAGCGCGTCGCCGAGCGTCATGTAGCCGCCGCACTCGCCGTAGACGGCCGCGCCGCGCGCCGCGGCGGCATAGACGCCCACCCGGAAATTCTGCGCGTTGGCCAGCCGCTCCACATGCAGCTCCGGATACCCGCCGGGCAGGTACACGGCGTCGCAATCGGACGGCGGGCCCTCGTCGGCGAGCGGCGAGAAGCGCAGGATCTCGGCGCCGGCCGCGCGCCACCCCGCAAGGACGTGCTCGTAGGCGAACGCGAACGCGGCGTCGTCGGCCACGGCGATGCGCCGCCCGAGCGGCGGCACGGGCGGTGGCGCCGCCGGCGCGCCGGGCCGTATCGGAGCGGCCGCGGCGCACAGCGCGTCGAGATCGACGCCGGCCGCCACGGCGTCCCGCACATTGGCCATCATGCGATGCAGCTTGTGCTCGCGCGCCTGGACGAGGCCGAGATGCCGCTCGGGCACGGCGAGCGTCCGGTCGTGCGCGACCATGCCGAACACGCGGAGGTTCACGCCGGCGAGCGCCGCCGCGAGCAGCTTCCGGTGCGGCGCGCCGCCGACTTTCGTCAGGACGACGCCGGCCACGCGCACGTCGGACCGGAAACGCGCGAATCCCTGCGCGAGCGCCGCGATCGATTGCCCCTGCGCCGAGGCGTCGATCGCAAGGAACACGGGCCAGCCGGTTTCGGCGGCGATGTCGGCCGTGCTGCCGCCGCCGGCGATCGCGCCGTCGAACAAGCCCATCATGCCTTCGGCGACGACGAGGTCGGCCGCGTCGGCGGCCTTGGCGATCAGCGCGGCGCGGGTCTCCGCCCGCATCGCCCAATGGTCGAGATTGAACGATGCCGTCGCCCCGGCCGCATAGTGGAAGCCGGGATCGATGAAATCCGGCCCGACCTTGAGCGCCGCCACCCGCTGGCCCCGCGCGCGCAGCGCGGCGATGAGGCCGAGCGTCAGCGTCGTCTTGCCCTGCCCGGTCGCGGGCGCGGCGACGATCAGGCCCTTCGCCTCAGCCACGGCGCGTTCTCCGCCGCGCTTTCCGCCGCCGGCGCAGGATGCGCCTCGCCGGTCCGCGCAGGCCCAGGATCCACGCCTCCTCGCTCTCGACCGCCGCGCGTTCTCCGGCGCTCAGGTTCGGATCGCCGCGGAACCACGTCGCGATCTCGCCGGCCGCGTCGGCGCGGGCGAAGGCTTCGACCATCGCCGCGACCTGGCCGGCGTCTTTCGGCAGATGCGCGAGCCGCTTGGCCTTCACGAGCGAAGGATAGGCCTCGGCGAGGATCACGCGGCGCCCGCGATCGTCGGCGAGGCCGGTCTCGAACGGCCAGACCGCCGCGATCCGTTCGAGGGCCGGCGCGTGGCGGATCTGCCAGACGCGCGGGATGCCGAGCAGCGCCTGGCTGCCGACCGAGCCGTTCCCCGCCAGTTGCCAGACCGGATGCGCGCCCGGCACGCGCGCGTCGGC